>JAZJZJ010000145.1:0-11850 GCA_040389925.1 Pseudomonadota bacterium
GATCTGGCTCAGCACCGACCTGCGCGATGGCAACCAGGCGCTGATCGAGCCGATGGACATCGCGCGCAAGCTGCGGATGTTCGAGATGCTCGTGAAGATCGGCTTCACCGAGATCGAGGTCGGCTTCCCCTCCGCCTCGCAGGTCGAGTTCGATTTCGTGCGCAAACTGATCGAGGAGGATCGCATCCCCGACGGCGTGACGATCCAGGTGCTGAGCCATGCGCGCGAGCCGCTGATCGCGCGCAGCTACGAGGCGCTGCGGGGTGCAAGGCGGGCGATCATGCACATCGTCAACCCGATCGCGCCGATCATGCGGCGCGTCGTGCTCGGGCTCGACGAAGACGGCATCGTCGAGCTCGTGCGGCGCGAGGCCCGCTTCGTCGCCGAGTGCGCTTCGCGACAACCCGAAACCGATTGGAGCTTCGAGTACTCGCCCGAGATGTTCTCGAACACCGAGCTCGCGTTCAGCAAGCGTGTGGTCGATGCGGTCACCGAAGTCTGGAACGCGCGCCCGGATCGCAAATGCATCGTGAACCTGCCGACGACGGTCGAGAACGCGACGCCGAATGTGTTCGCCGACATGATCGAGTGGATGCACCGGAACATCGAACGCCGCGACGGCGTGATCCTCTCGGTGCACCCACACAACGACCGCGGCACCGGCACGGCCGCCGCCGAGCTCGCGCTGATGGCCGGCGCGGATCGCGTCGAGGGTTGCCTGTTCGGCAACGGCGAGCGCACCGGCAACCTCGACATCGTCAACGTCGCGTTGAACCTGTACACGCAAGGTGTCGATCCGGGCCTCGACTTCTCGGACATCGACGAGGTGCGACGCTGTGTCGAGCACTGCAACCAGATCGCCGTGCACGAGCGCCATCCGTATGCCGGCGACTTGGTCTACACCTCGTTCTCGGGCTCGCACCAGGATGCGATTCGCAAGGCCTTCGCGGCCCGCCGGGACAGCGACATCTGGGAGATGCCGTACCTGCCGATCGACCCGAAGGACCTCGGTCGCAGCTACGACGCGGTGATCCGCGTCAACAGCCAGTCAGGCAAGGGCGGCATCGCGTACCTGCTCGAAAGCGAATACGGCCTTGAGTTGCCGCGCCGGCTGCAGATCGAGTTCAGCCAGGTCGTCCAGAAGGTGATGGACGCGAACGGCAAGGAGCTTTCGGCGGCCGAGATCTGGGCCATCTTCCAGCGCGAGTACGCGACCCACGACCGGATGTGCGCGCAGGTCGCGCATCCGGTCGTCACCGAGCAGCCCGACGGGAGCTCGCGACTGCGCGCCGACGTGACGCTGGCGACGCGTGAGTTCCGTGTCGAAGGCGCCGGCACCGGGCCGATCGACGCCTTCGTCGCGGGGCTGGCGGCGCACACGGGCACGCCGCTTCGGGTGCTCGGCTATCACGAGCACTCGATCGGCAGCGGCGCGGATGCGCGCGCGGTCGCGTATGTCGAGCTGCGCGTCGCCGAGGCGCAGACGCTGTTCGGCGTCGGCATCGACACCAACATCGTCTCGGCCTCGCTGAAGGCGATCGTCTCGGGCCTCGGGCGGGCGCGCAGCGTCGCGGTCGGGCACGACGCGCTCGCCTCGCTCGCCTAACATCCCCGGTTCACCAGGAGCACGACCATGGCCGACAAGCTGATCATTTTCGACACCACCTTGCGCGACGGCGAACAGTCGCCCGGCGCTTCGATGACCAAGGACGAGAAGCTGCGCATCGCGCGCCAGCTCGAGCGCCTGAAGGTCGACGTGATCGAGGCCGGTTTCGCGGCCTCGTCGAACGGCGACTTCGAGTGCGTGAAGGCGATCGCGCACGCGGTCAAGGACAGCACGATCTGCTCGCTCGCCCGCGCCAACGACCGCGACATCTCGCGCGCCGCCGAGGCGCTCGCCGGCGGCAACGCAACCCGCATTCACCTGTTCCTCGCGACCAGCGCACTCCACATGGAGAAGAAGCTGCGGATGACGCCGGACCAGGTGTTCGAGCAAGCGAAACTCGCGACGCGCTTCGCGCGCAACCTGAACGGCGACGTCGAGTTTTCGCCGGAAGACGGCTACCGCTCCGACCCCGACTTTCTGTGCCGCGTGCTCGAAGCGGTCATCAACGAAGGCGCGACCACGATCAACGTGCCCGATACCGTCGGCTACGCGATCCCCGAGCTCTACGGCCGGTTCCTGCTCGACCTGCGAACGCGCATCCCGAACTCCGACAAGGCGGTCTGGTCGGTGCATTGCCACAACGACCTCGGCATGGCGGTGGCCAACTCGTTGGCTGGCGTGATGATCGGCGGCTGTCGCCAGGTCGAGTGCACGATCAACGGCTTGGGCGAGCGCGCCGGCAACTGCTCGCTCGAAGAAGTGGTGATGGCGGTGAAGACGCGCCGCGATTACTTCAATCTCGACATTGGCATCGACACGACCCAGATCGTGCCGGCCTCGCGCCTGGTTTCGCAGACCACCGGCTTCGTGGTGCAGCCGAACAAGGCGGTGGTCGGCGCGAACGCGTTCGCGCACGCTTCGGGCATCCACCAGGACGGCGTGCTGAAGGCGCGCGACACCTACGAGATCATGCGTGCCGAAGACGTCGGCTGGGCCGCGAACAAGATCGTGCTGGGCAAGCTCTCGGGCCGCAACGCGTTCAAGCAGCGGCTCAAGGAACTGGGCATCGAGATGGAAAGCGAGGCCGAGATCAACGCCGGCTTCGTGCGCTTCAAGGAACTCGCTGACCGCAAGAGCGACATCTTCGACGAAGACATCATCGCGCTGGTGATGGACGAATCGGTCACCGCGGAGCACGAACACTACCGGCTGCTCGCGCTCTCGCAGCGCTCCGAGATGGGCGAGCGGCCGCACGCGAGCGTCGCATTCGCGGCCGGTGAGGTCGAGTACCACGCCGAAAGCGACGGCAACGGTCCGGTCGACGCCAGCCTGAAGGCGATCGAGTCGAAGCTGCAATCTGGCGCTGAAATGCTGCTCTATTCCGTCAATGCCATCACCTCGGGCAGCACAGAATCTCAGGGCGAAGTGACGGTTCGGTTGCAACACGGTGGCCGGGTCGTCAACGGCGTGGGCGCAGACCCGGACATCGTTGTGGCGTCCGCCAAGGCGTATCTCTCGGCGTTGAACAAACTGCACAGCAAGATCGAGCGCGTTGCGGCCCAAGGTTGACATTTGGCCGCATTTCACCAGTCCCAAGTACTGACTTGAGGAAGAGCGCGTAAGTTTTTGATCTTGCGCGGTTTTTTTCTTTCACCTACACTCGCGCCACTGAGCGCAAAGGGACTGCCGTGGCGTCAATCAACAAGTTTGTTACAACGGGGCTGATGGCCTTGGTTGCTGCCGTTTCGCTGATCCTGCCGATGCACGCCGACGCGGCGCAGAAGGCCTCGGCAAAAAAGCGCGCGCACGCGGTCGCGCCGGTCAAATCGAAGGCGCCGGTGGCCAAGCAGGCGCGTTCGGTCAAGGGCTCGCGCCAAGTCGTCGTATTGCGCAATGCCGGTCGCGTCGGCGGCATCAAGCGCGTGTCGAGCGTGATGCGCGTCGAGCCGGCCCGGCCGTCTTTCGGCCAACTCTACGGCCTGCACAACACCGCCGATTCGCTCGACCTGAAGTCGAGCGTCGCGCTGGTGCTCGACTCCGAAACCAACGAAGTGCTGTTCAGCAAGAACCCGGGGGCGGTGCTGCCGATCGCGTCGCTGACCAAGCTGATGACCGCGGTGGTCGTCGCCGAAGCCAAGTTGCCGCTGAACGAAGCGCTGACGATCACCGACGACGACGTCGACACCGAGAAGAACAGCCGCTCGCGCCTGAAGGTCGGCACCACGCTGAGCCGCGAAGAGATGCTGCACCTGGCGCTGATGTCGTCCGAGAACCGCGCCGCGCATGCGCTCGGCCGCGCCTACCCGGGCGGTCTCGATGCCTTCGTCGTGGCGATGAACCAGAAGGCGCAGGCGCTCGGCATGAACGACACGCACTACGTCGAGCCGACGGGCTTGTCGAGCCGCAACCAGTCGAGCGCGCGCGACTTGGCGACGCTGGTCAAGGCCGCGCAAGAGCACCCGATCATTCGCCAGTTTTCGACCTCGCCGGAGTTCGAGGTCGAGGTCGGCAATCGCCCGACGCAGTTCCGCACCACCAACGCGCTGGTGCGCAGCCCGGCGTGGGACATCGCGCTGCAAAAGACCGGCTACATCACCGAAGCCGGCCGCTGCCTCGTGATGCAGGCGCGCATGGCGGGGCGCCAGCTGATCATGGTGTTCCTCGATTCAACCGGCAAGTACTCGCGCATCGGCGACGCCGAGCGCGTGCGCCGCTGGATCGCTGAACTGCCGGCGCATGTGCCGGCGGCCGCCGCGGCGCTGCCGAAGGCGACGTCCTGATCTGATCGCCTCGCCGCGGCGTTCGGCCGCGGCAGACCTTCAGCCCCGGTGGCCGAGCGCCGCCGAGATCTGCGCCGCGGTTTCCTTCAAGCGTTCCAGCCAACTCTCTTCGAGCCGGTCGGCGGGTGCCGAGATTGACAGCCCCGCGATCAGCTTGCCCTGGTCGTCGAGGATGCTCGCGGCCATGCAGCGCACGCCCAACTCCAGTTCTTCGTCGTCGCGCGCCGTGCCGTACTGGTTGACGCGCGCGAGCTCGCGCTCCAGTTGCGCGAGTTCGGTGATGCTGTTCTTCGTGTGCCCGGCCAGGCCGGTACGCGTCGCGTAGGCACGCACGCGCGGCGCGTCGTCGTGCGCGAGAAAGAGCTTGCCGACCGACGTGAGGTGCAGCGGCGCGCGGCCGCCGATCGCGCGCACCACCTGCATCCCCGAGCGCTCGCTGTACGTGCGCTCGATGTAGACGATCTCGTCGCCTTGCCGCATCGACAGGTTCACCGGCTGGTGCGTCAGCTTGTGCAGTTCGCGCATCGGGCCGAGGGCGGCGTCGCGCACGTCGAGGCGTGCCTTCACGAGGTTGCCGAGTTCAAGCAGGCGCATGCCGAGCCGATAACTGCCTGCCTCGGGCCGATCGACGTAACGGCCGATCGTCAGATCGTTCAGGATGCGGTGCGCCGTCGAGGGGTGCAGCCCGGTCTTCTCGCTGATGTGCTTCAGCGAAACCGGGTCAGGGTGGCTCGCCAGCACGTCGAGCAAGCCGAACGCGCGCTCGAGCACCTGTATCGTCGGGGTCTTGCCTTCACTTTTCGCCATGCAGAGGATTCTCGCTCAAGTGACAAGAGTTTTGTATGGCGAAACCTTGGGTTGCCATCCGGGAGTACGTTGGAGGCGTGCAGCGGCGCGCAGCAGGCTTGGTCATGCCGCGTTCGCACTGCTGATCGGCACGTCGGCCGTCGCGGCTGCGCCGTCGTCCGGTGGCTCCGACTATCTGAAGCGCCACTACGACTTCGGTGGACCGGCAGCGCCCGCGGTCGCCGCGTCCGCCGCGCCGAAGTGGCTGCCGATTCCGCGTGCCGCAGGGCGCATCACCCGCAAACAGCTCGGGCTGGTGATCAACACCGCCGATCCGTATTCGGTCGAGGTCGGCGAGTTCTACATCAGGGCCCGCGGCCTGTCGCCGAGGCAAGTGCTGCGCGTGCAGTTGCCCGTGCGCCCGGCGCTCACGCCGGAGGAGTTCAAGGCCTTCGCCGCACAGGTCGACGGCTTTTTCGGTGCACCGGTGCAGGCACTCGCGCTGGCGTGGACCTATCCGTACGCGGTGGCCTGCAACTCGATCACCGGGGCGCTCGCACTCGGCCATGACGCCGCGCTGTGCGCGAGGAGTTGCGCGCCGTCGCTGCGTTCGCCGTACTTCAACAACCCGTCGACCGAGCCCCATTCCAGGTTGAAGCTGCGGCCGTCGATGCTGCTCGCGGCGCGCGATGTGGCGATGGCCAAGGCGATGATCCAGCGCGGGGTCGCCGCCGACGGCAGCCTCGGCCTGCGCGGCGCCACGCCGGCGCATGCTTGGTTTGTCGCGACCGGCGACACCGCGCGCGGTGTGCGTCAGCCGCTGTTCCCGCCGCCGGGGCTGTTGCGCCGCATCGGGGTCGAGGTCCACGTCGCGGCCGCGCCCGCGACCGACAACGCGCATCGCGTGCTGCTCTACGAGACCGGCGCGGTCAGCGTGCCGAAGCTGGACACGATCAAATGGGTGCCGGGTGCGATCGCGGATCACCTGACCTCGTTCGGCGGTGTGCTCGAAGGCGGCCACGGCCAGATGTCGATCCTCGACTGGATTGCCTCGGGCGCGACCGCGAGCTACGGCACGGTGTCGGAGCCCTGCGCACACCCGCAGAAATTCCCGCACCCTCAGATCCTGCTGCTCAACTACCTGCAGGGCGCGAGCGCGATCGAGGCCTACTGGCGCAGCGTCGCGTGGCCGCAGCAGGGCGTGTTCATCGGCGAACCGCTGGCGGCGCCGTTCGCGCGACCCTGACCGCTGCGCTCAAACGAAGGCGTCGATCGCTGCGCGGCCGCTGCGCACCGCGCCTTCGAGCGTGGCCGGATAGGGGCCGGCGACGTGATCGCCGGCGGCGTGCAGGTTTGGCGCAATGCGCATCGGCGGGCGCTGCAGGCCGGGCGTGCAGCGAAAGGTCGCTCGCTTCTCGGTCAGCGTCCGCACCTGCGTCAACGCCAGACCGAGCGCGGTGCGTGCCTGCGCGAGCGTGGCACTTGCAGTCGCCTCCATGCCGCGGTCGACCCAAGGCTGAGCGCCGCTGATCACGAAGGCGAGCAGCCCGGCCGGTCCGCCGAGCTGGCCGCGATCGAACACGAACTGGGCGGGTGAGTGTTCGTCGTTGCGCAGCGCGAGCATCGGCTCGGCCAGGCGCACGCCTTCGCCCTGCAGGTAAACGGTCACGATCGGTTCGTAGCGCAACGCGGCCGCGCTGCGCGACCACTCGGGTGCGATTTCGCGCGTGAGGCGCGCGGCTTCGACCGGCGAGGCTGCGATGACGACGTGGTCGAAGCGCTCGCCGTCGAGCGACCAACCGCCGGCGTCTGCGCCCAAGGCGTCGACACGGTGCTGCAGGCGTACTGCGGCACCGGCGGCGCTCAACCAGCGCTGCGCCGGCGCCGGCAGCAGCGCGCTCAGGCTGGCGCGCGGCAGCAGCAAATCGGCCGAGCCGGGGCCGGAAAAAAGCGCGTCCTTGAGCACGCGCAGGAACACGCTGGCGCTGGCCTCGGTCGACGGCGTGTTCAGCGCGGCGACGCACAGCGGGTCGATCAAATCGTCGCGGACCGCGCGCGGCAGGCGCCGCGTCAACTGCGCGACGGTCAGCGAAGGATCGCAGCGAAACCCGGTCGCGACCCAGCCCGCCGCGGCCGCGAGCAACGCGATGCGCTCGCCGAGGCGCCAGCCTCGCCGCCTGAGCACCGCGCCACCGAACGCGAGCATCGGCGCGCCGGGGTTCAGGCGCAGGCCGCTGCCGTCGGGGTATGTCACGCGCAGTGGCGTGCGCACGAACGTGCCGTCCGCGTCGACACCGACACTGCGCATCAGCGCAAGCGTCTCGACATACGCGCCGATCAGGATGTGCTGGCCGTTGTCGAGCGCCATGCCGGCTGTGTCGACACCACGCGAGCGCCCGCCGAGCTGCGGCGCCATCTCGAACAGCGTGACGTGGTGACCGCGCTGTGTGGCCTCGATTGCCGCGGCGAGCCCGGCCCAACCGCCGCCGACGACGGCGACGCGCTTCGCGCCTGCCACTAGCGCCCGCGCCAATTGGTGCGCATCGCGATCCAGAGTTTGCGCAAGGGCGTCAGCGAAGTGCGCTGGTGCAGCACCTGGAAGTTGTCGGCCTCGATCTCGCGCAGCAGCGTGCGGTAGATGTTGGCCATCATCACGCCGGGCTTCTGCGCCGCGCGATCGGCCTCGGGCAGCAACGCGAAGGCTTCGTCGTAGCAGCGGTGCGCGCGCTCGGCCTGGAACTTCATCAGCGCGCTGAAGCGCTCGCTGTAGCCGCGGTTCAGGATTTCCTGCGCCTTCACGTCGAACTGCTTCAACTCCGCGACCGGCAGGTAGATGCGGCCGCGGCGCGCGTCGTCGCCGACGTCGCGGATGATGTTGGTCAGCTGCATCGCCAAGCCGAGCTTGTGGGCGTAGGCGGTGGTTTCGGGCTGCGTTCGGCCGAAGATGCCCGCAGCCACTTCGCCGACCACGCCGGCGACCAGATGGCAGTAGCGCGCGAGGCCGGCGAAGTCGAGGTAGCGCGACTGCTCCAGGTCCATCTGGCAGCCTTCGATCACGGCCAGCAGGTGCTCGGCGCGGATGTCGAACGTGACGGTGTGCGGCAGCAGCGCCTTCGTCACCGGGTGGCTCGGATTGCCGGCGAACGCCGCGCCGACCTCGTTGCGCCACCACGCGAGCTTGGTCGCGGCCACACCGGGGTCGCTGACCTCGTCGACCACGTCGTCGACCTCGCGGCAGAACGCGTAGAACGCGGTGATCGCCGCACGCCGCGGCGGCGGCAGGAACAGGAAGGCGTAGTAGAAACTCGAGCCGCTCCTGGCGGCCTTGTCTTGCACGTATTGCTCGGGGGTCATGCGGAGGTGCTCGCGACGACGGTCTGCGGCGCGCGCATCCACAGCGCGCGCCAGACCAGCAACGGCGCGTCGTACCACTGCAGCTTTGGGCGGGTTTGCAGCGTGGCGAAATTCATCGCGGTGATTTTCTCGAGGATGCGCAGCCCGCCTTGCACGACGAGGCGCAGCTCCCAGCCGGCGCGGCCGGGGATCGCGTGCACCAGCGGCGCGCCGGTGAGCATCAGGTCGCGCGCCCACGCGACCATATCGGCGACCAGCGCGCGCACGCTCGGTGCGTCGCGTTGTGCGAGCAGCGCCGATGCGTCGACCGCGCGGCGCGCGCAATCGCTCGCGGGCACGTAGAGGCGGCCGCGCGGGGTGTCGACGCTCAGGTCTTGCCAGAAGTTGGCGAGCTGCAATGCGCTGCAGATCGCATCGGACTGGCGCAGTGACTGCGCGCCGCCGACGCCGTACAGATGCAGCAGCAAGCGGCCGACCGGATTCGCCGAGCGGCGGCAATAGTCGAGCAGTTCGGCGCGGTCGGCGTAGCTGGTCTTGATCACATCCTGCTCGAATGCACTCAGCAAGTCGGCCAGCAGCTCGACCGGCAGTGCGTGGCTGACGAGCACCGCGCGCAGCGGCCCGAACACCCGCGGCCAGCGTGCCGAAGCGGCATCGCCCAGACACGCGGCGGCCAGATCGGCGCGGTACGCGGCCAGATCGGCGAGGCGCTGCGCGGGGGCCGCGTCGCCCTCGTCGGCGATGTCGTCGGCCGTGCGCGCGAAGTGGTAGATCGCGGCCACGGCCGGCCGCAACGCCGGCGGGCACAGCAGGGACGCAACAGGAAAGTTTTCGTAATGGTCGATGCTCACGGTTGCGATTGTCCATGTTGCGCGCCGGTCCGCCGGCGCGGGCGAGCCAGGGGTTTGACAGCAGAAGTTCCGCCGAATATATTACTGACCAGTCAGTCATTTAATCGGCAAGGATTCCCATGCGCCACGCGCTGCTGCTCGTCACCCTGACCGCTGTTGCGGCGCTTGCGGCCTGCTCGAAGAGCGAGACCGCGCCCGATCCGGTGCGCGCGGTGCGCACCGTGACGGTGTTGTCGCAAACGGCCGGTGGCGTTTACGAATACGCGGGTGAGATCAAGGCGCGCACCGAGTCGCGGTTGAGCTTCCGCGTCGGCGGCAAGATGCTGAAGCGGCTGGTCGACCTCGGCGACACCGTCAAGGCTGGCCAGGTGCTGGCCCAACTCGACGCGCAAGACCTGCGCCTCGGGCAAGATGCCGCTCGCGCCAGCGTTGCCGCCGCGCAGGCCAGCTACGACCAGAACGCCGCCGACTTCAAGCGCTACAAGGAACTCAGCGACAAGGGCTTCATCGGCCCGGCCGAACTCGACCGCCGCGAGATGGCGATGAAGACCGCACGCGCCCAGCTCGATCAGACCAGAGCGCAATCGAGTGTGCAGGGCAACCAGGCGGGCTACGCCTCGCTGGTGGCCGACGCGGCGGGCGTGATCACCGGCGTCGATTTGGAGCCCGGCATGTTCGCGTCGGCCGGTACGCCGGTGCTGCGCCTCGCGCACGACGGCCCGCGCGACATGGTGTTCTCGGTGCCTGAAGACAAGGTCGCGGTCGTCAAGGCGCTGGCCGCCGTGCCGGGCCGCTTCACGGTGCGGCTGTGGGGCGCGGGCGGCGAGCCGCTGTCCGCGACGATCCGCGAAATCTCGGCCGCGGCCGACCCGGTCACGCGCACCTTCCTGATCAAGGCCGACATCGGCAGCGCGGCCGCGAGCGGCGTGCGCTTGGGCCAGACCGCGAGCGTGTCGATGGAGTTGCCGCAGGTGGCCGGCGTGACCAAGCTGCCGCTGTCGGCGTTGCGTGAAGAGCAGGGCCGCAGCGCGGTCTGGCTGGTCGATCGCGGCAGCATGACAGTCAAGTCGCAGGACGTGAAACTGGCTGGTGCCGACGGCAACGAGGCGGTGATCACCTCGGGCCTGGCGCCCGGCCAGATCGTCGTGACGGCCGGCGTGCATGTGCTGAGCCCGGGGCAGAAGGTGAAGTTCTACGTCGACCCGGGGATGCCGTCGGCCTCTGCCGCGTCGGCGCCCGCCGCCACGCCGGTCAGCGTCAAGTGAGCGGGCCGACCGTGACGGGCGCCAGCGCCGCCGAGCCAATCTCGCGCTTCAACATCTCGAAGTGGGCGCTCGACCATTCGGCGCTGACCCGCTACCTGCTGATCGTGCTGCTCGCGCTCGGCGCGGCCGCGTACTTTCAGCTCGGCCAGGACGAAGACCCGCCGTTCACCTTCCGCGCGATGGCGATGCGCGTGTTCTGGCCCGGCGCGACCGCCCAGCAAGTGGCCGAACAAGTTACCGACAAGCTCGAGAAGACGCTGCAGGAAGTGCCGTACGCCGACAAGATCCGCAGCTACTCCAAACCCGGCGAAGCGCTGATCATCTTTCAGGTGAAGGACTCGTCGCCGCCGAAGGAGATGGCGCAGATCTGGTACACGGTGCGCAAGAAGATCGGCGACATCCGCGCGACCTTGCCGGCCGGCGTGATCGGCCCGTACTTCAACGACGAGTTCGGCGATGTCTACGGCTCGATCTACGCGCTCTCGGCCGATGGCTTCACCTACCAAGAGTTGAAGGACAACGCCGACCGCGTGCGCCAGCGCCTGCTGAAGGTGCAGGACGTGAGCAAGGTCGGCATCTTCGGTGCGCAGGACGAAAAGCTCTTCGTCGAAATCTCGCAGAAGCGGCTCGCGCAGCTCGGGCTCGACTTCAACCAGGTGATCACCCAGCTCGGCCAGCAGAACGCGGTCGAGTCGGCCGGCATCATCAACTCCCCGACCGATTTTCTGCAGGTGCGCGTCGGCGGGCAGTTCGGCACGGTCGACGAACTGCGCCAGTTTGCTATCCGCGCGAACGGCGCGAGTTTCAAGCTCGGTGACATCGCGCAGATCAAGCGCGCCTATGTCGACCCGCCGCAAGTGAAGGTGCGGCACCAGGGCCGCGAGGTGATCGCGCTCGGCATCTCGATGGCCAAGGGCGGCGACATCGTGCGCATGGGCAAGGCGCTGAATGTCACGGTCGAGCAGATTCGCGCCGAATTGCCGGCGGGCATCGAGCTGCACCAGTTCCAGAACCAGTCGAAGGTCGTCACGAGTTCGGTCAACGAATTCGTCGGCACGCTGATCGAGGCGGTGGTGATCGTGCTCGGCGTCAGCTTCGTCGCGCTCGGGCTGCACTTCAAGCCGTTCCGGCTCGATTGGCGGCCGGGGCTGGTGGTCGGCATCACGATCCCGCTGGTGCTCGCGATCACCTTCGTGACGATGTACTAC
>JAZJZJ010000145.1:11871-18253 GCA_040389925.1 Pseudomonadota bacterium
GATCATCTCGGTCGAGATGATGGTGCGCAAGCTCGAGGAGGGCTACGACAAGGTCCGCGCCGCGACCTTCGCGTATGAAGCCACCGCAATGCCGATGCTGACCGGCACGCTGATCACCGCGGTCGGTTTTCTGCCGATCGGCTTGGCGCAATCGACGGTCGGCGAGTACACGTTCGCGATCTTCGCGGTCACAGCGGCGGCGCTGGTGATCTCGTGGTTCGTCTCGGTCTACTTCGTGCCGTACCTCGGTGTCTGGCTGCTGAAGACCAGACCCCACGCGGCCGGCGACCGGCCGCACGAGCTGTTCGACACGCCGTTCTACACACGCTTTCGCGCAACCGTGAACTGGTGCGTGAAGCACCGCTGGATCACGATCGCCCTGACCGTCGGATCGCTGGTGCTCGGCATCGTCGGCATGGGCAAGGTGCAGAACCAGTTCTTCCCGGATTCGAGCCGGCCCGAAATCATCGTCGACCTCTGGTTCTCGGAGGGCACGTCGTACGCGGCGAATGAAGCGGTGACAAGGCGCGTCGAGGCGCGCGTGATGAAGCTCGACGGCGTTGACCACGTCACCACGTGGGTCGGCAGCGGCGTCGAGCGTTTCGTGCTGGTGCTGGACCAGGTCTTTCCGCAGAGCAACGTCAGCCAGATGGTCGTGCTGCCGAAGGATCTGAAAGCGCGCGAGAGGCTGCGCAAGCTGCTGCCGGAGTTGCTCGCCACCGAGTTCCCCGAGGTGCGCGGCCGCGCCAAGCTGCTGCCGAATGGGCCGCCGGTGCCGTACCCGGTGCAGTTCCGCGTCGTCGGGCCTGACCCGGCGCGCGTGCGTGGCTACGCCGACGAGGTCAAGGCGATCATGCGCGAGAACCCGAACATGCGTGGCATCAACGACAACTGGAACGAGTCGGTCAAGGTGCTGCGGCTCGATGTGGACCAGGACAAGGCGCGCGCGCTCGGCGTCACGAGCCAAGCCATCGCGCAGGCTGCGCGCACGATCAATTCGGGCACGACGATCGGCCAGTACCGTGAGGACGACAAGCTGGTCGACATCGTGCTGCGCCAGCCGCTCGACGAGCGCAACCAGATCACCGACCTCGGCAGCGCCTACGTGCCGACGACGACCGGCCGCAGCATCCCGCTCGGCCAGATCGCGCGCGGCAACTTCGTCTGGGAGCCGGGTGTGCTCTGGCGCGAGGGCCGCGACTACGCCGCGACCGTGCAGGGCGACATCATCGAAGGTCTGCAGGGCGCGACCGTGACGGCGCAGCTCGACCCGCTGTTCAAGCCGGTGCGCGCGAAGATGCTGCCGGGCTACCGCATCGAGGTGGCCGGCGCGGTCGAAGAGAGCAGCAAGGGTCAGGGCTCGATCGCGGCCGGGCTGCCGATCGCGCTGTTCATCATGTTCACGCTGCTGATGCTGCAGTTGCACAGCTTTGCGCGCTCGACCCTGGCGTTCGTGACCGGCATCTGGGGCATCGCCGGCATCGCTGCGGCGCTGCTGATCTTCAACCGGCCGTTCGGCTTCGTCGCGCTGCTCGGTGTGATCGCGCTGCTGGGCATGATCATCCGCAACTCGGTGATCCTGATCGATCAGATCGAGCAGGACCGGGCAAGAGGCGTACCGACCTGGGACGCGATCGTCGAAGCCGCCGTGCGGCGCCTGCGGCCGATCGTGCTGACGGCCGCCGCCGCGGTGCTCGCGATGATCCCGCTGTCGCGCAGCGTGTTCTGGGGGCCGATGGCGGTCGCGATCATGGGCGGGTTGATCGTCGCGACCGTGCTGACGCTGCTTTCGCTGCCGGCGATGTACGCGGCTTGGTTCCGGGTCAAACCGGCGGGCGAAGAACGAGCGGCGGGAAGTCCGGACGAAAAGGCCCTCGCAACCAGCTAAAATCCGCGGTTCGCCGGAAAGCTGGGTAAAACCGCAGCCCCCGCGCGGGTGGCGAAATTGGTAGACGCACCAGGTTTAGGTCCTGACGCCAGCGATGGTGTGCGGGTTCGAGTCCCGCCCCGCGCACCAGCAGCTATTGCAACAGACAGCAATCACACAGAGTTCACACACCATGACCGTCCAAGTTGAAACCCTCGACAAGCTGGAGCGTCGCATCACGCTGACGCTGCCCACCGCCACGATCAACACCGAAGTCGAGTCGCGCCTGAAGAAGCTCTCGCGCACCGTCAAGGCCGATGGTTTTCGCCCCGGCAAGGTGCCGATGAGCGTGGTCGCGCAGCGCTACGGCTACTCGGTGCACTACGAGGTGATGAACGACAAGGTCGGCCAGGTGTTCAGCGAGGCCGTCAACGAGGCCAAGCTGCGCGTCGCCGGTGCGCCGAAGATTTCCGAGAAGGAAGGCGCGCCCGAGGGCGAGGTCTCGTTCGACGCGACTTTCGAGGTTTACCCCGAAGTGAAGCTCGGCGATCTGAGCGCCGCAGAGGTCGAGCGCGTCTCGACCGAAGTGACCGAAGCGGCGATCGACAAGACCGTCGACATTCTGCGCAAGCAGCGCCGCACCTTCGCGCAGCGCCCGGCCGCCGAAGGCGCGGTCGAAGGCGATCGCGTCACGATCGACTTCGAAGGCAAGATCGACGGCGTGCCGTTCGACGGCGGCAAGGCCGAGGCCTTCCAGTTTCTGATTGGCGAAGGCCAGATGCTCGAACAGTTCGACCTCGCGGTGCGGGGCATGAAGACCGGCGAATCGAAGACCTTTCCGCTGCAGTTCCCGGCCGACTATCAGGGCAAGGATGTTGCCGGCAAGGAAGCCGACTTCATGGTCACGCTGAAGAAGATCGAAGCCCAGCACCTGCCCGAGGTGAACGAGGCCTTCGCGAAGTCGCTGGGCATCGCCGATTCGACCGTCGAAGGCCTGCGCGCCGACGTCAAGAAGAACCTCGAGCGCGAAGTGAAGTTCCGCGTGCTCGCGCGCAACAAGGCCAGCGTGATGGACGCGCTGGTCACCGCCTCGGAACTCGACGTGCCCAAGGCGCTGGTCGCCGGCGAAACCGAGCGCATGGTCGAAGCCGCCCGCGCCGACCTGAAGAAGCGCGGCGTGAAGGATGCCGACACCGCGCCGATCCCGGCCGAGATTTTTCAGCCGCAAGCCGAGAAGCGCGTGCGCCTGGGCCTCGTCGTGGGCGAACTGGTGCGTGCGAACAACCTGCAGGCCAAGCCGGATCAGTTGCAGAAGCACATCGAAGAGATGGCGCAGAGCTACGAGAAGCCGTCGGAAGTGGTGCGCTGGTACCTGGGCGACCGCCAGCGCCTGGCCGAAGTGGAAGCCGTTGTCGTCGAGAACAATGTTGCCGACTTCGTGCTCGGCAAGGCCAAGGTCACCGACAAGGTGCTGCCGTTCGACGAGCTGATGACCGGCTGATCGCGCCGTCCGCGGTCCGAGTCGCATGAGCAGGGCGCCGCCGCGAGGTGGGCGCCCTTTTTGTCGCCGCAGGCGAATCTTCGGCGTCGGACTTGTGGCGACATAATCGGCCCCAACATCCGCTGAAATCCATTTGAAGGAGTGCCATGAGCGCGCTTGAAACCACCGGCCTGGGCATGGTGCCCATGGTCATCGAAACCTCAGGCCGCGGCGAGCGGGCCTACGACATCTACAGCCGCATGCTGCGCGAGCGCGTGATCTTCCTGGTCGGCCCGGTCAATGACCAGACCGCGAACCTGGTCGTTGCGCAGTTGCTGTTCCTCGAATCCGAGAACCCCGACAAAGACATTTCGCTCTACATCAATTCGCCGGGCGGTTCGGTCAGTGCGGGCCTGTCGATTTTCGACACGATGCAATTCATCAAGCCCGATGTGTCGACGCTGTGCATGGGCATCGCCGCCAGCATGGGCTCGTTCCTGCTGATGGCCGGCGCCAAGGGCAAGCGCATGGCGCTGCCGAACTCGCGCGTGATGATCCACCAGCCTTCGGGCGGCGCCCAGGGTCAGGCGACCGACATCGAGATCCACGCCCGCGAGATTCTCAAGACCCGCGAGCAGCTGAACAAGATCTACGCCGAGCGCACCGGCCAGACGATCGAGAAGATCCGCTCCGACATGGAGCGCGACATGTTCATGGATCCGATCGAGGCCAAGGCCTACGGCCTGATCGACCAGGTGCTTGAGCACCGCGGGACGCCGCCGAACGCGAACTGACGGACTCAAGGCTGGCGCCGAGCGAAAGCGGCCTCGGCAACAACACCGGAAACGGGGCCTTTCTTGCTGTCAAGGCACCGTTTTCTTTTGAACTATCATTCGCCAATCCCTCCCTCTACGCCCCGAAACACGCACCTCTATGGCCGACAAAAAAGGCACCTCCAGCGAGAAGGTTCTGTACTGCTCCTTCTGCGGCAAAAGCCAGCATGAGGTGAAGAAGCTCATCGCCGGCCCGAGCGTGTTCATCTGCGACGAGTGCATCGAGCTTTGCAACGACATCATTCGCGATGAAGTGCCGGCCGAAGGCGCCGATCCGAAGGCCGCCAAATCCGACCTGCCGGTGCCGAGCGAGATCAAGGCCAGCCTGGATCAGTATGTGATCGGTCAGGATGTCGCGAAGCGCACCTTGTCGGTGGCGGTCTACAACCACTACAAGCGGCTCAAGCACATGAGCCGCACGAAAGACGAGATCGAGCTCGCGAAGAGCAACATCCTGCTGATCGGGCCGACCGGCTCGGGCAAGACGCTGCTGGCGCAGACGCTGGCGCGCTTGCTCAACGTGCCGTTCGTGATCGCCGATGCGACCACCTTGACCGAAGCCGGCTACGTTGGCGAAGACGTCGAGAACATCATCCAGAAGCTCCTGCAGAACTGCGGCTACGACGTCGACAAGGCGCAGCGCGGCATCGTCTACATCGACGAGATCGACAAGATCAGCCGCAAGGCCGACAACCCGAGCATCACGCGCGACGTGTCGGGCGAGGGCGTGCAGCAGGCGCTGCTCAAGCTCGTCGAGGGCACGATGGCGAGCGTGCCGCCGCAAGGCGGGCGCAAGCACCCGAACCAGGACTTCCTGCAGATCGACACGACGAACATTCTGTTCATCTGCGGTGGCGCGTTCGATGGCCTCGAGAAGGTGATCCAGAACCGCTCCGAGAAATCGGGCATCGGTTTCGGCGCGACCGTGCACACGAAGAGCGAGAAGCGCGTCTCCGAAGTGTTCCGCGATGTCGAACCCGAAGACCTGATCAAGTTCGGGCTGATCCCCGAGCTGGTCGGCCGTTTGCCGGTCGTCGCCACGCTCGGCGAGCTGACCGAAGACGCGATGGTGCAAATCCTGACCGAGCCGAAGAACGCGCTCGTCAAGCAGTACCAGAAGCTGTTCGCGATGGACGGCGTCGAGCTCGAGATTCGGCCTTCCGCACTGCACGCGATCGCGCGCAAGGCGCTGAAGCGCAAGATCGGCGCGCGCGGCCTGCGCTCGATCATGGAGCAATCGCTGATCGACACGATGTTCGACTTGCCCACACTCGACGGTGTGGCCAAGGTGGTGCTCGATGAGCACACGATCGAAGACGAAGCCAAACCGCTGCTCGTCTACCGAGAGCAGAAGGCGAGCGCCTAGGGAGGCGCGCTACACGCTACACATCAGTCCGGGTTCGCCGTGATGGCAGTTCGTGTCGCGGCTTCTTGCAATTGAACGCGCAGGCCCCCAGATCGGCTTGACGAGTTTGAGAAATACAGAGGAATCCCCCATGTCCGGACATCCCGTTTTGCCTGCCGAAGAAATCACCCTGCCGCTGCTCCCGCTGCGCGACGTGGTCGTCTTCCCCCACATGGTGATCCCGCTGTTCGTGGGCCGCCCGAAGTCGATCAAGGCGCTCGAAGTCGCGATGGAAGCCGGCCGGCAGATCATGCTGGTCGCGCAGAAAGCCGCCGGCAAGGACGAGCCCAAGCCCGACGACATGTTCGAGGTCGGCTGCGTCTCGAGCATCCTGCAGATGCTGAAATTGCCTGACGGCACCGTCAAGGTGCTGGTCGAAGGCATCCAGCGCGCGAACACCCACAGCATCAGCGACAACGGCGAATATTTCGTCGCCGACGTGACGCCGGTGCCGCCCGAACTCGACACCAAGCCCGAGATCGAGGCGCTGCGCCGCGCGGTCACGCAACAGTTCGACCAGTACGTCAAACTGAACAAGAAGATCCCGCCCGAGATTCTGACCTCGATCGCCGGCATCGACGACGCCGGCCGCTTGGCCGACACGATCGCCGCGCACCTGCCGCTGAAGCTCGAGAACAAGCAATCGGTGCTCGACCTGTATGCGGTCGACAAGCGCTTGGAAAAGCTGCTCGAACAGCTCGAACACGAAGTCGACATCCTGCAGGTCGAGAAGCGCATCCGTGGCCGCGTCAAGCGCCAGATGGAGAAGAGCCAGCGCGAGTACTACCTGAACGAGC
>JAZJZJ010000146.1:0-40455 GCA_040389925.1 Pseudomonadota bacterium
GATGGGCGACAACCGCGACAACTCGCAGGATTCACGTTTCTGGGGTTTCGTGCCCGACGAGAACATCGTTGGCAAGGCATTCTGGATCTGGATGAATTTCAGCAGTCCGAAACGGTTCGGCGGATTCCACTGACCCGTTCGAGAACCGGCGGATCGCAGCCACACAGGAGCATTCGAACATGAGGGTTGAGCATCAATCGGCAACGCGGCAACGTGGCATCACGCTGTTCGGGCTGATGTTCTGGGCGATCGTGGTCGGCATGGTCGCGCTGATCGTGATGAAGGTGCTGCCGACGATGAACGAGTACTTCACGATCCAGAAGGCCGTGAACAAGATCGCGTCCGAGGGCGGACGCACCGTGCCCGAAATCCGCGCCGCGTTCGAGCGCACCAAGGACATCGAGTATTCGATCACGTCGATCACCGCGAAAGACCTGAACATCACCAAAGAGAACGACAAGGTCGTGATCAGCTTTGCCTACGACAAGGAGATCGAGCTGATCAAGCCGGTCTTTTTGCTGATCAAGTACGAGGGCCGCTCGAATTAGGCTCTGCGCAGAGACGATGGACACCCGCCTGGACGCATTGCAACGGCGCATCGGTCACCGTTTCGACGATGCGCGCCTGCTGAGCCGCGCGCTGACGCACCGCAGTTTTGGCGCCGACCACAACGAGCGGCTCGAGTTCCTGGGTGACGCGGTGCTGAGCTTGGCCGTTTCCGGCTTGCTGTACGAGCGCTTCAAAGGCTCCGACGAAGGCGACCTGACGCGCGTGCGCGCGCACTTGGTTCGCGAGGAGAGCCTGCACCGCGTCGCGCTGCAGCTCGCGCTGCCCGAGGTGCTGCACCTCGGCGAAGGCGAGGCCCGCGGCGGTGGCGCGCAGCGCGCCTCCATCCTGGCCGATGCGCTCGAAGCGCTGATCGGCGCGACCTTTCTCGATGGCGGCTTCGACGCCGCGCGCACCGTCGTCAAGGGCCTGTTCGGCGAGATCATCGAGACGACCGACATTGCGAGCTGGTCGAAAGACGCGAAGACCGAACTGCAGGAGTGGCTGCAGGCGCGCCGCCTGCCGGTGCCGACCTACCGCATCAGCGCCACTCGCGGCCAGGCGCATGCGCAGACCTTCGAGGTCGAGTGCGTGGTGCCGGCCTTGAGCCTGGTCGAGCAAGGCGTGGGCCGCTCGCGCCGCGTCGCCGAGCAGGAAGCGGCCCGCCGCATGCTCGACGCGCTGAAAGTCAGCGACCAGCCCGGCGGGCCGCTGCAATCCTGAAAGCTCACATGACCACCGATATCGAAGCTCCTTCCGACGCGCCCGCGCCGGCCGCACAACGCTGCGGCCTCGTCGCGATCGTCGGGCGGCCGAACGTCGGCAAGTCGACGCTGCTGAACGCGCTTGTCGGCCAGAAGGTCAGCATCACCTCGGCCAAGGCCCAGACCACGCGGCACCGCATCATCGGCATCCGCACGGTCGACGATTCGCAGTTCGTGTTCGTCGACACGCCGGGCTTCCAGACCAAGCACGCCGCCGCGCTGAACCGCACGCTGAACCGCACCGTGACCGGCGTGCTGGGCGATGTCGACGTGGTGCTGTTCGTCGTCGAAGCCGGCCGCTTCGGCCTCGACGACGCGAAAGTGCTGGCGCTGATCGATTCCGGCAAGCCGGTTTTCCTGATCGCCAACAAGCTCGACACGGTGGTGCGCCGCGCCGACCTCGCGCCCTGGCTCAAGGGCATGCAGGAGCGTCACGCGTTCGCCGAGTTCGTGCCGCTCTCGGCGAAGAAAGACGCCGACGTGCAGCGCCTGCTCGGCATCGTCAAACCCTATTTGCCCGAGCAGTCGTGGTTCTACGAAGAAGACGCGCTGACCGACCGCACCGACAAGTTTCTCGCCAGCGAGATCATCCGCGAGAAGCTGTTTCGACTGACCGGCGACGAACTGCCCTACACCTCGACCGTCGTGATCGACAAGTTCGAGGAAGAGGGCAACCTGCGCCGCATCTCGGCCACCATCGTGGTCGAGCGCGATTCGCACAAGGGCATCGTGATCGGCAACGGCGGCGAGCGCCTGAAGCGCATCGGCTCCGAGGCGCGCCAGGAACTCGAAAAGCTGATGGACGCCAAGGTGTTCATCGAGCTGTGGGTCAAGGTGCGCTCAGGCTGGGCCGACGACGAGGCGCATCTGCGCTCCTACGGCTACGAGTGACTGCGCCCAAGCCGGTCCGCAGCGGCCGCGCGCCGCGCCCAGCCGCGTCGCTCGTGGCCTACGTACTGCACCGCTACGACTGGAGCGAATCCAGCCTGATCCTGGACCTGTTCACGCGCGAGCAGGGCCGGCTCGCGGTCGCCGCGAAGGGCGCGAAGCGGCCGTATTCGCAGCTGCGCAGCGTGCTGCTGCCGTTCCAGCGCATCACGGTATCGCTCGGCAAGGCGGCCATTCACGACGAAGGCGCGAGCGAGGTGCAGACGCTGCGCGGTGCCGAGTGGGCCGGCGGCGCGGCGATGCTGACCGGCGCGGCGCTGTTCAGCGGTTTCTACCTGAACGAGTTGCTGATGAAACTGCTCGCACGCCACGACCCGCACGTGGCGTTGTTCGATGTGTACGCGGCGACCTTGCCCGAACTCGCCGTCGATGAGACGCAAGCGCAGGCCGCACTGCGCGCGTTCGAGCTGACGCTGCTGCAGGAAATCGGCCTGCTGCCCGACCTCAGCCTCGTCACGCAGACCCAGCAGACGGTGCGGCCCGATGTGCGCTACGCCTTGCTGCCCGACGCCGGTGTGGCGATCGCGAGCGACGGCGAGCTCAGCGGCGCAGCGCTGATCGGCCTGCAGGCCGCGCTCGAACACGGCAGCCTGCCGGCACTGCAATACGCCTGCCGCCAATGCCTCGGCGCACTGAAGCTGCCGCTGCGCGCGCTGATCCAGCACCACCTCGGCTCGACCGTGCTGCGCACGCGCCAGGTCATGATGGGCCTGCAAAGCCTGTAAATTCGAGGGCATGAGACATCCTGCGTCAACGATTCGGGCCGCCGCGCCGGGCCGCCCCAAGCAAGGCCCGACCCTCCCGGAGGGTCGATTGCCGTACTCGGCAATCGGGGTGTTGGCATGAACCCGCTCCTCACCACCGGTCTCGACGCACACCGCGGCACGACCGCGCTCTCGGTCAACGTCAACAAGGTCGCGCTGCTGCGCAACACGCGCGCGCTCGGCATCCCGAGCGTGCTGCGCGCCGCCACCTTCGCGCTTGAAGCCGGCGCGCACGGCATCACCGTGCACCCGCGGCCCGACGAACGGCACATCCGCCGCCACGACGTCTACGAGCTCGCCGAGCTGATGCGGCAGTGGCCGCAGGCCGAGTACAACATCGAGGGCAACCCGTTCCACAACCTGATGGCGCTGGTGCGCGATCTGGTCGCCACCGGCCTGCCGGTGCATCAGGTGACCTTCGTGCCCGACAGCGTCGAACAATCGACCTCCGACCACGGCTGGCAGTTTCCGCAGGATGCCGAGCGCCTTGCTCCGCTCGTCGCCGAGGCGCGCGATCTCGGCGTGCGCGTCAGCCTGTTCATGGATCCGCAGCCCGAGGCGATGGCTGCGGTGCGCGCGCTGCGTGCCGACCGGGTCGAGCTCTACACCGAGCGCTTCGCGCGCGCGCACCTCGCCGGCGAGGGCGAGCGCGTGCTGCCGGCGTTCACCGCGACCGCGCACGCCGCGCTGCGCGAAGGCCTGGGACTGAACGCCGGCCACGACCTGAACCGCGACAACCTGACCGAGTTCCTGCGCGCCGTGCCCGGCGTGCAGGAGGTTTCGATCGGTCACGCGCTGATCGCCGACGCACTCGAACTCGGCTACACCGAGACGGTGCGCGACTACCTGCGCTGCATTCACCGCGCGTCATGACGACCCCTTGCCCGATGTGTACATCGGTCGATCCCCCGAGGGGATGCGGGCCGGCTTGGGAGCGGCCCGGCGCTCGGCCCGCGGAGCCCGCATGATCTTCGGCGTCGGCACCGACGTTTGCGACGTTCGACGGATTGCGGCGACCCTCGCGCGCCGCGGCGAGCGCTTCGCCGAGAAGGTGCTCGGCCCGCACGAGATCGAGGTCTTCCGCTCGCGCCGCGCGAAGGTCGAGGCGCGCGGTGTCAGCTATCTCGCGACGCGCTTTTCCGCGAAAGAGGCGTTCTCGAAAGCGATTGGCATGGGCATGCGCATGCCGATGACTTGGCGCGACTGCGAGGTCGTCAAGGCGGCCAGCGGCAAGCCGCAAATCCGCCTGCACGGCGCGCTCGCCGAGTGGTTCGAGGCGCGCGGGTTGCAGGCGCATGTCAGTGTTACCGACGAGACCGATTACGCGGCGAGTTTCGTCGTCGTCGAATACAAGGAATCAACATGACCACACACGCTCCGGTTGTCCTGGACATCGCCGGCACCACGCTGAACGCCGACGACCGCCGCCGCCTGAAGCACCCGCTGACCGGCGGGCTGATCCTGTTCGCGCGCAACTGGCAAGACCGCTTGCAACTGACCGAGCTGACGAGCGAGATCAAGACGATCCGCCCCGACGTGCTGATCTGCGTCGACCACGAAGGCGGCCGCGTGCAGCGTTTTCGCACCGACGGCTTCACGCACCTGCCGCCGATGCGCGTGCTCGGCGAGATGTGGATGAACGACGGCAAGCGTGGCGAGGGCAGCGGCGCGATGACCGCGCTCGATGCGGCCACCGCCGCCGGCCATGTGCTCGGCGCCGAGCTGCGCGCCTGCGGCGTCGACTTCAGCTTCACGCCGGTGCTCGACCTGGATCACGGCCCGAGCGGCGTGATCGGCGACCGCGCGTTCCACCGCGACCCGCGCGTCGCGACACTGCTTGCCAAGAGCCTGATGCACGGCCTGCTGCTGGCCGGCATGCACAACTGCGGCAAGCACTTCCCGGGGCACGGTTTCGTCGCCGCCGACAGCCACGTCGACATCCCCGTCGACAAGCGCAGCCTGAAGGCGATCCTGGCCGACGACGCGAAGCCGTACGAGTGGCTGAGCACAAGCCTGTCCAGCGTGATGCCGGCGCATGTGATCTACCCGAAGGTCGATGCGCTGCCGGCCGGCTTCTCGGCGCGTTGGCTCAAAGACATCCTGCGCCAGCAGCTCGGCTTCAACGGCGCGATCTTCAGCGACGACCTGAGCATGGCCGGCGCGCGCCACATCAATGGCGCCGAGGTCACATATGCCGAGGCCGCGGCGGTCGCGCTGAACGCGGGTTGCGACCTGGTGCTGCTGTGCAACCAGTCGGCACCGGGCAGCCAGGCGATCGACAACCTGCTCGACGGCCTCGACGCTGCGCAGACCGAGGACCACTGGCAGCCCGACCCCGACAGCGAGGCGCGCCGCCTGGATCTGTTGCCGCAGACCGCGCCGTTCACATGGGACGAGCTGATGCACCTGCCGGCGTACCAGCACGCGCTCGAACGCCTGCCCTGACGCGGGCGCGCGCATGAAAAAACGCCGCCGGGCGTGAGCCGCGGCGGCGTTGGCGGGTGAACGCGGCGGGCGTCAGGTCTGCGGTTGCGAACCTTGCGCGGTCTCGAACGGCAGCTTGATCTGCGACAGGTCCTTGCGGGTCTCGACCAGCACCAGCGGGCCTTCGTCGCTGACCGCCACCGGCTTGCGCTCGCGCGGCACATGCACCGGCGGGGCTTCCGCGGCCATCGCGGCCTGCACCGCGCGGATCTTGTCGGCATCGGAGTTGACCCATTGCAGGCCGGCCGATTCGGCGACAGCCTGCAGCGAGCCGAGCGGCAGCACAAAGGCGGCTGCGGGCGCCGGCGCGACCGCGACCGGTGTCGGTGCAACAGGCACTATCGCCGGGGCTGAGACCGGTGCCGCAATCGGCGCGATCGGCTGAGTCGCCTCGATCACCACTGCAACAGCTTCCGGCTGCGCCGGCGCCACGACCGGAGTCGACGTGACGTCGCCCTGCAGCGTTTGCGCCGGTTCGGCCACGGCCTCGGCCGCGTCGAACGCTTGGGCGGCGAGGGCGCCGCCTTGCGTCAGGCCCTCGTGCTCGGCTGCGGCGACGCCGCCGCCGGCTTCGGCGCCGGCGTCCGGGTTGCGCTCACGGCGATTGCGGTCGCGGCCGCGGCCACGGCGGCGGCCTTCGCCGGCCTCGCCGCCTTCGGCGCGCGCTGCGTCGGGAGCGGCTTCGTCGTCGATCGATGCGGCAGCGTCGGTCGGCGCGGCATCGGTGTCAGCCGCATGCTCGGCCGGCACGGCGGCGCCGCCATCGGCGACCGCGAAGCCGCCTTCTGCGCTCGCCACTCCGGCCTCGTCGCGGTCACGACCGCCACGACCGCCGCGGCGGTTGCGACGCCGGCCGCCTTGGCGTTCACCTTGCACGTCACCACCCTCGGGCGTTTCGGCGCCGGGCAGGGTGTCGACGAAAGCTTGCTGCGAAGCGGGTTGCTCTTCACCGGCGACGCCTTCGGCCACCGGGTTCGGGCGGCGCGGTTCGCGCTCGGCGCGTGGGCCGCGGCGGCCTTCGCCGCCACGTTCACCGCCACGCTCGCCACGGCCTTCGCCGCGGTTCTCGTCACGCGGCGGGCGCGGGGCGCGCTCTTCGGTGCGGGTTGCGTCCAATGCGTCGGTGCGCGGCGCGTCGTCGCCGGCCGGGCGCTCGGCGTTGCGATCCGGGCGGCGGCCACGGCCTTCGCCACGCGCTTCGGCCGGGCGCTCGCCGCGACCTTCGCCGCCACGGTTCTCGCCGCGCTCACCGCGGCCTTCGCCGCGTTTGCCGTCACGCCCGCCATCGCGTCCGCCGCGACCACCACGGCCACCGCGCTCGCCGCGCTCGCCGCGGTCACCGCGGCCTTCACGGTCACCGCGACCTTGCGCCGGCTTGGCTGCCACCACCGCCGCCGCTGGCGCCGCGACAGGCGCCGGCGCGGGCTCGCCGCCGAACAGTTTCTTGATCCAGCCGAAGAAACCGCCGCCGGCCGGTGCAGGCGCGGGGGCTGCGACGATCGGTGCCGGCGCGGCCACGACCGGTGCCGGCTTCGGTGCTGCGATCGGCGCCGGCGTTTCCGGCAGGATGCCCTTGATGACCGGCTCCTGCTTGGCCTTGGTTTTCTCGCGGCGCGTGATGCCGACTTCTTCTTCCTGCTCGTCGACCATCGTGTAGCTGGCCTGCAGGTTCTCGAGGCGCGGGTCGTCGTGGCGCAGGCGTTCGAGGCGGTAGTTCGGGGTGTCGAGGTTCTTGTTCGGCACCAGCAGCACGGTGACGCGCTGCTTCATCTCGATCTTGGTGATCTCGGTGCGCTTCTCATTGAGCAGGAACGAGGTCACCTCGACCGGCACCTGCACGTGCACGGCGGCGGTGTTGTCCTTCATCGACAGGCGCTGGCGGCTGAGTTCGAGCAGGCCGAACTTGCTGATCGAGCTGAACTGGACGCGCGCACGGTCCTGGCGCAGCGCATCGCGTAAGCGCGTCTCGACCTCGCGGCGGTTCTTCGACTCTTCCATGTCGATGAAGTCGACGACGATCAGGCCGCCGAGGTCGCGCAAGCGCATCTGGCGCGCGATTTCATCCGCGGCTTCGAGGTTGGTGCGGGTCGCGGTCTCTTCGATGTCGGAGCCGCGCGTCGAGCGCGCCGAGTTGACGTCGACCGAGACCAGTGCTTCGGTGTGGTCAATCACGATCGCGCCGCCCGACGGCAGGTTCACGGTGCGTGAGAACGCGGTCTCGATCTGGTGTTCGATCTGGAAGCGGCTGAACAGCGGCGCGTCGTCGCGGTAGCGCTTGACCTTGTGCGCCGTCTCCGGCATCACGTGGGCCATGAACTGCTGGGCCTGGTCGTAAATGTCGTCGGTGTCGATCAAGATCTCGCCGACATCGGCGGTGAAGTAGTCGCGGATCGCGCGGATCACCAGCGACGATTCCTGGTAGATCAGGAACGCGCCCTTGCCGGCCTTGGACGCGCCGTCGATGGCGGTCCAGAGCTTGAGCATGTAGTTCAGGTCCCACTGCAACTCGGGCGCGGTGCGGCCGATACCGGCGGTGCGCGCGATCAGGCTCATGCCTTTCGGGTACTCGAGCTGGTCGAGGTTTTCTTTCAGCTCTTCGCGGTCTTCGCCTTCGATGCGGCGCGACACGCCGCCGCCGCGCGGGTTGTTCGGCATCAGCACGAGGTAGCGGCCGGCCAGCGAGACGAAGGTCGTCAGCGCCGCGCCCTTGTTGCCGCGCTCTTCCTTCTCGACCTGAACCAGCAGTTCCTGGCCGTTCGAGATGCAGTCCTGGATGCGCGCGTCGCGCACGCTGGCACCTTCGCGGAAGTAGTTCTTCGAGATCTCCTTGAACGGCAGGAAGCCGTGGCGGTCTTCGCCGTAGTCGACGAAACAGGCTTCGAGCGAAGGCTCGACGCGGGTCACGACCGCCTTGTAGATGTTGCCCTTGCGTTGCTCACGGCCTTCGATTTCGGTCTCGAAATCCATCAGCTTCTGGCCATCGACGATGGCTAGGCGGCGCTCTTCGGGCTGCGTCGCGTTGATCAGCATGCGTTTCATTCGTGCACTCCTTCGCGCGGGCTCAAACGATTGAGCCGCGCACCTTCCACAGTCACCCCGGCGGATGCCGGCGGGCGACGATTCGATGCACGAGAAACGAAAACGAAGCGAAGGGTGTCGCCCTGGACTGCGGTGTGTCGGCAGCGGTCAGCAGACCGGCCGAATGAACTGCAGCGTTGGCGCGTGCGTGACAGCGACCCGGGCGCATGCTGGCCACCGGCGCGCCACGCCGGGCGAGCTCGACACACCGCAGGCTCTTGGCCTGGGTGCCGAGCGCGCGAAGCGCCGTGGTTCGGGGGTGGGGATCAACATCAGCCGGGGTCCGCTGGACGCAAGCAGAAGCATGGAAGTCGCTACCGTGATCGGTGCGCGATTCGGTCTCCTGCCTGGGAAAACCTTTGATTGAGCTCGTTTTTGTCTGCTCTGCCGCTTCGAGCCTTGGGCCGCGCCGTCACTTGGGGCCGGCGCCCGCTTGGGGCTTCGAGGCGTTGCATCACCTTTTGTCGTCAGGCCCTTCAGGCCCGACCACCGCGTGTTGCTTCAGGTTGACGTCCGGAGGACTAAACTCTGAAAAATCAAACACTTACAGCAGCAACGTGGTGCGACGCATTATAGGGGCCAATCCGCCGGCTCCGGCCGGAACCAAAACCCCGGCGGCCGTGCCGGCTTTGGCGGTGCAGCGCGTCGTGATCGACGAGGCCTCCGAAGGCCAGCGGCTCGACAATTTCCTCGTCAAGCTGCTGAAGGGTGTGCCCAAGACCCATGTCTACCGGGTGATCCGCTCCGGCGAGGTGCGGGTCAACAAGGGGCGGGCGGGCGCCGACACGCGGCTGGCGCTGGGCGACGAGATTCGGGTGCCGCCGGTGCGGGTGGCGGATCGCAGCGAGGTGCCCGCGGCGCCGGCGCGCGAGTTCCCGGTCGTCTACGAGGATGAATTCCTGATCGCGATCGACAAGCCGGCCGGCGTGGCGGTGCACGGCGGCAGCGGTGTCAGCTCGGGCGTGATCGAGCAATTGCGCCAGGCGCGGCCGACCGCGAAGTTCCTCGAACTCGTGCACCGGCTCGACAAGGAAACCTCGGGTCTGCTGCTGATCGCGAAGAAACGCTCGGCGCTGGTCGCGCTGCAGGATCAGCTGCGCCAGCGCGAGACCGGCAAGACCTACGCCGCACTGGTGATCGGCGCGTGGCCGGCGTCGAAAAAGGTCATCGACGTGGCGCTGCACAAGTTCCTGACGGCCGAGGGCGAGCGGCGCGTTCACGCCGTCGCGGAAGATGCCGACGAGGGCAAACGTTCGATCACGCTGGTGCGCATCGCGCAACGGTTTGAAGCGTTCACGCTGCTCGACGTGACGATCAAGACCGGCCGCACGCATCAGATTCGGGTCCACCTGACCCACGAAGGCCACGCCATCGTCGGCGATGAGAAATACGGCGATTTCGCGCTGAACAAGTCGCTCGCGCGCGGCGATGCGGTCAAGAACATCAGGTTCGACCGCATGTTCCTGCACGCCCGCCACCTGCGTTTCACGCACCCGGGCACCTTTGAGCCGATCGAGCTCGAAGCGCCGTTGCCGGCAGAATGTGCGGCATTGATCCACGCGCTGGGCAAGCCAGCCTTCAAATGACCTCCACCCGGAATTTCGATCTGGTCGTGTTCGACTGGGACGGCACGCTGTTCGATTCCACGGCGCTGATCACGACCTGCATTCAGGCCGCCTGCGCCGATCTGGGTGTGCCGGTGCCCAGCGACGCGCAGGCCAGCTATGTGATCGGCATGGGCCTGATCGAGGCGCTGCAGCACGCCGCGCCCGATCTGCCGCGTGAGCGCTACAACGAGTTGGGTGAGCGCTACCGTCGCCACTATTTCGCGCGCCAGCACGAGATCGTGTTCTTCGACGGCACGCTGGCAATGCTGCAGGACCTGAAAGCACGCGGTCACCTGCTTGCGGTCGCGACCGGCAAGTCGCGCCGCGGCCTCGACGACGCACTGGGCACCTCGGCGCTGCGCGGCCTGTTCGACGCGACCCGCACCGCCGACGAGACCGCCTCGAAGCCCGACCCGCGCATGCTGGTCGAACTGATGGATCATTTCCAGATCGCGCCCGAGCGCACCGTGATGATCGGCGACACCACGCACGATCTGCAGCTGGCGCTGAACGCCGGCACCGCCAGCATCGGCGTGAGCTACGGCGCGCACGACCACGTGTCGTTCGCCGGCTTCGAGGCGCGGCACGTGGCGCATTCGGTGGTCGATCTGCACGACTGGCTGGTGCAGCATGGATGAGCCCGTGGTCATCCCGATCATCCCGATCGCGCCCGCGAAGCCGGACCCGCTGCCGCTGTGCGCCTCGGCCGAACTCGCCGAGAAAGGCAACGCGTTCGTCTTCGACGTGCTGCACTTCCGCGAACCGGCGCGCGCCTTCGCGCTGCGCTTCGACGGCCAGGTCGTCGCCTACCTGAACCGCTGCCTGCACGTGCCGACCGAGATGGACTGGCAGTACGGCGAGTTCCTCGACGCCGGCAAGGAGTTCATCATGTGCTCGATCCACGGCGCCGTGTACGAGCCGCTCACCGGCCGCTGCGCCGGCGGGCCGTGTGGGCGCGGCACGCTGACCGTGATCGAGGCGTTCGAGCGCGACGGTCAGGTCTATTGGTATCCTTCCCGCGACACGAAACCCGCCTTCGCCTGATTCAACGGCGTGAGGCCACAAGGCCCCCATGAGCACCCCTGAAGACCAACTGCCGCCGTTCCCGGCTGCACCAGCCACTCCTGTTCCCGCCGCGCCGGCCGCCACGCACCCGAGCCAGTGGGACGGCGTCGCCGAGCAGTTCGCGCGCGACATGCTGCGCGACCGCCGCGCCGATCGCCGCTGGCGCAACTTCTTCCGCCTGTCGTGGCTGTTGCTGGTGATGGCGATCGCCTATGCGATCTTCGCGGCGCGCAACCACACGACCGGGCCGACCGGCCCGCACACCGCGCTGATCGAGGTGCGCGGCGAGATCGCGGCCGGCGCCGAGGCGAGCGCCGAAAACCTCATGCCTGGCATCAAGAGTGCGTTCGAGGACGACAACGCCAAGGCGATCGTGTTGCGCATCAACTCGCCTGGCGGCAGCCCGGTGCAGGCCGGCATCATCAACGACGAGATCCGCCGCCTGAAGAAGCTGCACAAGGACAAGAAGGTCTACGCGGTCGTCGAGGAAACCTGCGCGTCGGGTGCGTATTACATCGCCGTCGCGGCCGACGAGATTTATGCCGACAAGGCCTCGGTCGTCGGCTCGATCGGCGTGCTGATGGACAGCTTCGGCGCCGCCGGCCTGTTGGACAAGCTCGGCGTCGAGCGCCGCCTGTTGACGGCCGGCAAGAACAAGGGCATCGGCGACCCGTTCTCGCCGCTGCCACCCGAGCAGCGCGCCTACATCCAGTCGATGCTCGACCAGATTCACCAGCAATTCATCGCGGTCGTGAAGCAGGGTCGTGGCGCGCGCTTGAAAGAAACGCCCGAGATGTTCAGCGGCCTGTTCTGGAACGGTGAGCAGGCGCGGCGCATGGGCCTCGTGGACCACCTCGGCAACCTCGACTACGTGGCGCGCGAGGTGATCAAGGCCGAAGAGGTGGTCGACTACACGCCGAAGGAAAACGTCGCCGAGCGGCTCGCGAAGAAGTTCGGCGCATCGATCGGCGCGGGTGCGATGAAGGCGCTGCCGAGCGCGCTCACGCTGCGCTGAAGGGCCGCGGCCGGCCGTGTCACGCGACCAGCATGCCCTTCACCTCGATGAACCTGACGACCTCGGCCAGTCCGGTCTGCGTCTTCAGGTTGCTCATCACGAAGGGCCGCACGCCGCGCATGCGCTTCGTGTCGGCGGCCATCACGTCGAGGTTCGCGCCCACATACGGCGCGAGGTCGGTCTTGTTGATCACGAACAGGTCGCTCTTCGTGATGCCCGGCCCACCCTTGCGCGGGATCTTCTCGCCGGCGGCGACGTCGATCACGTAAATCGTCAGGTCGCTGAGCTCGGGGCTGAAAGTGGCCGCAAGGTTGTCGCCGCCGCTCTCGATGAACACGATGTCGGCGTTCGGAAACTTCTCGAGCATGCGGTCGACCGCTTCGAGGTTGATCGACGCGTCTTCGCGGATCGCGGTGTGCGGGCAGCCGCCGGTTTCGACCCCCATGATGCGCTCGGCTTCGAGCGCGCCCGCGACCGTCAGCAGGCGCTGGTCTTCCTTGGTGTAGATGTCGTTCGTGACCACGACCAGGTCGTAGGTCTCGCGCATCGCCTTGCACAGCATCTCGACCAGCGTCGTCTTGCCCGAGCCGACCGGCCCGCCGACGCCGACGCGCAGCGGCGGGAGTTTGCGGGTGCGGTTGGCGATTGTGTGAAGGGCTGTGCTCATCGCGCCGATTATGGCGGCGCGCTGTCCGTGCAGCTCAGTACACCTCGGGCACGACGATGTCCTGCGGCACCGGTTGGCGCACGTAGTCTTCGTGGCGTTCGCGTTCGGGCAGCACGATGGGCGCGTGCTCGGTCTCTTCGTAAGGCATCTGGCCGAGCAGGTGGTGGATGCAGTTCAGCCGCGCCTTCTTCTTGTCGACCGCCTGCACCACCCACCACGGCGCCTCCTTGATGTGGGTGCGCTCCAGCATGATCTCCTTGGCCTTCGTGTACTCCTCCCAGCGGCGCCGCGATTCGAGGTCCATCGGGCTCAGCTTCCACTGCTTCAGCGGATCGTGGATGCGGCCGAGAAAGCGCAGGTGCTGCTCTTCGTCGGAGATCGAGAACCAGTACTTGATGACCTGGATGCCCGAGCGCACCAGCATGCGCTCGAAGTCGGGCACGGTGCGGAAGAACTCCTCGTACTGCACGTCGTCGCAAAAGCCCATCACGCGTTCGACGCCGGCGCGGTTGTACCAGCTGCGGTCGAACAACACCATCTCGCCGGCCGCCGGCAGGTGCGCGACGTAGCGCTGGAAGTACCACTGCGTGCGCTCGCGATCGTTCGGCGCCGGCAGCGCCGCGACGCGGGCGACGCGCGGGTTCAGGCGCTGCGTGATGCGCTTGATCACGCCGCCTTTGCCGGCCGCGTCACGACCCTCGAAGAGGATCACGACCTTGTGTTTCGACGCCACGACCCAGTCCTGCAGCTTCACCAGTTCGCCTTGCAGGCGGAACAACTCGCGGAAGTAATGACGGCGGCTCTCCTTGTAGTCGTCGTCGGGCTCGGTCGACAGGCCGGAGATGTTGTCGACATGGCGGTCGTCGAGCTCGAGTTCGAGCTCTTCGTCGTAGCTGTCCGCCAGGTCGGCGTGGATGCGGCGGATCAGTTGGTGGTCATTGGTCAGCACGAGAAGTCTCCGGGGCAAGAAGCGCGAGGCTAGCGGGCCGGTGTGGCAGCGGCGTGACTTGTCGCGTCATCGCGGCGTCACGCAGCTGACACAGGGTCGTCACCGGCCGCCGCGACGATGCCGTCTCATGCAGCGCGACCTTCCCTCGATGGAACTGCCGCTCGCGTCACGACCGGGCGATGATGCGGACGAGTCGCCGCCCGGCCATCTGCGCGTGCGCACGGTCTGGATCTCCGACCTGCATCTGGGCACGCCCGGTTGCCAGGCCGGCGCGCTGCTCGCGTTCCTGAAGCACGTCGAGTGCGAGACGCTCTACCTGGTCGGCGACATCATCGATGGCTGGCAGCTGCGGCGCGCCTGGTACTGGCCGCAGGTGCACAACGACGTGGTGCAGAAGCTGCTGCGCAAGGCGCGCAAGGGCACGCGCGTGATCTTCGTGCCGGGCAACCACGACGAGTTCGCGCGCAAGTACGTGCAGCACAACTTCGGCGGCATCGAGGTGGTCGATGAATGGATTCACGAGACCGCCGACGGTCGCCGGCTCTGGGTCATCCACGGCGACCTGTTCGACGGCGTGATCCAGTGCGCGAAGTGGCTCGGCGACTGGGTCGAGAGCCTGACCGCGCTGATCGAGCACGCCGACGGCCGGCTGGAGATTTTCGACTGGTCGCAGCGTGCGGCGCAGCGCAGCGTCGAAGCGCGGCCGGCCGCGCAGGGCCACGCGCCGGCGCGCCCAGCCGCGCCAGTGCCGGCGGTTTGACGCTCACTTCACGGAGATGCGAATGAAGATCGTGATCGTCACCGACGCATGGCTGCCGCAGGTCAACGGCGTCGTCACCACCTTGCTCGAACTCGTGCGCGGGCTGGAGGCGCGCGGCCACGACGTGTTGCTGATCGAACCCTCGGGCTTCAAGCGCTTCAAGTGCCCCGGCTACGCCGAGATCGAGCTCGCGTGGCGGCCGGGTGCGCAGGTCTCGTGCAGTATCGACGCCGCCGATGCCGATGCGGTCCACATCGCCACCGAAGGCCCGCTCGGCGCGGCCGCGCGCCGCCACTGCCTGCACCGCGGCATGGCGTTCACGACCGCGTTCCACACCCGCTTCCCGGACATCCTCGCGAAGGCGCTGCGCGTCCCGACGTCATGGGGCTATGCGTGGTTCAGGCGTTTTCACGCACCGTCGTCGGGCGTGATGGTGCCGACCGAGGGCATGCTCGCGATTCTGAAAGAACATCGCTTCGAGCGCCTGCTGCGCTGGTCGCACGGCGTCGATCTGCAACTCTTCAAGCCGGTCGCACCGATCCCGCTCGATCTGCCGCGGCCGGTGTTCCTGCATGTCGGCCGCATCTCGTACGAGAAGAACCTCGAAGCGTTTCTCAAGCTCGATCTGCCCGGCTCGAAGCTGGTCTACGGCGTCGGCCCGCTGCTGCCGGCGCTGCGCGAAAAGTACCCGCAGGTGCATTGGCGCGGCGTCGTGCCGCGCGACGCGCTGCCGGCGGTCTACAGCGCGGCCGACGCCTTCGTGTTCCCGAGCCACAGCGAGACCTTCGGCCTCGTGATGCTGGAGGCGATGGCCTGCGGCACGCCGGTCGCCGCCTTCCCGGTGACCGGCCCGCTCGACGTGGTCGGCGACTCCGACGGCGGCGTGCTCGACGCCGACCTCGCGCGCGCCGCGATCAACGCGCTCGAGGTGCCGCGCGGCTGCGCGCGAGCGCGGGCGCTCGCGTTCGATTGGGAGCGCGTGTGCGACGAGTTCGTCTCGTTCCTGGTGCCGGCGGATGGCCCGGCCGGGCGGCGTGCCGCCCGGTTCTCGCCGACCTTGCCGGCGTCGGCGTCGTACTGACGCGGCCGGGTATTCGTCAGGACTCGGGCAGTTCGCCCCAGCCGGTGGCGACACGGCGAAACCGGCCTTGGCCGTCGAGTGCATCGCGCGGCACGTCTTCGCCGGTGCCTTCCAGCACCTCGCACTTGAGCGTGTTGACAATCGTCTCGCGGGTGGCCTTGAAGGGCGAGACAACCGGGACGTCGGACCCGGCCTCGTGCAGGCCGAAGTGAAAGACCGTGACGTGATCGGAAGTCTTCATTGCGCGGCTCCGTCCGAAGGTGCCGCATGCTAGCGCGGGCTGCGCGGCACCGGCAAGCGTGACCGTCGAATTCCCTTCGCGGCAGTCGGCCGGACCGGCTGCGTCAGGTTACTTCCCGCCCTTGACCGCGGGCGCCGCGGCTTCGGCGCCGCTCGGCCGGCCGGTCTTGAGGCTGGGCACGCCGTTCATCGCCGCCAGAAAGGCCTTGTCGCTCATGCCGTTCAGCGCGCTGATCCCGGCCCGCAGCAGCTCGCTCTTCTTCACCGGGCGGGCCAGATTGGCGGCGCGGACCTTCAGCGCTTCGAGCACCGCGTATTCCGCCTTCGGGATCGTGAAGCTGTCGCGCACCAGCTTGTGTTTGGGCTTCGGGGCCGCGGCCAACGGCTCGGCGGCAGGTGCGGGCTGGCTCGCCTTCGCCGCTACGGCGGCCTTGCGCACCGGCGCGGCCGGCTTGGAGGATTTGGCGGCCGGGGTGGTCTTTCGCACGATCTTGCTGTTCATGAGGGTTCCTTTTAACGATATATACCGTATAAACAGTTTATATCATATTCCGAAGACACCCGGGTGAGTCCGGGGCCGCGGCCTGGCACGGAGCATGCAGAATCGTTCGCTTCACTTTCGCCACGAGACCTGAACCATGAACCTGCGCCGCACCGTCCTGCTCGCCGCCGCCTCTTTGCTGATCCCGATGGGCGCGCACGCGCAAGAGGCACTGCGCGTCGTCACCGACGCGACCTTCCCGCCGATGGAGTTCGTGAAAGACGGCAAGCGCACCGGTTTCGACATCGAACTGGTCGAGGCGCTCGGCGCCGCGATGGGTCGCAAGATCGAGTGGATCGACATCGACTTCAAGGGCCTGATTCCCGCGCTCGTCTCGAAACGCGCCGATCTGGCGATGTCGGCGATCTACATCACCGATGAGCGCAAGAAGGTCGTCGACTTCAGCGACCCGTATTTCGCCGGCGGCCTGGTCGTGCTGACGACCAAGGCCGGGCCGATCAAGTCGCTGAAGGATCTGGATGGCAAGAAGGTGAGCGTGCAGGTCGGCACCAAGTCGGTCAGCTGGCTGAAAGAGAAGTACCCGAAGGTCGAGCGGGTCGAGGTCGAGAAGAACCAGGAGATGTTCAACCTCGTCGAGATCGGTCGCGCCGATGCGGCCGTGACCGGCAAGCCGGCCGCGAAGGTGTTCGCGCAGGCCAAGCCGCTGCTCACCGTGCTCGCCGAGCAGTTGACGACCGAGGACTACGGCATCGCGATCCGCAAGGACGCGCCGGAGATTCGCGACGCCGTCAACGCGGCGCTGAAGAAGATCAAGGCCGACGGCAGCTACGACAAGCTCGTGCAGAAGTGGTTCGAGTCCGGCAAGTGATGCGCTGACCCGCGCCGCAATGGAACTCGACTTCTCGCCAGTCTGGTCGGGCTGGCCCGACCTGCTGCGCGGCGCGCGCGCGACCATCGAGGTCACCGCCGCGTCGCTCGGCCTCGGCTGCGTGCTCGGCCTGGTCGCCGGCCTCGGCCGGATCGAGCCGCGGCGTCAACCGCTCTACGCGATTTGCAGCGCCTATGTGCTGCTGATCCGCGGCACGCCGCTGCTGGTGCAGTTGTTCATCCTGTTCTTCGGCCTGCCGCAGTTCGGCATCGTGTTGCCGGCGTTCGCCTGCGGCGTGATCGGTCTCGGCCTGTACTCGGGCGCTTATGTATCGGAGATCGTGCGCGGCGCGATCCAGTCGATAGCCCGCGAGCAGACGCTCGCCGCGCAATCGCTCGGCATGACGCCGCGCCAGGCGATGCGCTTCGTCGTGCTGCCGCAGGCGCTGGTGCGGATGATCCCGCCGCTGGGCAACGAGTTCATCGCGCTGATCAAGAACTCGGCGCTGGTCTCGCTGCTGACGATTCACGATCTGATGCACGAAGGCCAGAAGATCATCGCGGTGTCGTACCGCTCCCTCGAGGTCTACCTCGCGGTCGCCGCGGTCTACCTCGTGCTGACGGGCTCGACGGCGTGGCTGCTGCGGCGCGTCGAGCACCGGCTGAGCGTCAGCCGGCGTTAGCCGGACGCGGGCGTCGCGGGCGGCAACAAATCCACATACGCGCCTGAGACGAGTTGCGCTGCGTCGACGCGCAGGCGGCGCAGCAGCGCGTGCGCTTCGGTCACGCCGTCGTCCGCGCTCTCGCCGTCGCGCAACACGACTTCGAGTTCGAGAAAGTCACCGAGCCGGTCGACCCGGTCGAGGTGCACGCGCGTGCGGCCGACGCGCAGCAGCGTGCGCTGCTTGATCACGCGGCCGCTGACGCCGAGTGCGCGCGCGAGCGTGGCGCGCAGCGCGTCGGGGTCGGCGACCGGCGTGATCGCGTAGTCGGAGGTCTTCGGGCCGGTCGCGTCCGGGCGCTGGTAGGCGATCAATTCGCCGCGGCCGTCGGCGAACATGCGCAGCTTGAGGCGGCCGATCGCGCAGGTGAAGAAGGTGTCGTCTTGCGCGATCGGCTCGGGCCGGCCGTCGGCCAAGGCGAGCGCGAGCGGCAGCAGCGCCTCGACGCTCTCGATGCGGGCCTTGATTTCGACGTTGCGTGCCATCGCGTGCTCAGGATCGGAACAGCCGCGAATACTGCATCTCGTGCTGCGCCGACAGGATCGCGAGCATCGGCGTGAAGGCCTGGCGCTCGCTGTCCATCAACGCGGCGGCGCGGTCGACCGCCGCAGGAATCTCGCCGACCAGCGATGCGAGGATGCGTTGGCCCGCGCTCTGGCCGAGCGGCACCGCCTTCAGTGCCGCCTGCACCATGTTCTCGGCCCAGCCGAACGCGAAGCTCAGCAGCGCCTCGCGCAGCGGCGCGCCGGTCTGCTGCGCGGCGAGCGCGAACGCGACCGGCCAGGTCGGTGCCGGTGCAAGTGCTTTCAGCTGCGCGACGCGCGGGTCGACGGGCTGCTCTGGCGTGTCCTTGCGGTTCTTCAGCCACTCGACCATCGAGCGGCCCATCTGCTCGGTCTGCTGGCGCAGCTCGGCCGTTTCGCGGGTCGTCGTGACCCACGTGTTCAGTTCGGTGATGTGCGCAACGTCGTCACGCGCCCAGGCCTTGAACGCCTTCGCGACGACCGCGAGATCGCTGCGCGCCAGGCTCAGCTGCAACTGGTCGCGCAGCCACGCGCCGGCCTGCGCCTCGCCCGTGACGTGGCCGGATTCGACCGCCGCTTCGAGCGCCTCGGAGTAGCTGAAGCCACCGACCGGCAGCGCCGGCGACGCCAGCCACATCAGCTGCAGCAGCGCGTGGGCGGAGGTGGGCGCGGCGGTGTGGCGAGCGCTTCGGCGAGTGCGCGGCATCGGGCGATCAGTGCTGGTGATCGTGGTCGTGACCGTGATCGCACTCCGGACCATGCACGTGCGGCTTCGCGACCGCAGGCGCCGGGTGCGCGTGGCCGTGGTCATGGCCGTGATGCGCGTCGTGCGCATGCGCATGCCCGCCCGCCGCATAGGCGCCCCCTTCCGGCTCGAAGGCCGCGTTCGCGTCGCTCACGATCAGGTGCATCTGGCGCAGCATGTCGGCGAGCACGTGGTCGGGTTCGAGCTTCAGGTGATCGGGCGTGAGTTCGAGCTGCACGTGGCGGTTGCCGAGGTGGTACGCGGCGCGCAGCAGGTCGAACGGCGAACCGTGCTCGGCGCAGGCCTTGACGATCATCACCGGCTGCGGCGCTGCGTCGACGACGATCATCGAGCCGTCCTCGGCCACCAGCATGTCGCCGCCGCGCACCAGCGTGCCGCGCGGCAGAAACACGCCGAGCGCGCGGCCGAGCGAATCGGTCGCGTCGAAGCGGCTTTTCTGGCGCACGTCCCAGTCGAGTTCGACGCGCGCGGCGCGCTTGACGAGCACGTTGGCCAGGCCACGGGCCTGCGGAATCAGCTTGTTGACGGTGAGCATGGCGGCGATGGATGAGGGCGTGGCCGCCAGTGTCGCAGCATTCGTTGCGCGCACCGCCGCGGCCGTGTTGCGGCGCCATCTCCTCATTTTGCGAATGCGAATCATTGCTGATACGATGCACCGCGCTGCCATCACCGGCCGGCTTTCAAGGGAGACCCAACAATGAACCGATCCGCCACTTTCCGCACCTTGGTCGTCACGACGCTGAGCCTGGCCGCCGTGGCCGCGGCCCACGCGCAGGGCGTCGTCAACGTCTACTCGGCGCGCCACTACCAGACCGACGAGGCGATGTACGCCAACTTCACCAAAGAGACCGGCATCAAGGTCAACCGCATTGAGGCCAAGGAAGACGAGCTGCTGGAACGCATCAGGAACGAAGGCGCGAGCAGCCCGGCCGATGTGTTCATCACGGTCGATGCGTCGCGCCTCGACCTCGCCGACAAGGCCGGCGTGTTCCAGCCGGTGCAGTCAAAGGCGCTCGAAGCGCGCATCCCGGCGCACCTGCGCACGCCGAACTGGCTCGCGTTCTCGACCCGCGCGCGCGTGATCGTCTACAACGCCAAGGCGATCGACCCGGCCTGGGTGCAAACCTACGAAGACCTCGCGAACCCGCGCCTGAAGGGCCGGGTCTGCGTGCGTTCCGGCTCGCACCCGTACAACCTCTCGCTCGGCGCTGCGCTGCTCACGCACGATGGCGAAGCCAAGACCGAAGCGTGGGCGAAGGGCCTGGTCGCGAACTTCGCGCGTGCGCCGAAGGGCGGCGACACCGACCAGTTGCGCGCGGTCGCGGCCGGCGAATGCGGCGTCGCGATCTCGAACAGCTATTACGTTGCCCGCCTGATGCGTTCGACGAAACCCGACGACGTGAAGGACATCGCCGCGCTGACGGTGGTCTGGCCGAACCAGAAGACCTGGGGCACGCACGTCAACGTGTCGGGCGCCGGCGTGATCAAGACCGCGCCGAACAAGGCCAACGCGGTCAGGTTTCTCGAATACCTCGCGAGCGATTCGGCGCAGGCGTATTTCGCCGACGGCAACAACGAGTGGCCGGTGGTGAAGAGCGCGGCGGTCAAGAACCCGGCGCTCGACAAGCTGGGGGCCTTCAAGGCCGACGAGCTGCCGGTCGAGACCTGGGCGCCGAACACGGTGGCCGCGCAGAAGCTGTTCGACCGCGCCGGCTGGCGCTGAACCGCGCAGCGGCGTTTCAGTTGACCGGCTCGCGCGCCGCCTGGCTGCGCCGCCAAGCGGCCGGTGGCGCACCGAACTCGCGCCGGAACGCGCGGCTGAACGCGGTGTCGGTCTGGTAGCCCACGTCTTGCGCGATGCTCGCGAGCTGCGCATTGCTGCCGCGCAGCAGGTTGGCCGCGAGCAGCATGCGCCACTGCGTCAGGTATTGCATCGGCGAACTGCCGACGAGTTGCTGAAAGCGCTCGGCCAGCACCGAGCGCGAGGTGCCTGACTCGCGCGCGAGTTCTTCGAGTGTCCAGGCCTGCGCCGGGTTCTTGTGGAGCGCGCTCAGTGCCGCGCCGACGATGCGGTCGCCGACACCGGCGAGCCAGCCGGTGCGGCCCTCGCTGTGCTCGTTCATGTACAGGCGCAGCACTTCGATGAACAGCACCTCGGCCAGCTTGGCGAGCACGCCGGCGCCGCCTGGCCGCGGCGAGCGCACCTCGGCGAGCGCGTAGCGCACCGAGGCTTCGAGCCAGGTGCCGGCGTTCGAGCCGCGCACGTTGACGCGCACGATCGGCGGCAGGCCGGCGAGCAGCATCTGCGCGAGGCGCGCGTCGCACGCGAGGTAGCCGCACAGCAGCCGCGTCGGCGCACCGCCGCCACCGTAGTTGAGCTGGCGCGGCCGGCGCGCGAGCACCTGGTCGAGCCGCGCGCCTTTGGCCGGCGGCACGCCGGGCGCCGAGGTCATGCAGTGCGCGTCGCCCTGCGGGAAGACGACCGCATCGCCCGCCACCAGCCGCAGCGGCGCGGCGCCGGGCATCTCGACGAAGCACTCGCCTTCGGTGATCAGGTGGAAGATCACGACGCGCTCGGCGCCGGGTTCGAGCAGCGGCGCGGCCGAATCGGCGCGCGGCGACTGGTAGCACCACGGCGCCGTGAAACGCGCCTGAATGAAAATCGCGCCGACGAGGCGCACGACGCGCAGGGTTTCGGAGAGGGCGTCCATCGTCGTGTGGTGGCTCAGGCGGCTCAGGCGGCCTCGACCTCGATCAGCAGCGCGAGCGGCGTCGCGTGCGTCACCGCGTTCGGGATCGGCGAGCAGCCGCAGCCGCGCTCGACCAGCGCGCGCAGCTGCGCCGCGGCGACGCCGTGCGCCGCGATGCGCACATGCAACTGCATGTCGAACGGGCCGGCGCCGACGATCGCGCCGTTCGCATCCGCCATGCCGAGCAGCCCGCGCGTGTCGGAGCGGCTGGTCACGCGCACGTCGAGCAGCGCCAGCGCGATGCCGTCGGCCGCCGCCGCGAGCGCGATCGAGGTCACCGCGCACGACGCCACGCCAGCGCGGAACAGCCACCCCGGTGTGACCTGGTCGCCGCTGCCGCCGAGCTCGGTCGGCATGTCGGTCGCGAACGTTGTGCCGTTGGCATGGCTGGTGCTGACTCGCAGGTTGCCCTGCCAGTGCGCGCTGGCGGGTGCGTCGTCGTGCACGGCAATTTCGGGGCGGCGCTGCAGCACGGCTTGAACGCGCTGCAGGGCGGCGGCGATGTGTTGCGTCGTCATGGGATCAACTCCCGGTCGTCTCGATGCGCTGCATTCTGGCGTCGCGGGCGCCTGCGGCCAACCCCACGAGTGGCGCGGCCGCGTCGGCCGGACGATCGGGCAGCCCGCGCGGACGCTGCGCGAACCCGGCGCCGTGAAGTTGGGGAGGCGCGGACGATCGAGCAGCCCTGGCCGACGCGCGGGCAGGACAGCGCCCGCACCGCGCGGCGACAGTGTGGCTGCGCATTCGCGCACCTTCAGGAGACTCTCCATGACCGCATCCACCATCACCCCGCCCGCCGTCGACCTCGCCGCGCTGAAGGGCCGCCAGCAGACCGCCTGGGCCAGCGGCGACTACGCCGTGATCGGCACCACCTTGCAGATCGTCGGCGAGGAGCTCGCCGAGGCCTGCGACCTGCGCACCGACGAGCGCGTGCTCGACGTCGCTGCCGGCAACGGCAACGCCACGCTTGCCGCCGCACGACGCGGCTGCCGCGTGACCTCGACCGACTACGTCGCGAGCCTGCTCGAGCGCGGCGCCGAACGCGCGCGCGCCGAGCGGTTTGAGATCGCGTTCCAGGTCGCCGACGTGGAGGCGCTGCCGTTCGGTGACGCCAGCTTCGACGCGGTGATCTCGACCTTCGGCGTGATGTTCGCGCCCGACCACGCGAAATCGGCCGCCGAGATGGTGCGCGTGTGCCGCCCGGGTGGTCGCATCGGGATGGCGAACTGGACGCCCGAGGGCTTCATCGGCCAGCTCTTCAAGGTGCTCGGCGGCCACCTGCCGCCGCCCGCCGGCGTGCAGCCACCATCGCGCTGGGGTGTGAAGGCGCACCTTGACACGTTGTTCGGCGATCAGGCTGCGAAGATCGAGACGACGCCGCGCCTGTTCAACTTCCGCTACCGCTCGGCGGCGCACTTCGTCGAGGTGTTCCGCACCTGGTACGGGCCGGTGCACAAGGCCTTCGGGGCGCTGCCGGCCGACCGGGCCGAGGCGCTGAACCACGACCTGGTCGAGCTGCTGAACCGTCTGAACGTCGCCGGCGCCGGTTCGCTGGTGGTGCCGAGCGAGTACCTCGAAATCGTCGTGACGCGGCGCTGACCGGTCGCCCGAGATGGAAGCGCGCTTGCAGCGACGGGTCCAGCGCTACGGCTGGGACTTGGCGGCCGCCGAGTACGAGCCGCTGTGGCAGGCACAGCTCGCCGGCACGCAGCAGGCGCTGCTGGCCGACGCGGCACTCGCGCCCGGCGAGCGCGTGCTCGACGTGGCCTGCGGCACCGGACTCGTGAGTTTCGCGGCCGCGCGCGCGGTCGGTGCCGGCGGCCGGGTCGTCGGCGTCGATCTGTCGGGGGCCATGGTCGACGCCGCGAACCGCCGTGCGGTCGAGCGTCAGGCGTCGAACGTCAGTTTTGCGCGCATGGACGCCGAGCAACTCGACCTGCCCGACGCCGGTTTCGATGTCGTGTTGTGCGCACTCGGCCTGATGTACCTGCCCGAGCCGGAGCGGGCGCTGCGCGAGATGCGGCGCGTGCTGCGGCCTGGCGGGCGCGTCGTCGTCGCGGTCTGGGGCGAGCGCGCGCGCTGCGGCTGGGCGGCGCTGTTCGGCATCGTCGAGGCCGAGGTCGCGAGCGAGGTCTGCCCGCTGTTCTTTCGGCTCGGCCAGGGCGACGCGCTGGCGCGCGCCTGCGCCGAGGCCGGCTTCGTGGCCGTCGATCAGCGCCGCATCGCCGCGCCGCTGGCCTGGGCCGATGCCGACGCCGCCTGCGACGCCGCGTTCGCCGGCGGCCCGGTCGCGCTGGCGTGGTCGCGCTTCGACGGCGTGGTGCGGGCGCGGGTGCGCGCGCGCTACCTCGACGCGATCGCACCGTGGCGCCACGCCGGCGGCTACCGCATGCCGGGCGAGTTCGTCGTCGTCGGGGCCGCGGCGCCGGGCTGACGCACCGGCTCGAGCCCGCGTCAGCCGTCGAGAAAACCCGCGATCGCTTCGTTGACGCGTGCAGCGTGGGTGATCGGGCCCATGTGCCCGAGGCCCTCGAACTCGACCACCTGCACGCGCGGCAGCGCGCCCGCGAGCAGGCGCGCGACACCGCGTGAGGAGGCCGGCGACGCGCGCCCCACCATCAACAGCACCGGCAGGTCGAGCCGGGCGAAGGCCGCGAGCGGCGTTGGTTCGCCGAACAGCGCCGCGCCCCAGCCGCGCACGTTGGCGACGGCCGCGGTGATCGGCGGCTTGCGCGCCTCGGGCGTGGCGCGCCAGGCGCCGGCGCCCATCCAGTAGTCGATGAAGCACGCGGCCGCGGCGTCCGGGTCGGCGGCGTCGAGCGCCGCACCGGCGCCGGCAACGGCCGCACGGATGCCGTCGGCGTCGTTCGGCGGCGGCGATTCGGCATCGAGCAGCGCGAACAGCGTCGGCTCGTACAGCGCGAGCGCGCGCACGCGCTGTGGCTGCAGGATCGCGGCGACGAGCGCGACCGCGCCGCCGTACGAGTGGCCGACCAGTGCGAACGGATCGCCGGCGCGCGCGAACACGGGTTCGAGCAGCGCGACCTCGTCGCGCAGCGACACCGGCCGGTCGCTCGGCCACGGCGGGCCTTTGCCGGCACCGTACGAGTCCGGCGCGAGCACATGGCGACGTGGCGCCAGGACGTCGATCAGCTCGCGCCACTGGCTCGAACTGCTCGCGTTCGAGTGCAGGCAGACGACGCCCGGGCCTGCGCCGGCCTCGCGGAAGAACATGGGTCACCTCTTGCGCGTTGTGGGTGGTTGCGGGCGCGCTGCGCCGCGCGCCGGCATCTTCGGCTCGGACGGTGATTCGCGCAAGATCGCGCAAACCCCCCGCGTTCTCGTTCAGCCGCGCTCGCGCGCGATCTGCCGGCAGATCACGATCATCGGCAGCAGCCCGACCGCGACGATCGCGAGCGATGCGGTCGAGGCTTCGGCCAGGCGTTCGTCGGAGGCGAGCGTGTACGCCTGGGTCGCGAGCGTGTCGAAGTTGAACGGGCGCATCACGAGCGTGGCCGGCAGCTCCTTCATCACGTCGATGAACACCAGCAGCGCGGCGGTCAGCAAGCCGCGCCGCAGCAGCGGCAGGTGCACGCGCTGCAAAGTGCGCGCCGGGCTCAGGCCGAGGCTGCGCGCGGCGTCGTCCATGTGCGGAGTGATGCGCTGCAAGGCCGAGTCGACCGACTGCAGCGCCGCCGCAAGAAAGCGCACGACGCAGGCGAACACCAGCGCGGCAATGCTGCCGGTCAGCAGCAGGCCGGTTTCCCAGCCGAAGGCGGCGCGCAGCCACTGCACCAGCGCGTTGTCGAGCCGCGCCAGCGGGATCAGCACGCCGACCGCGATCACCGATCCCGGCAGCGCGTAGCCCATGCCGGCGAGCCAGTGCGCGATGCGCGAGAGCGGGCGCGGGTCGAGCCGGCGCGCATAGGCGACGAGCAGCGCGAGCGCGACGGCGAGGGTCGCGGTCAGCGCCGAGACGACGACGCTGTTGCGCGCGAGCGCCGCGAAGCGCGGGCCGAACTGCGCATCGCCGTCGGTCAGCGCCATCTGCAGCAGCACGCCGCAGGGCAGCACGAAGCCGAGCAGCAGCGGAACACCGCACGCGCCGATCGCGGCCGCCGCGCGCCAGCCGGTGAGGCGCGCGCCACGCGATGGCGTGCGCCGCGTCGCCGGGCCGTGAAAGCGCGCGCTGCCGCGCGAGGCGCGCTCGAGCGCGAGCAGCAGCAACACGACGCCGAGCAGGCACATCGCCAGCTGCGCCGCCGCGGCGCGGTCGCCGAGCGAGAACCAGGCGCGGTAGATGCCGGTCGTGAAAGTCTGCACGCCGAAGTAGGCGACGGTGCCGTAATCGGCCAGCGTCTCCATCAGCGCCAGCGCGACACCGGCGGCGATCGCCGGCCGCGCCATCGGCAGCGCGACGCGCACGAAGCTGCCCCAGGGCGTGAGCCCGAGCGAGCGGCCGGCGTCGACGAGGCTGCTGCCGCGTTCGAGAAACGCGGTGCGCGCGAGCAGGTACACATACGGGTAGAGCACGCACGCGAACATCGCGACCGCGCCACCGACGCTGCGCACCTCGGGAAACCAGTAGTCGGCGCGACCCCAACCCGTGGCCTCGCGCAGCGCGCCCTGCAGCGGCCCGGTGAACTGCAGCAGGTCGGTGTACGTGTAGGCCATCACGTAGGCCGGCATCGCCAGCGGCAGCACCAGCGCCCACTCGAACGTGCGGCGCAGCGCGAAGTCGAAGTGCGTGACGATCCAGGCCGCGCCGACACCCAGCAGCGCCGCGCCGCCGCCGACCCCGGCGCACAGCCACAACGTCGTCGCGATGTACTCGGGCAGCAACGTCGCCGCGAGATGCGCCCAGGTGCCGGCGGTGCCGGGGCTGAACACGTTGACACCGACCGACAGCACCGGCACGACGACCAGCCCGGCGATCAGCGCCGTCAGCGCAGTCAGCCAGCCGATGCGCGGCAGCGCGGAGGCGGGTGGGGCGGCGAAGGTCGTCACGGGTCTGAAAATGGTGGCCGGGCAGTGTAAGGTGGCGCCAATGAGCACCCCTGCCGACGCCGTCCTCACGCTGCACGACCTGAGCCATCGCTACGCCGCGCGCGACACCTTCGCGGGCCTCGACCTGGCGCTCGCGCCCGGCACGATCTGCTGTCTGCTCGGGCCGTCGGGTTGCGGCAAGACGACCGTGCTGCGCTGCATTGCCGGCTTCGAGCGGGTCGGCGCGGGCGAGATCCGCATCGATGGCGCGGTCGTCAGCAGCCGCACCGAGCACCTCGCACCCGAGCGGCGCCGGGTCGGCATGGTGTTCCAGGATTACGCGCTGTTCCCGCACCTGAACGTCGCGCGCAATGTCGCGTTCGGTGTGCGCGACGCGGCCGTGGCGCAGGAGCGCGTGGCACGCTTGCTCGAGACGGTCGGTCTCGCCGACGCCGGCGAACGCTTTGCGCACGAGCTCTCGGGTGGTCAGCAGCAGCGCGTCGCGCTGGCGCGCGCGCTCGCACCGCAGCCGCGCCTGCTGCTGCTCGACGAGCCGTTCTCGAACCTCGATGTCGCGCTGCGCGAGCAGCTCGCGATCGAGGTGCGCGCGATCCTGAAAGCCACCGGCACGACCGCGGTGTTCGTCACCCACGACCAGAACGAGGCTTTCGCGATGGCCGACGAGATCGCGGTGATGAACGACGGCCGCATCCAGCAACTCGACAGCGCGTACAACCTGTACCACCGGCCGGCGAACCGCTTCGTCGCCGACTTCATCGGCCAGGGCGTGTTCGTCGAAGCCACCGTGCTCGACGCGCAGCGCCTGCGCATCGAGCTCGGCGAGGTGCGCAGCAGCGCGCCGATCGTGTTGCCGGGCGCGTTGGCGCCACCGGCTCCGGGGAGCCGGGTCGATGTGCTGCTGCGGCCCGACGACGTGATCCACGACGACGCCAGCCCGATCCAGGCGAGCGTGCAGCAGCGCGCGTTCCGAGGCGCCGAGATTCTCTACACGCTGCGCACCGACGGTGGCGCGCGCGTGCTCTCGATGGTGCCCTCGCACCACAACCACCGGCTCGGCGAACGCATCGGCATCCGCCTCGACATGGACCACGTCATCGCGTTCGAGCGCGCGTAGCGCCGACGGGCTCGCAAAGACCCTGCGCCGTGTGGGCGCGTTGCGGCCGTTGTGGTGATTTCGGAACGCCCTGTTCCCGTTCGAGGGGGGGCGTGTGAGCGCGACCCGGGCGGTTCGCACGCCATGCGTGCTCGCGGCGCTTGCGCTTTCTAAGCTTCGTCATGTCCTGCAGCTCTCGTGGCATGGGACATGGGACATGTCCGAATCACCAATCAAAGGAAGAGCATGAAGAAATTTGCAACCTTGGCAGTGTTCGCTGCCATCTCGGGCGGCGCCTGGGCGCAGTCGTCGGTCACCCTGTTCGGCATCATCGACGAGGCCGCCCGCTACACCAAGAATGGCGACCTGAAGCTCAAGTCGCTGGTCAGCGGCGGCATCAACTCCAGCCGCTTCGGCGTGCGTGGCGTCGAAGATCTGGGTGGCGGTCTGAAGGCCGGCTTCTGGCTCGAGTCGGGCTTCAACGCCGACAGCGGCGCCCAGTCGGACGGCAGCCGTTTCTGGAACCGTCGCACCACCGTGAGCCTGATCGGCAACTTCGGTGAACTGCGTCTCGGCCGTGACTTCACGCCGACCTACACCGCCTACTCCGACTTCGACGTGTTCGGCGACAACGGCGTGGCCGCATCGGGCAAGTTCGATTCGAGCCTGGGCACCGCGCGCGACACCGGCACCCGTGCCGACAACCAGATCATGTACCTGCTGCCGAGCAACATCGGCGGCGTGTACGGTCGCGCTGCGGTCGCCTCGGGCGAAGGCACGGCCGGCAAGAAGTACGTCGGCGGCCGCATCGGCTACGCCGCGGGCGCGTTCGACGTGTCGGCGGCTTACGGCCAGACCGAAGTCGCCGCGCTGGTCGGCGATGACAAGTTCAAGGTCGCTGTCCTCGGTGCTTCTTACGACCTCGGCGTCGTCAAGCTGATGGGCTACTACCGCGAGAACAAGTTCGCGGACCAGAAGCTCGCGGCCTACAGCCTGGGCGCGGTCGCCCCGATCGGCCTCGGCCAGCTGAAGGCTTCGTACACCCGCGCCAACGCGTCGGGCACGAACGCCACCGGCACGAACGTGGCAGCCAACGACGCGGACCAGTTCGCAGTCGGCTACATCTACAACCTGTCGAAGCGCACCGCCGTCTACGGCACCGCCGCCTACGTGAAGAACAAGGGCAACGCTGCGTTCAACACGAACTCGGCACTGGCACTGGCCGCTGGCCAGAAGTCGACCGGCGCCGAAGTCGGCCTGCGTCACGCCTTCTAAATCGAACCACAGTTCCGCCCGGTTCGCCGGGTGATCTGCGAGGGCCGCATTCCGCAAGGGATGCGGCCCTTTCTTCTGCCTGTCACATTTAAATAGCGTTCATTACGAAACTGTAATCGACGCGCCATCTGCCCGTCATCGCCGCGTTTCTATCGTCATGGCATCCGAACCCGTGACCCCGTGCGATGACGAAGGCCTGTTTCTGTGCCCGTCGTGCTGCTCACGCAACACCAGGAGCCAGACCATGCGCCGCCAAGACATCCAACTGCTCGCCCTTGCCAGACAAGGCGACACCGCCGCCCGCTGCGAAGCCGGGCGCCGCTACCTGCTCGGCGTCGACGGTTTCCCGCAGCACATCGCGACCGGCCTCGATTACCTGAACCATGCCAACGTGCGCGAGCTGCCGCAGGCGGCGCGCATCATCGCCGAGAGCCTCGCGCTCGAAGACATCCTGCAGTTGCAGCAAGAGGGCGCGCTCGCGCAGGCGGCCGCGGCCGGCAGCGCCGCGGCCCAGGTCAAGCTCGGCGTGTGGCTGTGCGTGCGCCACGGCAAGGTCGAAGAGGGCGCGCGCTGGCTCGACAAGGCCGGCGCGGCGGGTCATGAAGCCGCCGTGCGCGCAATGGCCGCGTTGCGCCAGCCCGATGCCGAGGATCCGATGACCGGCTTCCTCGACACGCTGACCACCTCGGGTGATCTCAAGGGCCCGCTGGTCGCGACCATCGCCGCGCAACAGGCCCTGGCCGAGCGCGACCTGAAGCGTCTCACCGGCAGCCTGCGCACCGCGCTTGCGCTGACGCCGACCTTGACCACCGAACTCGCCGAGCTCGTCACCGCCACCGTGAAACTCGCCGAAGAGAACGCGAAGCCGCTGGTCGGCATCGACGCCCACGCGATCGAGACCGCGCTCGACATGCGCACCAATCGCGGTGATCGAGATGCCGCGTACGCGCTCGGCCGCGCACTGTGCGGCATCGCGTGTGGCGTGCTCGCACCCGAGGCGCTGGCCGCCGGCCCGAACATGCGCAAGGGCGTGGCGCTGCTGCTGCGCGCCGCCGATGCCGGTTGCGAAGAAGCCTGGCTGCACCTGTACCGGATGCACGGCGACCACCGCCTGTCGGTCGCGAACCCGCAGATGGCGCGCTTCTGCCTCGAGAAGGCCGCGCTCGGCGGCCAGACCGAGGCGCAGCGCAAGCTCGGCGCACTGATCTTGCGCGCGTCCGACACGCTGGCCGATTCGGAGCAGGCAATCCAGTGGCTGCACCAGGCCGGCGCGAAGGGCGACCAGCACGCGAAGGGCCTGATGCAGTCGCTCGTGCTGCCGCTCGATGGCGACGACGCGCAGGCCGAGTCGGCGATCGAACTCGTGCGCCGCGACGACCCGTGGCTCGCGGTGCGCATGCAGCTGTCGCGCCAGTTCGGCCTGACCAAGCTCGAAGCGCTCTGCGTCGACCCGGCCGACGGCCTGCGGCCGTGGGGGCTGGTGGTCGGCAAGAACCCGTTCATCTCGCAGATCCGTTTGTCGGCGGCGCGCGCGATTCCCGCGATGACCGATGCGGCGATGGAGGCGGCACGCCGTGCCGCGTCGTTCTTCGGCCAGTCGAGCCGCGACGCGCAAGCCTTCGAGGGCGACCTGCGCCGCCGCTCGTTGCGCCAGCGCCGCGCGTTCGAGCGCCACGGCCTGGACGAATCGATGTTCTTCGCGAACGCGACCTCGATGACGCTGGAGGCGCTGCGCTTCGGGCCGAAGTGGGCCTTCCGCGCGAAGGAGCCGTTGCAGCTGGCGCTCGCGGCATAAACGACGGCCGCCTTGTCACAGCGCGCGTCGCGGCCTTGCCGTGGCGCGCGCTGTCGCATGTTTGATCGGGGATACTGATGGCCCATGAACACGACACGACGCCGCCATGCCCGGCGTCGGCGCCCATGCGCATCTTGATCGTCGAGGACGAACCGAAGACCGCCGCCTACGTCAGCAAGGGCCTGACCGAGCATGCCTATGTCGTCGACATCGCCGACAACGGCATCGAGGGTCTGCACCTCGCGACCTCGGGCCACTACGACCTGATCCTGCTCGACGTGATGCTGCCCGGCGCCGACGGCTGGAGCGTGCTCGAGAACCTGCGCCGCCAGCGCCAGACGCCGGTGCTGTTCCTGACCGCGCGCGACGACGTGGCCGATCGCGTCAAGGGCCTGGAGCTCGGCGCCGACGACTATCTCGTCAAGCCGTTCGCGTTCTCCGAACTGCTCGCGCGCATCCGCACGCTGCTGCGCCGTGGTGCGGCGCAGACCGAACAGCGCGTGCGCATCGCCGACCTCGATGTCGACCTGGTCCGGCGCCGCGTCACGCGCGCCGGCGAGCGCATCGACCTGACGGCCAAGGAGTACGCGCTGCTCGACTACTTCGTGCGCCACCTCGGCGAGGTCGTCTCGCGCACGCTGATCGCCGAGCACGTGTGGGACATGAATTTCGACAGCGACACCAACGTCGTCGACGTGGCGGTGCGGCGCCTGCGCGCGAAGCTCGACGACCGCTTCGAGACCAAGCTGATCCACACGATCCGCGGCGTCGGCTACGTCTTCGACGCACGCTCCGACTGAGCCGTGAAACTGCACTGCCTGCGCGGCCTGAAGCGCTCGCTGACCGCGCAGATCAGCCTGTCGATCGCGGCGATCTCGATCCTGCTGGTGGGCGGCAGCGGTTTGGCGATCACGCAGCTGGCGACGCGCGAGCTGCGCGAGGGCAACGAGCTGATCCTGTTCGCGAACCTGGCGCTGCTGCGCGAAGACCTCGCGGTCGCGCGCTTCGACCTGACGCAGGAGCCGCAGCGCCTGGTCAAGCGCATGGACCTGCAGCTCGGCAATCTGCACATGGCGCTGCTCGACGACCGGCGCCACATGATCGCGAAGTCGGAGGGCTTCGAGGTGCCGATCGCGGCGTTGCCGGCGCGGGCGATGTCGGTCGACAACCTGCCGACCGGCATCGAGCAGGCCGATGTGCGCGCGCTCGGCAAGGCGCTCGGCCCGTTGACGACGGTCTGGGTGTCACCCGATCACCGCAGCTTTCGCCTGCTGTTCGCGCGCATCCCGGTGCCGGCGGGTTCGCTCGCCGGTGCCGACACGCGCGGGCTGCTGGCCGTGTTTGCCTACGAGCTCACGCAGTCGCGCCAGATCGTCAAGAACGAGTTGCAGATCTTCGTCGTCACGCTGCTGATCGGCGCGCTGTTGTCGGGCGGGCTGGGCGTGTGGATCGCGCGGCGCATCGTCGCCGGGCCGAAGAGCCTCGCGGCGGCCGCGAACCGCATCAGCGCGCGGCCGATGAGCGAGCGCCTGTCGGTCGCGCGCACGCCGACCGAGCTGGTCGACTCGACGCTCGCGTTCAACCGCATGCTCGACCGGCTGGAGGCGGCGTTCAAACGGCTGTCGGAGTTTTCGTCCGACCTCGCGCACGACCTGCGCACGCCGATCAACAACCTGCTCGGTGAAGCTCAGGTGGCGCTGAGCAAGCCGCGCAGCGCCGACGAATACCGCGCGGTGCTCGAATCGGCGGTCGAAGACTACGAGCGCATTTCGCGGCTGATCGAGAACATGTTGTTCCTCGCCCGCGCCGACGACCCGCACGCGGCGACGAACCGCCGCCGCATCGATCTGCAGCGAGTGCTCGAACGCGGCCGTGGCTACTTCGAGATGCTCGCCGACGAGCGCGGCGTCGCGCTGGAGCTCGACATGCAGGGCGCCGAGCCGGCGTGGCAGCAGGTCTGGGCCGACGAAACGCTGTTCATCCGCGCGCTCGGCAATCTGGTCTCGAACGCGCTGCGCTATGCGCCGCGCGGCAGCACGGTCATGGTCTCGACGACACCGCACGCCGGCGGCGGCTGCACGCTCGAGGTCTCGAACGACGGCCCGCCGATCGCGCCCGAGCATCAGCAACTGATCTTCGAGCGCAGCTTCCGGATCGACGAATCGCGCGCCGGCTCGGCCGCGGGTTCGGGGCTCGGTCTGGCCATCGTCAAGTCGATCATGGACCTGCACGGCGGCACGGCCAGTGTCATCAGCGGGCCGGGCCGGCGCACGATGTTCAGGCTGTGGTTTCCGGGGCCGGGGCAGGGCGACGAGGCGCCGGCGATCGACCCCGCGCTCAGCCCGCCGGCGCGGGATCGACCGTGACGCAGTTCGAGATCGAGGCGGCGCAGCGGATCTGCGGCCTCACGCGTCAGCGCTCGGGTCGGATTGCGGTTCGGTCGATGCAGGCGGCTTGCCGCCCAGCATCTGCGAAGCGACCAGCGCACCGACCGCGCCGACGATCAACGCCGACCACACCGGGTTCGCGCGCGCGGCCTTGATCGCGGCGCTGGCCTGCGGCTCGAAACGGCCGAGCGCATCGAGCGCCTGGTCGCGCACCGTGTTCCAGCCATCGGCGAGCACGTCGCCGGCCTGTTCGGCGCGCTGCTTCGCGGCATCGACCGGAACCGTGCGGCTCACGCGGTCGGCGAGGTCGGCGATCTGCTGCTTCAGCGCCTCGTAGTCGAGGCCGCGCGGGGTGACGGTCGGCGTGAGGGTCGGCAGCGGCGCGCGCGGCGCGGGGTCGCGCCGTGCCAGCAACGACACGAGTGCCATCAGACCGGCGCCGGCCGCGGCGGCGGCGAGCACGGCGGGCACCGGGTTGCGCGCGACCAGGTCGGTCAGTGCGCCGGTGGACGCGGTGGCGTCGGCAGGGTCGCCGAAGGCGGCGAGTTCGTCGAGGGGGTCGGTGGTGGGGTCGGACAAGGTGATCTCCTGAAGTCTCGCGTGATCGTACGGCGGCACCCGCCAGAAGGCATCGGCGCGGCGCGGTCGTGGGCGTAGGACGCCAAGCCGCGCAGAAAAGCGGCCGAAATATCTCGCAACATCGGCCGGAACACGCTGCGACCTAGAATTGCCCTCGCTCCACGAGAGCCGATTCAGAGGACATTCGAGATGAACCAGCAGGCGGACAAGGTCGAGGTGACCGTCGAGGAAGTGAAGGAGTCGACCGCCAGCTCGGCGGCGGGCGACGCCAGCGTCGTGATCGAAACCGAATCGACGGTCAATGGCAAGGTGCGCGAAACCTCGATCGAGGTGCGCGAGGCCGACGCGCCGGCGCTGGCCGCGGCGCTGCTGAACGGCGATGTGGCCCAACCCGCGGCCGCGGTCGATCTGCCAGTGGCGGTGCAGTGCCTGGCCGTCGGCGTGATGCCCGCGGCGGGTGCGGGCCAGGTGCGCTTGCATCTGCAGTTCGACTCCGGCCAGGTGCTGCCGATCGAGATGTCGCACGACGCGGCGCACGCGCTGTCGCGCGCGCTGAGCGAGCACACCGGCACGCGCTGACGCCGGCGCCGCGCGCGCCGTCAGAACAGGAAGTAGCGCTGCGCCAGCGGCAACTCGGAGGCCGGCTCGCAGGTCAGCAGCACGCCGTCGGCGCGCACTTCGTAGGTCTGTGCGTCGACCTCGATGGTCGGCGTGCCGGCGTTGTGGACCATGTCCTGCTTGCCGATCGTGCGCGTGTTCTTCACCGCCTCGACACGCCGCCTCAAACCCAGCTGCTGCGGCACGCCGGCGGCCACGCCGGCCTTCGACATGAAGGTGATGCAGGTGTTGTCCATCGCCGCGCCGAACGCGCCGAACATCGGCCGGTAGTGCACCGGCTGTGGCGTCGGGATGCTGGCGTTCGGGTCGCCCATCGCGGCCGCGGCGATCATGCCGCCCTTGATGATCAGGCTCGGTTTGACGCCGAAGAACGCCGGCTTCCAGACCACCAGATCGGCGAGCTTGCCGACCTCGACCGAACCGACGACGTGCGAGATGCCTTGCGTGATCGCCGGGTTGATCGTGTACTTCGCGATGTAGCGCTTGACGCGAAAGTTGTCGTGGCGCACCGAGTCTTCCGGCAGCGCGCCGCGCTGCGCCTTCATCTTGTGCGCCGCCTGCCAGGTGCGGATGATGACCTCGCCGACCCGGCCCATCGCCTGGCTGTCGGAGCTCATCATCGAGAACACGCCGAGGTCGTGCAGGATGTCTTCGGCCGCGATCGTCTCGCGCCGGATGCGACTCTCGGCGAACGCGAGGTCTTCGGCGATTCGACCATCGAGGTGATGGCAGACCATCAGCATGTCGAGGTGCTCGTCGACCGTGTTGACGGTGTACGGCATCGTCGGATTCGTCGACGACGGCAGCACGTTCGGCAGGCCCGCGACCTTGATGATGTCGGGCGCGTGGCCGCCGCCGGCGCCCTCGGTGTGAAAGGTCGCGATCGTGCGCCCCTTGAACGCCGCGACCGTGTCCTCGACGAAGCCCGATTCGTTCAGCGTGTCGGTGTGGATCGTGACCTGCACGTCGTGCCGGTCGGCGACGCTCAGGCAGTTGTCGATCGCGGCTGGCGTCGTGCCCCAGTCTTCGTGCAGCTTCAGGCCGTAGGCGCCGGCTTCGATCTGCTCGTCGAGCGCGCCGGGCAGGCTGGTGTTGCCCTTGCCCTGGAAACCCAGGTTCATCGGAAAGCTTTCGGCCGCGCGCAGCATCGAATGGATGTGCCACGGGCCGGGCGTGCAGGTGGTCGCAAACGTGCCGGTGGCCGGGCCGGTGCCGCCGCCCATCATCGTCGTGACGCCGCTCATCAGCGCCTCCTCGATCTGCTGCGGGCAGATGAAGTGGATGTGGGTGTCGATGCCGCCGGCGGTGAGGATGTTGCCCTCGCCGGCGATGATTTCGGTGCCGGGGCCGATGACGATGTCGACGCCGGGTTGCACGTCGGGGTTGCCGGCCTTGCCGATGCCGGCGATCAGGCCGTTCTTGATCGCGATGTCGGCCTTGACGATGCCCCAGTGGTCGATGATCAGCGCGTTCGTGATGACCGTGTCGGCGACCTCGGCAGCGAGCCGCTGGCTCTGGCCCATGCCGTCGCGGATCGTCTTGCCGCCGCCGAACTTCACTTCTTCGCCGTAGCCGCCGGCGGCCAGCGTGTAGTCCTTTTCGACTTCGACGATCAGGCCGGTGTCGGCCAGCCGCACGCGGTCGCCGGTGGTCGGGCCGAACATCTCGGCATAGGCGCGGCGGTCGATCCGGGTCATGTCAGAGCGCCCCTTGGATGAGGCCGCGGAAGCCGTAGACGATGCGCGCGCCGGCGTAGTCGACGAGCTCGATCGTGCGTTGCTGGCCGGGCTCGAAGCGCACCGCGGTGCCCGACGCGATGTTCAGCCGCATGCCGCGTGCGGCCGCGCGATCGAACACCAGTGCCGCATTGGTCTCGGCGAAGTGATAGTGCGAGCCGACCTGAATCGGCCGGTCGGCGCTGTTCTCGACGACGACCGTCAGCGTGCGCCGACCCGGGTTGAGTTCGTGGTCCGGGCCGTCGACGAGCAACTCGCCCGGAATCACTTCCTTCTCCACAGCCACAACGCCGCCGCTGCGCAGCCCAGCATCACGGCCGGGCCGAACAGGTCGCTGGCGTGCCAGTGCGGGCCGGCAAGGCCGTGGCCCGAGTGGGCCGCCGCGAGGCCGGAGGTGAGCGCCAGGGCGGTGGCAGCGAGCAGTTGGGGCATTGGGGTCTCCGGGCGCCTGTTGGGCGTTATGCAATGGGTTGGTGCACGGTCACCAATTTGGTGCCATCGGGAAAGGTCGCTTCCATCTGGATCTCGGGGATCAGTTCGGCGACCCCAGTCATCACGTCAGCCCGGCTGAGCCAGGTCTTGCCCTCACTCATCAGCGCGGCCACGCTCTTGCCGTCGCGCGCGCCTTCCATGATCGCCGCGCTGATCAGCGCGACCGCCTCGGGGTAGTTGAGTTTCAGCCCGCGCGCCTTGCGCCGCTCGGCAAGCAGCGCGGCGGTGAAGATCAGCAGCTTGTCCTTCTCGCGCGGGGTCAGTTCCATGGGGGGCGTGTAGCAGGAGGCGTGCCGCCCGCCACGCGATGCCGCGCGCTCAGAGCGACTTCAGGTACTGGGCGAGGTCGGCGATCTCCTGCGGATTCAGCCCCAGCGCCCGCTTCGTGTTGTAGGTGCTGGCGACGTCTTCCAGCGTCGCCGCGGAGCCGTCGTGAAAGTACGGCGCATGCTGCCAGGCACCGCGCAGCGGCGTGGTCCGGTACATCCTGGTCGCCGACCGCGCGGCATAGCTCGGCGACTCGGGTTCGGCCATCGAATCCCCGGGCGGGTGCAGGGTCGAGTTGGCATCGGTGAACACAGCGCCGCTGTGGCAGCTGACGCACTTGCCGGCGCCCTCGAAGACGACCTTGCCGCGCAGCGCGGCAACGCCGTCGAAGCTGCCGGCTGGCGCCGCGGGTGGCGCCAGCGACAACTGGTAGGCCTGCAGGGCCGGCAGCTTGGCGCTGACGAGGTCTTGCGTGCCGTGCGTGATGTTGATGTTCAGGCGCGGCTCCACGACCGTGCCGAGGCCGCCCATCTCGGCCACCGCGACATAGCGGTTCCAGTAGGCCGGCTCGTTGCCGTCGCCGGTGAAGGTGACGCTGTGGATGCCCGCGAGCCCGAACGCCGGCGGGATCACGACCGGCTTGCTGATCCCGTCGACGTTGTGACGCGGGTCGAACATGCCCTTGCCCCACGAGTTGAAGACTGCCTTCAACGCGGTGTCGACGGCCGGCGACAGCGCGATGATCGCACCGGGATTCAGATCGCGGTTCGCCCAACCGTCGAGGCGCTTGCCGATGCCCGGCGCGAACGAGTTGTCGACGGTCGAGTGGCACAGCGCACAGGTGATGCCGACGCGCGTCAGCGCGTCCTTGCCGTCGACGGTCTCGACCGTGCCCTTCAGCCCGACGACCGCATCGAGCTTGAGCAGCGCAATCGTCGTCGCCGGGCTTTTCAGGTCGATGCTGCCGTTCTGGATGCCCTGGACCACGGCCGCCGGCAGCGCCTCGGCGTCCACCTTCAGCCCGACCGACATGGCCGTGACCGGGTCGACGGCGGCGCTGATGACCTCGTGCATGCGCAGCGTGTCGGTCCACTGCAGTTCGTCGCCGAAGGTGTCGTAGCGGAAGACCTGCCGGCCCTGCTCGACCAGCGCGGCCTGGTCCGCGGCATCGGTGTCGCTGTCCGAGCCGCCGCAGGCCAGCAGCATGGCCGAGGCCGCGGCCGCGGCGACCACGGCGGCGCCGAGCGGCAGTCTGCCGCGCAGGTGGGTCGAAGATGTCGGGGTCGTGCGTGGCATGGGCAGCTCCTGGTGTGAAGGTGATGGCGCGACGGGGCGAGCGCGGCCGGCCCGCGTGATCGAGGGCCGAACGGATCGTCGGTGTCGTCGTTGGATGCGGCGAGTCGCCGATCCGTGACAGCTGTTCGCGTCTTTTTGTGTGAGGCGATCACGGACCCGGGTGCTTGGCATGGGGCTTGCACCAAGGTGGTTCATGAGCGCCTTGCCACCCTTGGCCGACGACACGGCGCGCCCCCGCGTGGGGCAGGGCGTGGCCGCGCCGGTGGGCGGACCGGCGGTGCAGCAGGTGATCAAGGTGCGGCGCGACTACAACGCGTGGGTCGCGCGCGAGACGATGGAGGATTACGCGCTGCGCTTCACGCCGCGCTCGTTCCGCAAGTGGTCGGCGCTGCGCGTGGCGAACACGGCGTTCGGCGCGGCCTCGTTCCTCGTGCTCGAAGCGGTCGGCGGCACGCTGCTGGTCGACTACGGCTTCGTCAATGCGTTCTGGGCGATCCTGGCGACCGGGCTGATCATCTTCCTCGCCGGCTGGCCGATCAGCGTCTATGCGGCGCGCCACGGCGTCGACATGGACCTGTTGACCCGCGGTGCCGGCTTCGGCTACATCGGCTCGACCATCACCTCGCTGATCTACGCCAGCTTCACCTTCATTTTCTTCGCGCTCGAGGCCGCCATCATGGCCTATGCCATCGAACTCGCGTTCGACATCCCGCCGGCCTGGGGCTACCTGCTGTGTTCGCTGGTGGTGATCCCGCTGGTCACGCACGGCGTGACGACGATCAGCCGGCTGCAAGTCTGGACCCAGCCGCTGTGGCTGCTGATGCTGATCGTGCCGCTCGCCTACGTGCTGCACCAGCATCCGGGCGTGCTCGCCGAGATCTGGCAGTACGGTGGCCAGGCGCCCGACGGCACGCCGCGCGCCCCCGGCTTCGACCTGCTGAAGTTCGGCGCGGCGATGACGGTCGGCATCGCGCTGATCACGCAGATGGGCGAACAAGCCGACTACCTGCGCTTCATGCCCGAGCCGATGCCCGATCGCAAAGGGCGCTGGTGGGCCGGCGTGATCATCGGTGGCCCCGGCTGGGTCATTCCCGGCGTGCTGAAGATGCTGGCCGGTGCGCTGCTGGCCTACCTCGCGATCGGCTACGCGGTGCCGGCCGACCGCGCGGTCGACCCGACGCAGATGTATCTGGTCGCCTACAACGCGGTGTTTTCGCAGTACGGCCTCGCGGTCGCGGCGACCGCGCTGTTCGTGTTCGTCTCGCAGCTCAAGATCAACGTGACGAACGCCTACGCCGGCTCGCTCGCATGGTCGAACTTCTTCGCGCGCCTCACGCACAGCCACCCGGGGCGTGTGGTCTGGATGGTGTTCAACACCGCGATCGCGCTGATGCTGATGGAGCTCAGCGTGTTCCAGGCCCTCGGCAAGGTGCTCGGGCTGTACTCGAACATCGCGATCAGCTGGATGATGGCCGTGGTCGCCGATCTGGTGATCAACAAGCCGATGGGCTGGTCGCCAAAAGGCATCGAGTTCAAGCGCGCGCATTTGTACGACGTGAACCCGGTCGGCGTCGGCGCGATGGGCGTGGCCTCGCTGCTGGCCATCGTCGCCTACCTCGGCGCGCTCGGGCCGCTGGCGCAGGCGTTCTCGGCGCTGATCGCGCTCGTCACCGCGCTGGTCGTGTCGCCGCTGATCGCGTGGTGGACGAAAGGCCGCTACTACATTGCCCGGTCGCCGTCGAGCGCCACCGACGACGGCAGCTACAAGCGCCTGACCCGCTGCGTGATCTGCGAGCGCGACTACGAGCGCG
>JAZJZJ010000147.1:0-4059 GCA_040389925.1 Pseudomonadota bacterium
GCGACTTCGGCGTCATGATGATCAGCGGCTTGCGGAACATGCGCACCATCTGGCGGCGCAGCACATGGAAGATCTGGCTCGCCGAGGTCGGCTGCACGATCTGCATGTTGTTGTCGGCGGCGAGCTGCATGAAGCGCTCCAGGCGCGCTGAACTGTGCTCCGGCCCCTGGCCTTCGTAGCCGTGCGGCAGCATCAGCGTGATGCCGTTCGCACGCCCCCACTTCACTTCGCCCGACGCGATGAACTGGTCGATCACGACCTGCGCGCCGTTGACGAAGTCGCCGAACTGCGCCTCCCAGATCACCAGCGTGTTCGGCTCGGCCGACGCGTAGCCGTACTCGAAACCGAGCACCGCTTCTTCGGACAGCAGCGAGTCGATCACGACGAACGGCGCTTGGCCGTCGGCGACGTGCTCGAGCGGGGTGTAGGTGCCGACGTCCCACTTCTCGCGGTTCTGGTCGTGCAGCACGGCGTGGCGGTGCGTGAACGTGCCGCGGCCCGAGTCTTCGCCCGACAGGCGCAACGCATAGCCGCTCGCGACCAGTGAGGCGTACGCAAGATGCTCGCCCATGCCCCAGTCGACGTTGATCTCGCCGCGGCCCATCGCCGCGCGATCCGCGAGCACCTTTTCGACCAGCGTGTGGACCTTGAAGTTGGCCGGCACCGTCGTGATGCGTTCGGCCAGGCGCTTGATCTCGGACATCGGCAGCGCGGTGTCGGCGGCATCGGTCCACTTCTTGCCGAGGAACGGTGCCCAGTCGACCGCGTACTTGCTCTTGTAATTGGTGAGCACCGGATCGTAGGTGCTCTTGCCGGCGTCCATCGCCGCACGCAGGGCCTTGACCATCGAATCGGGGCCGTCGGCTGGCAGCACGCCCTGCACCACCAGCTTCTCGCCGTAGAGCTTGCGCGTGCCGGGGTGGGCCGCAATCTTCTTGTACATCAGCGGCTGCGTCAGCGCCGGCGTGTCTTGTTCGTTGTGGCCGAGCTTGCGGAAGCAGACGATGTCGACGACCACGTCCTTGTTGAACTCCTGGCGGTAGTCGAGCGCGAGCTGCGTGCACAACACCACCGCTTCCGGGTCGTCGCCGTTCACGTGCAGCACCGGCGCCTCGATCATCTTGACCACGTCGGTGCAGTACAGCGTCGAGCGCGAATCGCGCGGGTCGCTGGTCGTGAAGCCGATCTGGTTGTTGATGACGATGTGGACCGTGCCGCCGGTGTAGTAGCCGCGCGTCTGCGCCAGCGCCAGCGTCTCCATCACGACGCCCTGGCCGGCGAACGCCGCATCACCGTGGACGATGATCGGGAGCACCGAGTCGCCGTCGGTGTCGCCGCGACGGTCGAGACGCGCCTTGACCGAGCCTTCGACGACCGGGTTCACGATCTCGAGGTGCGACGGGTTGAACGCCAGACTCAGGTGGACCGGGCCGCCTGCCGTCGTGATGTCGGACGAGAAGCCTTGGTGGTACTTCACGTCACCCGAAGGCAGCGCTTCGGGCGCGGTGTGGTCGAACTCGGCGAACAGATCCTTCGGCATCTTGCCGAGCGTGTTGACGAGCACGTTCAGGCGGCCGCGGTGGGCCATGCCGATCACGATTTCCTGGACGCCTTTGGCGCCCGCGCGCTGCACCAGTTCATCCATCGAAACGATGAAGCTCTCGCCGCCTTCGAGCGAAAAGCGCTTCTGGCCAACGTACTTGGTGTGCAGGTAGCGCTCAAGGCCCTCGGCCGCGGTCAGGCGATCGAGGATGTGCGTTTTCTGCTCGGCCGTGTAGGTCGGCTTCGAGCGGATCGATTCGAGCCGCTCCTGCCACCAGCGCTTCTCGGTCGGCGTGGTGATGTGCATGTACTCGGCGCCGATCGAGCCGCAGTAGGTTTCACGCAGCGCCTGCACGATCTCGCGCAGGGTCGTGTGCTCAGCAGTCGAGAAGAAGGTGTTGGTCGCGCTGAAGACGATGTCCATGTCGGACTCGCTCAGGTCGTAGAACGCCGGCTCGAGCTCGGGAATCTTCGGGCGCTCCTGGCGCTTCAGCGGGTCGAGATCGGCCCAGCGCGAGCCCAGCGAGCGATACGCGGCGATCAGCGATTGAACGTGAACCTGCTTGCGCGCGACGGCCAGATCGGCGCTCGACGCCTTGCTGCCGAAGGTGCCGGCCTTGGCACGCTGCGCGAACGATTCGACGACCGGCGCGTGGGCCACATCGCGGGCGCTGGAGCCGTCGACCGCCGGCACGTGCTGCAGCGCGTCGAAGTACGCGCGCCAGTTGTCGGGCACCGAGCCCGGGTTGTCGAGGTAGGCCTCGTACATCTCTTCGACATACGGGGCATTGCCGCCGAACAGGTACGAGTTCGACCGGGATTCCTGCATCATTTCGCTCACCTTTCGCACCGGTTTCCGGCGCTGAGTGTGGGTTGAAAAACCTTCCGCGACGCGGCTAGACCACTTTGCGGAGAAGCGACCCGCCTCGACCGAATGCTTCGAGGGGACGGGAAGGAGCTGTGACGTTCAAGCGCGCGACTTTACCACCGCGCCCCCGTGGTTTTGTTGCGCACGAGACTTACATGCGTGCGTGTCCGGGTGATGTCAAGCGATCGCGACACGCTGGCGCGCCGACTGGTACTCGCGCTTCAGTCGCCCGATCAGTTCGGCCGCCGGCTGCACCGACTTGATCGCGCCGATGCCTTGGCCACAGCCCCAGACATCCTTCCATGCCTTCGCACCCGAGCCACCAAAGTTCATCTTGCTGGGGTCGCTCTCGGGCAGGTTGTCGGGATCCAGGCCCGAGGCTCTGATCGAGCCCTTCAGGTAGTTGCCATGCACGCCGGTGAACAGGTTGCTGTAGACGATGTCGTCGCTGCTGCTGTCGACGATCATCTGCTTGTAGCCGTCGACCGCGCGCGCCTCGTCGGTCGCCACAAACGCCGAGCCGATGTAGGCGAAATCGGCACCCATCGCCTGCGCCGCCAGCACCGCGCCGCCGCTGGCGATCGAACCACTCAGCGCGACAGGCCCGTCGAACCATTCGCGGATCTCCTGGATCAGCGCGAACGGGCTCTTCACGCCCGCATGCCCGCCCGCGCCGGCGGCTACCGCAATCAGGCCATCGGCGCCCTTCTCGATCGCCTTCCTCGCGAAGAAATTGTTGATGACGTCGTGCATCACGACACCGCCCCAGGCATGCACCGCGTCGTTCACGTCGGTGCGCGCGCCGAGCGAGGTGATGATGATCGGCACCTTGTACTTCGCACATACCGCCATGTCGTGGTCGAGCCGGTCGTTGCTCTTGTGCACGATCTGGTTGACCGCGAACGGCGCGGCGGGTTTGTCTGGATGCGCCTTGTTGTATGCGGCGAGCGTTTCGGTGATCTCGGCGAGCCAGTCGTCGAGTTGTTCGGCGGGGCGTGCGTTCAGCGCCGGCATCGCGCCGACGACGCCGGCCTTGCACTGCTCGATCACGAGCCTGGGGTTGCTGATGATGAACAGCGGCGCGCCAATGATGGGCAGCGGCAAGGTCGCGAGGACTCCGGGCAAGGGCATGTTGTCGTCTCTGGTGGATGCGGGATGAAGCTCAGAACGAATCGATTGCGAGCGCGGCGACGCAGTCGCCGCCCTCGACGATCGAATCACGCACGCCGGGTGCTTTGTTGAGCAAGTGCTCGGCGTAAAAGTGCGCGGTCGCGACCTTGGCCTTCAGGAACGCGGCGTCGCCCTCACCTGAAGTTGCCAACTTCGCCAGTTGATCCTCGGCAATGACCAGCGCACGCGCCATCTGCCAACCGGCGACGACATTGCCCGCGAGCATCAGGTACGGCACCGAGCCGGCGAAGACCGCGTTCGGGCTCGCCTTGGTGTTGCCGGCGACGAAATCGACGACTTGCTCGAATGCGATGCGGGCGGCCGTGAGCCGCTTCAGCATCGACTTCGCGGCGGCGCTGTCGTGCCTCGCGAGTTCGGCCTCGGTCTTCGCGATTTGTGCGGCGATCGCCTTCGGCGTGCGCCCGCCGTCGCGTGCGGTCTTGCGGCCGACCAGGACGTTCGCCTGGATCGCCGTCGTG
>JAZJZJ010000148.1:0-20558 GCA_040389925.1 Pseudomonadota bacterium
CGCACCCGTACATCTCGACCGGGCTGAAGGGCAACAAGTTCGGCATCGCGCACGAGGATGCGCTCGCGAACTATTTGCGCGCGGCCGAGTTGCCGAGCCTGGAGGTCGTCGGCATCGATTGCCACATCGGCTCGCAGATCACCGATGCCGGCCCGTACCTCGACGCGCTCGATCGGCTGCTCGACCTGATCGAATCGATCGAGGCACGCGGCATCCGGATTCACCACCTCGACCTCGGCGGCGGCCTCGGCATCGTCTACACCGACGAAGCGCCGCCCTCGGCCGAAGTGCTGGTGAAGAGCCTGCTCGAACGCATCGACGCGCGCGGCCACGGCCACCGCAAGATCATGTTCGAGCCCGGTCGGTCGCTGGTCGGCAACGCCGGCATCCTGGTCAGCGAGGTGCTGTATGTGAAGCCCGGTGAGCAGAAGAACTTCTGCATCGTCGACGCGGCCATGAACGACCTGATGCGCCCGGCGATGTACCAGGCCTGGATGAAGATCGTCGCGTGCCACACGCGCCATGAGCCGCCGATGCGGTTCGACGTCGTCGGCCCGATTTGCGAATCCGGCGACTGGCTCGGCAAGGACCGCGAACTCGCGGTGCGCGCAGGCGACTTCGTCGCGGTGCTGTCGGCCGGCGCATACAGCATGAGCATGGCGAGCAACTACAACACCCGTGGCCGCGCGGCCGAGGTGATGGTCTCGGGCGATCAGGCCTGGTTGATTCGCGACCGCGAGCCCGTCGACACGCTGTTCGCCGGCGAGCATCTGCTGCCGGGCTGATCGCCCCGGGCGCTAGATTCGCCCCTCCTCCACGCCATGGCACGCGATCAGCGCGCCACCGAACATCTTCAACGCCGGCCGCTCGGCCTTGCAGCGCGCGTTCGCGTGCGGGCAGCGCGGGTGGAAGCTGCAACCGCTCGGCGGGTTCAGCGGGTTCGGCACCTCGCCCTGCACCGGCGTGCGGGCACGGCCGCTCATGTGAATGTCGGGGATCGCGTCGAGCAGCATGCGCGTGTAGGGGTGGCGCGGGCGCGCGAACAGATCGGCCTTGTCGGCCAGTTCGACGATGCGGCCGAGGTACATCACGCCGACCTGATCGCTGACATGCCGCACGACCGCGAGGTTGTGCGAGATGAACAGGTAGGTCAGGCCCTGCTTGCGCTGCAGGTCCTTCATGATGTTCAGGACCTGCGCCTGCACCGAAACATCGAGCGCCGAAGTTGGCTCGTCGCAGACGAGGAACTCGGGTTGCGTTGCGAGCGCACGCGCGATCGAGATGCGCTGGCGCTGACCACCCGAGAACTGGTGCGGGAACTTCTCGACATCGGCGGCCGCGAGGCCCACTGATTGCAAGAGCTGCACGACCCGCGCCTTCATCTCGTCCTTGTCGGCCTTCGCGCCCGTGCCGCTGGCCTGCTGCAGCAGCCCGTGTTCCTTCAGCGGCTCGCCGACGATGTCGGCGACCTTCCAGCGCGGGTTCAGGCTCGCGTACGGATCCTGAAAGATCATCTGCATCCGGCGGCGCAACGCGAGCGCATGCTTCGACTTGAACGTGGTCGCGGTGTCGACACCATCGAATTCCACCCGGCCCTTCGTCGGCGCATACAGGCCGACAAGCAAGCGCGCGACCGTGCTCTTGCCGCAGCCGGATTCACCGACCAGCGCGAGCGTCTTGCCACGCTGGATCGAGAAGCTGATGCCGTCGACCGCATGCACGAACTGGCGCGGTTTGCGCTCGACGACGCGGTTCAACCAGGGCGCCGAGACGTCGAAGGTCTTCGCGAGGTCGTGCACCTCGACCAGTGGCCGACTGACAGCACCCTGATCGCCGGATACGGCGATCGACCCTCCGAGAGGGTCGGGCCTTGCTTGGGGCGGCCCGGCGCGGCGGCCCGGCGCGCTTGGCAACACCGCGCTCATGCCGCCTCCCGCAGGGCCGGCGCGTGCAACCAGCACGCCGCGCGGGTCGCGCCGGCAGGCAGCAGGTCGGGCCGCTCGACCGTGCAGCGCTCGAACACCTTCGGGCAGCGCGGGTTGAACGCGCAGCCGGCCGGAATCGCGGTGAGCCGCGGCATCGCGCCGTCGATCTGCAGCAGGCGCTCGCGGTCTTCGTCCATCGCCGGGATCGAGCCCATCAGGCCGACGGTGTAGGGATGCGCAGGCGCGTGGATCACGTCGTGCACCGGGCCGATCTCGGCGATGCGGCCGGCGTACATCACCGCGACACGATCGCAGGTCTCGGCGATCACGCCCATGTCGTGCGTGACCAGCATCACCGCCGCGCCGTGCTCCTTGCACAGCCGCTTCAGCAGCGAAATGATCTGCGCCTGGATCGAGACGTCGAGCGCAGTCGTCGGCTCGTCGGCGACGATCAGTTTCGGCTCGGCCGCAAGCGCGAGCGCGATCACGACACGCTGGCGCATGCCGCCGGAAAACTGGTGCGGGTACTGGTCGATGCGGGCCTCGGCGGCCGGAATGCCGGTCTCCTGCAGCAGCCGGATCGCGCGCTTGCGGGCCTCTTCGTTGTTGACGGGCAGGTGCGTCATGATCGTCTCGACGAGCTGACGGCCAACCGTGTAGAGCGGGTTCAGCGAGGTCAACGGGTCTTGAAAGATCGCGCCGATCTGGCGGCCGCGCACCTTGCGCATCTCCTCGTACGGCAGGTTGTCGATGCGCCGGCCATCGAAGCGGATCTCGCCGGAGGCGACGCGTCCCGGCGGGTCGAGCAGGCCGATGATCGCGGCGCCGGTCAGCGACTTGCCGGCGCCGGATTCGCCGACCACGCCGAGGATCTCGCCGGGCGCGATCTCGAACGAGATGTCGTCGAGCGCGACGAGCTTGCCACGGCGCGTCGGAAACTCGACGCGCAGGTTGCGGACTTCGAGCAAGTTCATGACAACCCCTCGGCCACTGGGTACATCGGCCGACCCCCCGAGGGGATCCGGGCCAGCTTGGGGGCGGCCCGGCGCTCGGCCCGGCGCGACTTGGTTGAAGCGAGGTTTCTCATGATCGGTCAGCGCAGCCGCGGGTTCAGCGCATCGCGCAACCAGTCGCCGAACAGATTCATGCTCAGCGAAATCAGCAGCAGCATCGTGCCGGGGAAGATCACCAGCCACCACGCACCGCTGAAGAGTTGCTTGTTGCCTTCGTTGATGAAGGTGCCGAGCGACGGCGAGGTCGGCGAGACGCCGACGCCGAGGAACGACAAGGTCGCCTCGGTCTGGATCGCCAGCGCGAGGTGGATCGTCGCCAGTACCAGCACCGGCCCGAGTACGTTGGGCAGCACGTGCTTGCGCATGATGCGCAGCGGCGGCACGCCGACGACGCGGGCGGCCTGCACGTACTCCTTGTTGCGCTCGACCATCGTCGAGCCGCGCACCGTGCGCGCGTACTGCACCCAGCCGGGCAGCGCGATTGCCAGGATCAGCACGCCGAACGCGAGCGAGTCGTGCGCCTGCGGGAACAGCGCCCGGCCGACACCGGCGATCAGCAACGCGATCAGGATCGACGGGAACGACAGCATCACGTCGCACACCCGCATGATGAAGCTGTCGATCCGCCCGCCGGCGTAGCCCGAGAGCAGACCGAGCGAGACGCCAATCAGCATCGAGACGATCACCGAGGCGCCACCGATCAACAGCGAGATGCGCGCGCCATAGAACAGCGCCGAGAGCACGTCGCGGCCCTGCTCGTCGGTGCCGAGCAGGTACTTGGCTTGGCCGCCCTGCATCCATGCCGGCGGCAGCATCGAATCGCTGAGTTCAAGCGTGGCAAGGTCGAACGGGTTGTGCGGCGCGATGTAGCCGGCGAACGCCGCGCAGAAAGCGCAGAGCAGCGCGACGATCGCCGCGCCCATCGCCATCGGCGAACTGCGAAACGAATGCCAGACATCGCCGTCGAAGAAGCGCGCCCACGCGCCCGGCGGCTTCAAGGCAGGCCGGGCGGCGGGAACGATCACGGTGCTCATCGGGTGCGCGTCGCCGGAACCATCACTTCATCGTGACCCATTTGAAGTACATGTAGTTCGTCGGCAGCTGGGTCAGCGTGACGTTCTTCTTGTACGCCCAGGCCAGCGCCTGCTGGTGCAGCGGAATGTGACCGACGTCATCCGTGTGGATCTTGAAGGCCTCGCGGATCATCTCGTCGCGCTTGGCCTTGTCGGTTTCGGTCTGGATCCTGGTCGTCAGCTCGTCGAGCTTCGGGTTGCTGTAGGCGCCGAGGTTGTACTGGCCCTGGCCCTTGTCGGTCGGCGTGGCCATCAGGTTGTACAGCGCGTCGTGGGCGTCGGCCGTGCTCGGTGTCCAGCCGAGCAGATAGAAGCTCGTGTCGCGTCGCAGGATTTTCGGGAAGTAGCTGACCTTCGTCTCCGCCTGCAGGTTGACCTTGACGCCGATGCGCGCGAGGTTCGCCGCGACCGCTTGGCAGATCGCCGCGTCGTTGACGTAGCGGTCGTTCGGGCAGTTCATGCCGACCTCGAAACCGTTCGGGTAGCCGGCGTCGGCGAGCAGCTTCTTCGCGGCGTCCGCGTCGTAGGGCAGGCGCTTGTTCATCTCGGGCATGAAGCCGCGCACACCGGGGCCGATCATCAGCGCCGTCGGCGCCGCCGCGCTGCGCATCACGCGCGACTTGATCGTGTCCACGTCGATCGCCTGGTAGAAGGCTTGGCGCACGCGCTTGTCCTTGAACGGATTCTTGCCCTTGACGCTGCTGTTGAGCAGCTCGTCACGCTTCTGGTCCATGCCCAGAAAGATCGTGCGCAGTTCCGGGCCTTGCAGCACCGTCAGGCCCGAGGCTGCCTTGATGCGCTCGACGTCCTGCAGCGGCACCGGCTCCATGACGTCGGTCTCGCCGGACAGCAGCGCGGCCACGCGGGTCGCGTCGTTGCCAATCGGCGTGAATACGATCTCGTCGAGATTGCTCTCGACCTTGTCCCAATAAGTGAAGTTCTTGACGATCACCGTGCGCACCGACGGCTGGCGCTCCTTCAGGCGGAACGGGCCGGTGCCGTTGGCCTTGAAGCTGGCGGTGTTCTCGACGCCCTTGCGTCGATCGACCGGGCGCTCGGCCTTGTTCTGCTCGCACCACTTCTTGCTCATCATCGCGAACACCGTGAGCGTGTCGGGCAGGATCGGGAACGGCGTCAGCGTCTCGACGTCGACGACCGTGTCGCTGACCTTGCGCACATCCTTGATCGGCGCCACGTAGCCGCGCATGTCGCTGCCGGCATCGGCGGCGCGCTTGAAGCTGAAGATCACGTCATCGGCCGTGAACGGCGTGCCGTCATGAAACTTGACGCCCTTGCGCAACTCGAAGCGCCAGACCGTCGGCGAGGTCTGCGACCATTTCGTGGCCAGCAGCGGCTGCACCGACATGTCCTTGCCGCGGGTCACGAGCGACTCGTAGACGTTGCCCATGAAGCTGAGCTGCAGCGACTCGTTGAGCGAGTGCGGGTCCATCGACTGCACGTCGCCCTGGTTCGACACGCGCAGCGTGACGGCCTGCGCAGCACCGACGGCGAGCGCAAGGGCGGTGATCAAGAGTGTTTTTCTGAATTTCATGGCGGTCTCCTGGCGACAGTGAATCGAACGAAAAAAGGGTCAATGGCCGGCGGTCGACTTCTCGGCGCGCAGGCGTGGGTCAACGACGAAGTAGAGCATGTCGACCGCGAGGTTGATGACGACGAAGATCAGCGCGATCAGACACAGGTACGCCGCCATCACCGGGATGTCGGCGAAGGTCACGGCCTGGATGAACAGCAGGCCCATGCCGGGCCACTGGAACACCGTCTCGGTGATGATCGCGAACGCGATCAGGCCGCCGAGCTGCAGGCCGGTGATCGTGATCACCGGCACCAGCGTGTTCTTCAATGCATGGCCGAAGTAGACGACCCGGTTCGGCAGGCCGCGGGCGCGCGCGAACTTGATGTAGTCGGCGCGCAGCACCTCGAGCATCTCGGAGCGCACCAGCCGCATGATCAGTGTCAGCTGGAACACGGCCAGCGTGATCGACGGCAGGATCAGGTGCTGCCAGCCGTCGACCGTGAGAAAGCCGGTGCTCCATGGGCCGAGCATCGTGACCTCGCCACGACCGAAGCTCGGCAGCCAGTTCAACGTGACGGCGAACACCAGGATCAGCAGGATGCCGATCAGGAACACCGGCAGCGACACGCCGACCAGCGACACCGTCATCAGCGCCTGCGACAGAAAGCTGCCGCGCCGCAACGCCGCATAGACGCCCATCGGGATGCCGAGCACGAGCGCAAGCGACGCGGCGCAGAACGCGAGTTCGAGCGTGGCCGGCAGACGTTCGGCGATCAGCGACGACACCTTGCGGCCTTGGCGCAGGCTCAGGCCGAACTCGCCCTGCACCGCCTTGCCGACGAAGCGTGCGAACTGCACCGGGAACGGCTTGTCCAAGCCGAGGTCGACGCGCAATTGCGCGCGCTGCTCGGGCGTTGCATCCTGACCGAGGATGTTCGTCACCGGGTCGCCGACGTACTGGAACAGCATGAACGCGATGAACGCGACCGTGAGCATCACGATCACGGCGTGGGCGAGACGGCGAAGGACGAAAACAAGCATCGGCGGGAAGCGTTGCGGTCGACCCCGTGGGCCAGCGATCGGCCATCGGGGCAGATGCAGCAGTGCGCTGCTGGAAGTGAGCGGATGGGGCGGAGTATCACCACTTGCACCGGCATCTCGTCGATTGCCTGCACAAGCTCGGTGCGATCAGAGCAAAACGCGAGCCAACCGTCAAAGGGGAATGCCCGGGTGCAGCTGGCACTGAGGGTGCGATCGGCATGCACACGGGTGAAACAGGGGCGAAAAAAAGCCGCCCGAAGGCGGCCTTTTGTTTCTGGCGAAAGCTTGCGCGAGGCAAGCGTCCGATCAGAAGAAGTGACGCAGGCCGAACTCGATGCCCTTCGACTTGCCACCGGCGGTCGGCGCGGCAACGGCGCTGCCGCTGTTGCCACTTCCGACGGTGCTGGCACCAACGCTGCCCAGCGAAATGCGCGACGCGCTGTCGTTGTCGACAAGCGCTGCGGTTGAGTACAGGGCCGTGCGCTTCGACAAGTTGTACACGTAGCCCACCGCGAACTTCTTGACCTTGTTGCTGATCGCCGGCGTTGTCAGCTTGCTCATTTCGCCACCGACGTGGATTTCGCCTTGACCCAACGGCACCACAGCGCTCAGCGAGTAGATGCGGTCCTTGTTGCTCTGGATCTTTTCTTCCTGCACGTAGCCCATGATCTTCGCGACGCCGAAGTCGAACGAGCCACCAACGTTCAGCGACTTGTACTGGTCGTTGTTCGAGACGATCGCCACCGGAGCGCCACTCACGCCCGTGAAGTTTGCGCCGCCAGTGCCCACGCGCTCTTGCGCATACGCCACCGCGATGTCAAACGGACCTGAGGCAAAACCGATACGGCCGCCGATGTAGCGGCCCGCCGCTGTGGCCTCGCCAGCAGCGACGGTGAACTGACCGTAAATGCCGCCGATGTTGGACGGCAGGAAGTAGCCGATCGCGTTGTTGGCGCGAACGTAGTCGGCAGCCGCCATTTGCTTGACGTTGGCGGAGTCACCCACGCCGTTGGTACCGAACGCGTCGAAGATGGTGGTGTTCCAGAACGTCGGGGTGTAATCGCGGCCAAGGCGAATTTCACCGAAACCGCCCATCAGGCTGACGGTCGCACGGCGGTTGAAGAACTGCGAGTTCGCGCTGCCGGTGTCGGCGTTCACGCCGGCCAGCAACATGAAACCGGCCTTCAAGCCACCGCCGAGGTCTTCAACGCCACGGAAGCCGAGTTGGCTGCTGTTGATGCCGTCTTGACCAAGCGAGAGACGACGGTCGGAGCCATCGTTCTTGACGTACTTGGCGTTCAGGTCGACCGTGCCATACAGGGTCACCGAAGATTGAGCCGATGCCACACCAGCGAAAGCGCCCAGAACTGCGAGAGCGAGCAGAGATTTTTTCATTGCGACTATCTCCTAGGTTGAACAAGAGGTCCCGATCACGAATCACCCTCGTTGGGCAGATCAGGCACAACCCCCTCAGCGGAAGTTGTGTGTATTGCACCAGAGGGGCCGAGTGCTGGAAAGCCTTGGGGGTCAAAAAAGGACTTTATGTTGTCTGAGCACAACGAGCCCGATCGGCCGCGCGATGCGCCGAGAGATGCCCGTATCCCAACCATGTGAGCGGTCACAAACCGCGCCCCTCCGAGCCGCGCACAGCGCTTGCGCTATTCTGGTAATCAGTTCCACCCTCGCCTGCGCACGTGCCTTCCATCGACAACCTGCTGACTGCCGCCGACAGCGCCCTGCGCACCCTCTCGGGCGCCAGCCATGCGGCGCGCCCCTGCCCCACGCCGGCCGAGCCGGGCGCGCCGCTCGACGACGCGCAGCGGCGCCTCGCGGGTGCGCTGATGCGCGTCAACCATGTGGGCGAGGTCTGCGCGCAGGCGCTCTACAACGCCCAGTCGCTGAGCACGCGTGACCCGGCATTGCGGGCGCAGTTCGAGCACGCCGCGCGCGAAGAAACCGATCACTTGGCGTGGACGCAGCAACGCCTGCGCGAGCTCGGTGCGCACCCCAGCCTGCTGAATCCGCTCTGGTACGCCGGCTCGTTCGCGATCGGCCTGCTCGCCGGGCGGGCGGGCGATGCGGTCAGCTTGGGGTTCGTGGTCGAAACCGAGCGTCAGGTCGAGCAGCACCTCGAGTCGCACCTGCAGCGGCTGCCGGGCGCCGATGCCGCCTCGCAGGTGATCGTGCAGCAGATGAAAGAGGACGAAGCCCGCCACGGCGCCGCCGCGCAGGCGGCGGGGGCGGTCACCTTGCCCGCGCCGGTGCGCTGGGCGATGCGGCTCGCGGCGCGCGTCATGACGACGGCGGCGCACCGCATCTGAATCGTCTGGCGCTCAGTTCGCCTTGATCTCGAAGCTGGTCGTGATCTCGGCCGTCTTGGCCAGCATGATGGTCGCCGAGCAGTATTTGTCGTGCGACATCTGCACCGCGCGCGCCACGACGGCATCGGTCAGCGCCGGGCCGGTGACGACGAAGTGCAGGTGAATCTTCGTGAACACCTTCGGGTCGGTCGATGCGCGCTCCGAGGTCACGACGACCTGGCAGCCGCGCACATCGTGCCGGCCGCGTTGCAGGATCAGCACCACGTCGTACGCGGTGCAGCCACCGGTGCCGGCGAGCACCGTCTCCATCGGTCGCGGCGCCAGATTGCGGCCGCCGCCATCCGGCGCGCCATCCATCGTCAGCAGGTGGCCGCTGCCGGTTTCGGCGGAGAACGCCATGCCGTTCGCGGGCATCCAGTTGATCGTGCATTCCATCGTCTGATCCTCGAATCGCCGCACCGATTGCGGGCGTCTGCGCATCGATTGTGCACAGCATCGACGCGCGCTGGAGCGCGCTCCCTAAATGTCATCACACAACTTATTGCAGTGCAGCAAAAAAGGCCCTACACTCATTCGCATGCGGTGATCGAGCCGGGTCTGAAACATCCGATTCGGCGCTCACCCCAACGCTTGTCTCCTCCACCTCCTCCATTGGTGGATTCAGCCCAAGGCAGCAATGCCTTGGGCTCTTTTCTTTGGCGCCGCCCGGCGCGATGCCGCGGCTATGATGCGGCGCCGCAAATCAGATGGCGTTGGAGACAGACGAATGGCCGCCCCGAACAAGACCAGCAAGACGCTGACGCTCGCCGACTACCTGCAAAAGATCCTGACCGCGCGCGTCTACGACGTCGCGATCGAAACCGCGCTCGAGCCGGCGAAGAACCTCTCGAAGCGGCTGAACAACCAGGTGCTGCTGAAGCGCGAAGACACGCAACCGGTGTTCAGCTTCAAGCTGCGCGGCGCCTACAACAAGATGGTGCAACTCACCCCGGCGCAACTCAAGCGCGGCGTGATCTGCGCCTCGGCCGGCAACCACGCGCAGGGCGTCGCGCTCGCCGCAAAACGCCTCGGCTGCAAGGCGATGATCGTGATGCCGGTGACGACGCCGCAGCTCAAGATCGACGCGGTGCGTTCGCATGGTGGCGAGGTGGTGCTGGCCGGCGAGAGCTACTCCGACGCCTACCTGCACGCGCTCGAACTCGAAACAAAGCACGGCCTGACCTTCGTCCACCCGTTCGACGACCCCGACGTGATCGCCGGCCAAGGCACGATCGCGATGGAGATCCTGCGCCAGCACCAGGCGCCGATCGACGCGATCTTCGTCGCGATCGGCGGCGGCGGGCTGATCTCGGGCGTCGCGGCTTACATCAAGTCGGTGCGCCCCGAGATCAAGGTGATCGGCGTGCAGACGAACGACTCCGACGCGATGCTGCGTTCGGTCAAGGCCGGCAAGCGCGTGCAGCTGCACGACGTCGGCCTGTTCGCCGACGGCACCGCGGTAAAACTGGTCGGCGTCGAGACGTTTCGGCTCGCGCGCGAACTCGTCGACGACTACGTGGTCGTCGACACCGACGCCGCCTGCGCCGCGATCAAGGACGTGTTCCAGGACACCCGCAGCATCCTCGAGCCCTCGGGCGCGCTCGGCGTCGCTGCCATCAAGCAGTACGTCGAGACGCACCGCTGCAAGGGCAAGACCTTCGTCGCGATCACCTGTGGCGCGAACATGAACTTCGACCGCCTGCGCTTCGTCGCCGAGCGCGCCGAGGTCGGCGAGGAGCGCGAGGCGCTGTTCGCGGTGACGATTCCCGAAGAGCGCGGCAGCTTCAAGCGCTTCTGCGAACTGATCGGCCCGCGCGCGGTGACCGAGTTCAACTACCGCATCTCGGATTCGAAAGAAGCGCACGTCTTCGTCGGCCTGACGACGACGAAGCGCGCCGAGTCGACCCAGCTCAGCAAGCACTTCAAGCGCCACGGCTTCAGCACGCTCGACCTGACCGACGACGAACTCGCGAAGGAGCACCTGCGCCACATGGTCGGCGGCCGCAGCGCGCTCGCGCAGGACGAACGGCTGTACCGCTTCGTCTTCCCCGAGCGCCCCGGCGCGCTGATGCGCTTCTTGTCGAGCATGCACCCGGGCTGGAACATCAGCCTGTTCCACTATCGCAACCAAGGCGCCGACTATGGTCGCATCCTCGTCGGGATCCAGGTGCCGCGCGACGACAAGAAGGGCTTCAAGGAGTTTCTCGACACCCTGGCCTACCCCTGCGAGGACGAAACCGACAACCCGGTGTATCGGCTGTTCCTGCGCTGAGCTTGCCTCGGTCTTGCGCTGATTGCATCCGAACCGCCGGCGGCCCCACAATCCGCGCCTTGAGCCCAGTCTGAGTTCCACAGCATCAACGGACGCCCATGTCGGTCAATCGCTCGCTCATTTCCGCCACCTCGAATCCGCTGCTCGAACAGGCGCTGCGCAAGAAGCTCGCCCGGCGCGCCGAAACCACCGGCGGCCTCGGCGAGCTCGAAGCGCTGGCGGTGCGGCTCGGGCTGATCCAGAACACGCTGAAGCCGCGCTTTCGCACGCCGCAGATCGTGATCTTCGCGGCCGACCACGGCCTCGCGGTCGAGGGGCTGAGCGTGGCCGGCAACCAGTCGACCGTGCTGCTGGCGCACCAATTGCTGACCTCGCAGTTGCCGCTCGCGGTGTTCGCGCGCATCCAGGGGCTGGAGTTGTCGGTGGTGGACTGCGGCGTCTCCGACTCGGTCGCGCCACACGCCCGACTGCTGGCACGCAAGATTGCACATGGCACGCGCAACGCGCGAGTCACCGCGGCGATGTCGCTCGATCAGGCGCACGCCGCGATTCGCGCCGGCATGGAGATCGCCGATTCGCTGGTCGGCAACGTCGTGGCCTGCGCCGGCATCGGTGTCGGCTCGCACGAAAGCGCGGCGCTGGTGTTGTCGCGCCTGTCGGGCGCGAACCTGTCGGACCTGCTCATTTCGGGGCCGGACATGGAAGAGGCGAATCTGTCGCACCTGCTCGCCGTGCTGCAGGGCGCGCAAGGCCGCCACAAGGACGTGACCGACCCGGTCGAGGTGCTGGCGGCATTCGGCGGCTTCGAGATCGCGATGATGGTCGGCGTGATGCTGGTGGCCGGCAGCAAGCGTCACCTGATCGTCGTCGACGGCATGCCGGCCTGCGCGGCGCTGATGGTCGCCGCGCGCATCGCGCCCGCCGTCACCGACTACTGCGTCTACTGCCGAAGCCACAGCCACGAGGGGCTGGACCAGACGCTCGCGCTGTTCCACGCGTCGGCCCTGCTCGAACTCGGCATGGAAAGCACCGACGGCACCGGCGCCACGCTGGCGTGGCCGCTGGTGCGCAGCGCCGCGGCACTGCTGACCGAAGTGGCCGAAGGCGAGGAACCCGGCCCGACGCACCCGGGTGCGATGAACACCGGCACCGAACCGGCGCTGCCCCTCTGACGGGCGCGGCGCTTACTGGGTCGGCGCCCCGGCGTCGTTGCGGGGCGGCGCGATCGGCGGTGCGATCGGCGGTGCGATCGGCGGCGCGACGGCGGGCGCCGGCATCGGAGCGGGCACGTACTGCGGCACCACCACCGGTGGCGGCGCGGGCATTCCACCCATCGGCGAGCCCGGCAGGCTGCCGGTCGCCGGCGGTACCGGCGGCGGCAATTCGAGCGTGATCGTCGGCGCGCCCTGGCCCGATGCGATCGAGGCCGTGCGCAGGCTGACCGACTTCAACACCAAGTCACCATCGAGGGGCGCGCCGACGGCGTAGGCCTTCGGCATCTTGCCGTCGACCGCGATCAGCGCGACACCGTTCGAGACGCCCGCGCCGCCGGCGGCCACGGTCTTCGGCGCGACGATGCCCAGCAGCCGGAAACGCGACGCCGCCTCGGGCGCAGCGCTCGCGACCGGCGGCGCGACCGGCGCGCTACCGAGCAGGCGGGTCAGGTCGCCGCGCACGCCCGCGGCATCGCCGACGGCGATCGCATACGCAGGCGCCGGCGCCGGGCGCACCAGCAGCCGCAAACCCCAGAACACCGCGGTGGCGGCTACCAAGGCCCAGATGACGAACGCGGAAAGTCGTGCGAGCATGCGCGATTATGATTCAAGCGACTTCAAACCCCGGCCCGAGTGCCGGCAGGAACACGACATGACGTTGGCTTCCCGCATCGGCGCACGGCGCGCCGTCTCTTCGCAAATCCGCGCGCCGCGGGGCTTCACCCTGATCGAGCTGATGGTGGTGCTGGTCATCATTGGCGTGCTGGCCGCGCTGATCGTGCCGAACGTGCTGGGCCGGCTCGACCAGGCGCGCGTCACCGCGGCGCGCAGCGACATCAACACCCTGATGGGCGCGCTCAACACCTACAAGCTCGACAACCAGCGCTACCCGAGCGCCGAACAGGGTCTGGGCGCGCTGCTGGCCAAGCCGACCGTCGGCGCGATCCCGACCAACTGGCGTGGCCCGTACATCCCGAAACTGCCGAATGACCCCTGGGATCGCCCGTATCTCTACGCGAATCCGGGTCTGAAGGGCGAGATCGATGTCTACAGCTTCGGGGCCGACGGCGTCACCGGCGGAGAAGACAACAATGCCGACCTCGGCTCGTGGCAGTAGCCGGCAGGAACGGGCCGTGAACGCAGCGCGACCCCGCGGCTTCACGCTGATCGAATTGATGGTCGTGATCGCGTTGATCGCGATCGCCAGCGCGATGGCCAGTCTGGCGATGCGCGACCCGACCGCGACCCGGCTCGAACACGAAGGGGCGCGCTTGGTCGCGTTGCTCGAAGCCGCGCGCACCGAAGCGCGCGCCGCCGGCCTGAGCGCCAGCTGGGCACCGGCGACGACCGAAGCGGGCTTTCGCTTCGTCGGCATGCCCGAGTCGTCGAAACTGCCCGGCGCCTGGTTGACCGAGGGCGTCACCGCCGAAGTGATCGGCGCGCGCGCCGTCGTACTCGGCCCCGAGCCCCTGATCGGCGCACAGCGCATCGTGCTGCGCCTCGACACGCAGCGCCTGACGCTGGCGACCGACGGCCTCGGCCCGTTCGTCGTCGTCGACGACGACGCCAGCGCGTCGTCTCGATCGTGAGCCCGCCGGGCCGCCCCAAGGGCGAATTCCGAAGTGCGAAGCACGAAGGTTTCACGATGACGCGGCGCCGCGCGTCAGGCTTCACGCTGATCGAAGTGCTGGTCGCACTGACGATCGTCGCGATCACGCTCGGCGCCGGCATCAAGGCGGCCGGCGCGCTCACCAGCAACACCCAGCGCCTCGGTGAGGTCAGCGCCGCGCAGTGGTGTGCCGACAACCAGCTCACCGGCCTGCGCCTGCTGAAGCTCACCCCGCCGATCGGCACTTCGGAGTTCGAGTGCACGCAACTCGGCCAGAGCTACCGCGGCACGCTCACCGTCAAGCTGCCGGCGAACCCGAACTTTCGGGTCGTCGAGGCGCTCGTCGCCGACGAAGCCAGGCAGCCGATCCTGACGCTCTCGACGATCATGGGCAAATGAGCAAGCCGCGCACCGCTCCGGGCCGCGTCTCGCCGCGCGGCTTCACGCTCGTCGAAGTGCTGGTCGCGATGATGGTGATGGCCATCATGGCGGTGATGGCTTGGCAAGGTGTCGACGGCATCGTGCGGAGCCGCGACGCGAGCCAGCTGCGAATGGAGCAGACGCTGCGGCTGAACACCGTGGTAGCGCAGTGGGAGCAGGATCTGGCGTCGATCCAGGAAAGCAACGCCGTGCCGCAGGCGCTCGCGTGCGACGGCGCGAGTGTGCGCATGGTGCGGCGCACACCCGAGGGCTTGCAGGTCGTCGCGTGGTCGTTTCGCCCCGATGACAGCGGCGGCGCATGGGTGCGCTGGGCCGGCCCCGCCGTCACAACCACCGGCGCGCTGCAGGACAGCTGGCTGAGCAGCCTGCAACTGCAGGGCAGCGAGCCGGGCTCACTGAAGACACTGACCGGCATGCAGGGCTGGCAGGTCTACTTCTATCAAGGCAACGGCTGGGCCAACTGCCAGTCGACCGGCAACGTCACCTCGACCGGTGGCGGCCCCACCCCGCGCGCGGCGCTGCCGAGCGGCGTGCGCGCGGTGCTGAGCTTCGCGCCCGGCAGCGGCCTGAACGGCGACCTGACCCGCGACACGCTGGTCGGTCCATGACGACGATGCGCAACCGACCACCTTGGCGCCAGCGCGGTGCCGCCCTCCTCACCGCGATGATCATCGTCGCGCTCGTCGCCACACTGGCGGCGGCGATGGTCTGGCAGCAGTGGCGCGCGGTGCAGGTCGAGGCGGCCGAGCGCGCGCGCGCGCAATCGGCCTGGATCCTGACCGGCGCACGCGACTTCGCCGGGCTGATCCTGAGAGAAGACCTGAAGGGCGGGCGCCAGACCACCGCGCTGACCGAGCCTTGGGCGCTGCCACTGAAGGAGGCGCGCCTGTCGACCTTTCTGGCGATCGACAAGGCCAACGCCGACGATGGCCCCGAGGCATTTCTGTCCGGCGAGCTGACCGATGCCCAAGCCCGCTTCAACCTGCGCAACCTCGTCGGCACACCTGCCACCCCCGGCACGCCCGCCAAGCCCGACCTCGAGGCGCTCGCCGTGCTGCAGCGCCTGTGCGCGTTGGTCGGCCTCGACGGCGGCGTCGCCAGTCGCATCGCGAGCGGCCTGATCGCGGCGATCGGCCCGGCCGGCACAGGCGGCACGGCGTCGGCGCCGCTCGAACCGAAGACGATCGCGCAGCTGACTTGGCTCGGCATCGACAAGAGCGCGGTGACGGCGCTGGCGCCCTTCGTCGTGCTGCTGCCGCAGGCCACGAAGGTCAACGTCAATACCGCCTCGAAGGAAGTGCTCGCTGCGGCAGCCGACATCGACACGGGCAGCGCCGAGCGCTTGGTGCAGATCCGGCAGCGCGGACCGTTCAAGTCGGTCCCGCTCTTCGTCGCCGAAGCGAAAATTCCGACCGGCACCACGCCCAACATCGACGTGCGCTCCAGCTACTTCGAGGTGCGTGGCAGCCTGCGGCTCGCCGACCATGTGCTGACCGAGCGTTCGCTGGTGCAGCGCGGCGCCAATGGCAATGTGACGCCGCTGCAGCGCGAGCGCATCGCCAGCCTCACGCAGGCCGGCGGATGAGCGCCGTCACCTGCTGCGAGGCCGCTACAACAATGACCGGTAAGCCCTTGATTCGCTTCAATTTGTAAACCTCGCGTGCCTACAATGCGCGCGTAACTCACCACGCCCTCGCCCATGTCGACCCTCGTTGTCCAGATCCCGTCCCGCTCGCGCCTGCGCAGCAGTGTCGGCGTCACCGAGCCCGAGGCGAGCGGACTGGCCACCGACTACGTTTACGTCAGCAGCCCTGACGGCCTCGGCCTCGAAGCCCAAGGCCATTGCGCTGCAGCGCTGTTGCCGAAGGCGACGACCGTGATCGCAGTCCTCGCCGACGCCGACGTCAGCTGGCACCGCATCACCTTGCCGAAAGCGCCCGCCGCGCGGCTGCGCGCCGCGCTCGGCGGTGTGCTCGAAGACGCGCTGCTCGAAGACGCCGACGACGTGCACCTCGCCCTCGCGCCCGCCGCCACGCCCGGCCAGCCGACGTGGGTCGCGGCGGTCTCGCGGCGCTGGCTGCGGGCCGAGCTCGCGGCACTGGAGAAGGCCGAGGTGTTCGTCGACCGCGTCGTGCCGATGTCCTGGCCCGACGACCCGCCGATCGGCCATTTCGCCGAGACCGAGGTCGACCCCCGCAGCGCCGCGCACGGCATCGCACTGCACTGGGCGCACGCCGACGGCGTCGCCAGCGTGCGCCTGCAGGGCGGCCTCGCGCGCGCGCTAGTGCCGACGCCGGCACCCGCCGAAACGCGCTGGAGCGCCACACCCGGCGCCGTCGCGGCGGCCGAGCAATGGCTCGGCGGCCCGGTGCGCGTGATGCCAGCGGGGCAGCGCCTGCTGCAGGCCGCGCGCAGCCTGTGGAACCTGCGCCAGTTCGATCTGGCGCGGCGCAACCGCGGCACCCGCGCGCTCGGCGACTCGCTGCGCAAGTTCTTCAGCCCCGACTGGCGGCCGGTGCGTTGGGGCCTCGCAGCGCTGGTCGTCGCGCAGATCGTCGGCCTGAACCTGTGGGCTTGGCACCAGCGCAACGCGATCGAAACGCGTCGGCTGGCAATGCAGACGCTCGTCAAGGCCACCTACCCGAACGTCGCCGCGACCGACGTGCAGCGCGACGCCGACGCCGTGATGCAGCGCGAAACCCAGGCGCTGCGCACGCAGGCCGGCAAGCCGGGCGACGCCGACCTCGAGCCGATGCTGCAAGCCGCCGCGTCGGCTTGGCCGGCCGACCGACCGCCGGTGGAGACGATGCGTTTCGAGCCGGGGCGCCTGACCTTGTCGGCGCCGGGCTGGAGCAACGAACAGGTCGCGCAGTTTCGCGGCCTGTTGCGCACCAGCGGCTGGGCCGTGGAGTCGAACGAAGGTCGGCTGGTCTTGAGCCGTGCGCGCCCGGGAGCGAGCTCGTGAACATGCACCCTGACTTCGCGAGCCCGAGCGCCCGGCCGCCCGAAGCCGGGCGAGACCCCCGCGGGGGGTCGATTGCCGTATCCGGCAATCGGGGGGCACCATGAACGCCGGCAGCATGACCTCGTCGCCCGCGCTGGCCAGCCTGCGCCAGCAGGCCGGTACTTGGTGGCAGGCGCGCACGCCGCGCGAGCGCCAGGCGGTGGTCGTCGTCGCGATCGTGGTCGGATTGTTCGTCGCGTGGAGCCTGCTGGTGCAACCGGCACTGCGCACCGTGACCCAGGCACCGGCACAACTCGATCGGCTCGACGCGCAGTACCAGCAGATGCAGCGCATCGCCACCGAAAGCACTGTGCTGCGCGCCGCGCCAAGGGTCGCGCCGGCGCAGGCCGCGCAGGCGCTGAAGGCCGCGACCGATCGCCTCGGCGACCGCGCCCGGCTCGTGCTGCAGGGCGACCGCGCGACGCTGACACTGGTCACCGGCGTCAACCCCGAGGCGCTGCGCGCCTGGCTCAACGAAGCGCGCAGCGGCGCGCGCGCGCGGCCGGTCGAGGCACAGTTGCAGCGCGGGCCGCTCGGCTACACCGGCACGATGGTCGTCACGCTGGGGAGCGGCGCGTGATCCGCCTGCGCCGCAAGCGCACGCGTGGCTTGTTCGCGCCGACGGTGGCAGCCACCGGCTGGGGTGAATCGACCCTCGCCGAGATATCCTGGGACAAATCGCGCGGCGCCGGCGTCCGCTGGGCCGCGGCCGGCATCGTGCTGGGCGTGTTGCTCGCGCTGGTCGCGTTCGCGCCGGCGGCGTGGCTGGCCGGCTCGGTCGCATCGGCCACCGGTCAGCGCGTGCTGCTGTCGGATGCGCGCGGCAGCGTCTGGAACGGCAGCGCCGTGGCCGTGCTGACCGGCGGCGAAGGCAGCCGCGACGCCAGCTTGCTGCCCGGCCGTCTGGGCTGGACGCTGCGCCCGAAGGGCCTCGGCCTCGAACTCCAACTTCGACACGCCTGCTGCCTGAACGGCACGGTCGCGGTGCGGGTCAAGCCCGGCTTCGGCCGCACCGAATACACGCTGGTGCCGCCCGGCGGCTGGGTCGGCCAGTGGCCGGCCGCGCTGCTCGGTGGCTTGGGCACGCCCTGGAACACGATGCAGCTCGGCGGCTCGGTGCGGCTCGAATCGAGGGGCCTGCGGGTCGAGTCGGTGCAGGGCCGCTGGGTCGTCGACGGCCGGGCCGATCTCAACGTGCTCGAGGCGTCGTCGCGCCTGAGCACGCTCGAATCGCTCGGCAGCTACCGCATGAGCATCTCCGGTGACGCCGCCAACCCCGGCCTGTCGCTGCTCACGCTGAGCACCGACAGCGGTCCGCTGCAACTCAGCGGCAACGGCACCTGGGGCCCGTCGGGCGTGCGTTTTCGCGGCGAGGCGCGGGCCGCCGTCGTCGAGGAGACGACGCTGTCGAATTTGCTGAACATCATCGGGCGGCGCGATGGCGCACGTTCCGTCATTTCGATCGGATGAGCATGAAGCCAAGCCCCAAAACAACAACCCGGGATCGCGTCCTGCCCTCCGTGGTCGCGACCGCCGTGCTGCTGGCCTCGCTGCTGCCCGCGCCGATGGTCTTCGCGCAGAGCAGCAAGGCAGGCGCCACACGCGGCGGCGAGACCGTGACGCTGAACTTCGTCAACGCCGAGATCGACGGCGTGGCGCGCGCGATGGGCGCGATCCTGAAGCAGCAGTTCGTCGTCGACCCGCGCGTCAGGGGCACGATGACGCTGTACAGCGACACGCCGCTGACACCGCGCGCGGCCTACAGCAACTTTCTCGCAACGCTGCGCGGCCTGGGCTTCACGGTGGTCGAGGTCGGCGGGCTGTACAAGATCGTTCCCGAGGCCGACGCGAAGCTGCAGACCGGCACCGTCAGCGTCGGCGACAGCACCCGTCGCGGCGGCGATCAGGTCATGACCCAGATCTTCAGACTGACGCACGAGAACGCGAACAACCTGGTCGGCGTGCTGCGCCCGCTGATCAGCCCGAACAACACGATCAACGCGAACCCCGGCAACAACACGCTGGTGATCACCGACTACGCCGACAACCTGCAGCGCATCGGCAAGATCATCGCGGCGATGGACACGCCGGCCGCCGGCGACGTCGAAGTGATCGCGCTGCGGTACGCGGTCGCGGCCGACATCGCGCCGCTGGTGCAGCGCATGACCGACAGCGGCGGCACGAGCGCGCCCGGCGCGCCGCAGGTAGTTGCTGCCGGCGGCGGCGCCGGCAACACCTCGTCGGTCCAGGTCGATTCGCGCAGCAACACCCTGCTGGTGAAGGCGGCGAACCCGGCGCGCATGGCGGCGATCCGCGCGTTGATCGACAAGCTCGACAGGCCGGTGCAGTCGGCCGGCGCGGCCGGCAACGTCTGGGTCGTCTACCTGAAGAACGCCGACGCCGTGAAGCTCGCGACCGTGCTGCGCGCGGCTTATGGCGGCGGCACCGGCGGCAGCACTTCGGCGGGCGGCGGCGGCAGTGCGCTGGCGTCGCCGACCGCCAGCGCCACCAACACGAGCGGCGCGAACAGTGGCGCGTCGGCCCAGTCGACCTCGCCGCTGTCGTCCTCGGCCGGCCCGTCGACCGGCGGCTTCGTGCAGGCCGATCCGTCGAGCAACGCCTTGATCATCACCGCGCCCGAACCGCTGTACAAGCAGCTGCGCGCGGTCATCGACCAGCTCGACTCGCGCCGCGCGCAGGTCTACGTGGAGTCGCTGATCGTCGAGGTCGACCCGAGCCAGAGCGTGGACTTCGGCATCCAGTGGCAGGGCATCCTGGGTAGCAAGGGCGACACCAATATCGTCGGCGTCGGCACCAACTTCGGCGCCGGCACCGACAACATCCTCGGCGCCTCGCAGATCGTCGCCCAAGGCACCGCCGGCCTCGCGGCGGCGGCGTTGCCGAGCGCCGGCTTCAACATCGGCATCGCGCACAAGTTCGGCAACTTCTATACGCTGGGCGCACTCGCGCGTGCGCTCGACAGCACGACCGGCACCAACATCCTGTCGACGCCGAACCTGGTCACGCTCGACAACGAAGAGGCGCGCATCGTCGTCGGCCAGAACGTGCCGT
>JAZJZJ010000149.1:0-8945 GCA_040389925.1 Pseudomonadota bacterium
TACACCAACTTCGATCTGAGCGTCTCGCTCGGCCAGTTGCGCGGCGTGAAGGTGTTCGTGGTCGGCCCGGCGCAGCGCCCCGGCGTGTTCACGCTGGCGAGCCAGTCGACGTTGCTGTCGGCGGTCGTGATGGCCGGTGGCCCGGCGCCGAACGGCTCGATGCGCAAGGTGCTGCTGCGGCGCGATGGCAAAGTCATCTCCGAGCTCGACATCTACGAGTTCCTGGTCGCGGGCGACAAGTCGAAAGACGTGCAGCTCGCCGCGGGCGACGTGATCGTGTTCCAGCCCGCCGGTGCCCGCGTGGCGCTGAACGGCGCGCTCGACACGCCGGCGATCTACGAGCTGAAGACGCCGCAGGAGCCGCTGCGCCAGGTGCTGCGCTATGCCGGCGGCACGCCGGCGCTGGCGAACCCGAACCGCGCGCAACTCGAACGCGTCGACACCACGCAGGCCAAGGCGGCGCGTTTCGTCGAGGAGTTCAAGCTCGACGCCGCCGGCCTGCAAAAGCCGCTGCGCGACGGCGACGTGCTGACCCTGCTCGCGATCTCGCCGCAGTTCGCGAATGCGGTCACCTTGCGCGGCCCGGTCGCGCAGCCGCTGCGCTACCCGTTCACGCCCGGCATGCGCATCCGCGACCTGATCCCCGACCGCGACGCGCTGATCTCGCCCGACTTCTATCGCCGCAAGAACCTGCTCGTGCAGGTGTTGGAAGACGACGAAGACCTGGGGCTTGACGCGCAGGCCGCCGCAAGCGCGAACGCACCGATCGGGGCGAACATGCCGAACACCCCGGGCGTTGCAAGCAACAACCAAAACGGCAGCGCAACCAGCGCGCCGCGCACTCGCGCCGAGCGCTTGCGCCGCGTCGAGGATCGCGCCGTTGTCAGCGCGTCGAAACGCGCGCCGACCGCGTTGTTCGACGAGCTGAACTGGGACTACGCGGTGATCGAGCGCCTGAACACCCGGGACCTGACCACCCAAGTGATCCCGTTCAGCCTCGGCAAGGCGGTGTTGCAGGGCGACGAGGCGAACAACATCGAGCTGATGGCGGGCGACGTGGTCACGGTCTACAGCCAGAAAGACATCCGCGTGCCGGTCTCGCGCCAGACGCGCCTGATCTCGCTCGAAGGCGAAGTGGCCGCGCCGGGCGTGTACCAGCTGCAGCCGGGCGACACGCTGCAAAGCGTGATCGCGCGCGCCGGCGGCTTCACCGCGCAGGCCTATCTGTACGGGCTGGAGTTCAGCCGCGAAGAAACGCGCCAGCGCCAGCGCGAGAACCTGGCGGCCGCGATCACGCGCCTCGAAGCGCTGGCGTCGGTACAGGCCGCGCGCGATGCCGCAAACCGACGCGACGACCCGACCGGCGCGGCCTCGACTGTCGCCGTCAGCAACGCCGCCACGCAGGCCCAGCTGAACCGCCTGCGCAGCGTGCAACCGAACGGCCGCATCGCGCTCGAACTGCAGCCCGAGACAACGAGCCTGGCGGCGTTGCCCGATGTGCCGCTCGAAGGCGGTGACCGCATCATCGTGCCGCCGCGCCCCGGCTTCGTGACGGTGGCGGGCGCGGTCGTCAACAGCAACGCGTTCCTCTGGAAATCGGGCCGCACCGCCGGCGAGTACCTGCGCATGGCCGGTGCCGACGAAGCCGCCGAGCCGTCGAACATGTTCATCCTGCGCGCCGACGGCACCGTCAGCCACGCCAACGACAACCGCAGCATCTGGGGCCGCCGCGGCAACCTGGAGTCGCAGGTCATGCAGCCGGGCGACGCGCTGATCGTGCCGAACCAGCTCGATTTCGAAACCTGGGGCCGGGCCTTCGTGCGCAACCTGAAAGACTTCGCGCAGATCTTCTCCGGTTTCGGCATCGGCATCGCCGCCATCAACACGATCCGGAACTGAGCACCCGAATGAACCAAGCCGCACCTGACATGCCGCACTTGCCGGACGACGAAGACGATGGCCCGGGCATCGGCCTGACCGAAGCGCTGACCTGGATCGGGGATGGCAAGAAGCTGATTGCGACCGTCACGGTCGCGGTCGCGGTCGCGGCTGCGGGCATCGGGCTGTTGCTGCCGAAGGTCTTCACCGCGCGCGCGACCTTGCTCGCCCCCGGCTCGCAGCAGCAAGGCGGCTCAGCCGCGGCACTGGCGGCGCTCGGTTCGCTCGGCGGCTTGGTCGGCGGCGCGGCCGCGAAGACACCCGACGAGCTCTACGTGGCGCTGCTGAAGAGCGACAGCGTGCAGCGCGCGCTGGCCGACCGCTTCGACCTGAAGACGCGCTACGACGTCAAGACCTACGAAGTCCTGCGCAAGGAGATTCCGAAGTACATCCGCGTCACATCCGACAAGAAAAGCGGCCTGATCAGCGTCGAGGTCGACGACGAAGAACCCAAGTTCGCCGCCGACCTCGCGAACGCGCACGCCGGTGAGATCACCAAGGTGCTGGGTCGCCTGGCCGTCTCCGAAGCGCAACTGCGCCGCGTGTTCTTCGAAAAGCAGCTGAACGAGACCAAAGAGAACCTGATCAAGGCCGAGCAGAACCTGCGCGGCGTGCAGGAAAAGTCGGGCGTGATCGTGCTCGACAAACAGGCCGAGGCCCTGATCGCCGGTGCCGCGCAATTGCGCGCGATGATCGCCGAGCGCGAGGTGCAGCTGAAGGTGCTGCGCACCTCGGCGACCGACCAGAACCCGGACGTGATTCGCCTGAACTCCGAGCTGCGCGCGATGCGCGTCGAGCTCGCGCGGATGGAGTCGCGCCAGGGCGGCGCCGACGGCAGCGCGGTCGACATCCCGGTCGGCAAGCTGCCCGAAGCCGGCATCGAGTACGTGCGCGCGCGCCGCGAACTGAAACTGCAGGAGACGCTGCTCGAAACCATGATTCGCCAGTACGAGTCCGCCAAGCTCGACGAGGCCAAGGAAGGGCCGGCGCTGCAGCGGGTCGACATCGCGCAGGTGCCCGATCGCAAGTCGAAGCCGTCGGTCACGCTGATCGTGCTGGCGGCGGGGGCGCTGGCGTTCTTGCTGTCGACCGGCTGGGTCGTGACGCGCCGCTACACGGTCTGGTCGCGCGAGCAGTTCCCCGAAGACGCCGAAGCCCGCGCCGCGCTCGCGCGTGCCTGGCGCTGGCGCACCTGAGGCACTGACCCTCAGGCGCCGCCGAGCACCCGCGCGAACACGGCGCTGTCGACATTGCCGCCGGTGAGCGGCAAGCCAATGCAGCGGCCAGCCCAGCGCTCGCGCTGCGTCAGCGCGCCGGCCAAGGCCGCCGCACCCGCGCCTTCGGCGACGTTGTGCGTGTCGGCAAACAATGCGCGCATCGCGTCGGCAACCTGCGCATCGGTGACCGCAATCACGTCATCGACTTCGCGGCGGATGAGCGCGAGCGCCTGCGCGTCGGGCACGCGGCAGGCCATGCCGTCGGCGAGCTCGGTCGTGACGGCCGACTCGATCGCACGGCCTGCGCGGAACGACTGCTGGTACGCGGTCGCGTGCGCCGAGACGACGCCGATGATCTTCGTCGTCACGCCCGCATGGGCGCGCGCCGCAGCGCAGGCGCAGATGCCCGAGCCCTGGCCGATCGGCACGAACACGACGTCGGGCTGAACAGCGTCGAAGAATTCGAGCCAATAGCTCGCAACGCCGCGCACCAGATCGTCGTGAAACGACGGCACCATGTGCAACTCGCGCTCCTGCGCGAGCGCCGCGGCATGTTCGCGCGCGGCCTGGAAGTCGGCGCCGTGTTCGATCAGTTCGACGCCGAGCGCACGCATCGCCGCGTTCTTCTCGACCGAGTTGCCGTGCGGCACGACGATCGTCGCGTGAAAGCCGTGACGCCGCGCCGCGAACCCGACCGACTGACCGTGGTTGCCACGCGTCGCGCTGATCACGCCGCGCAGCCGCGGCTCGCGGCGGCGCAGCGCGTCGAAATAGACGAGCCCGCCGCGCAGCTTGAACGCACCGACCGCGGTGTGGTTCTCGTGCTTGACCCAGGCCTGCGCGCCGAGGCGCTGGTCGAGCAGCGGCCAGCGCTGCTGCGGCGTCGGCGGCATCGCGTCGCGGACGAGGCGGCGGGCGTGTTCGAGCGATTCGCGGTCGTACATCGTCAGGCTGTCGGGCGCGGGGACTGGAGCGTGACGGTGCCGCGCGGCGTGGTCAGCTCGATCCGGATCGGCGACGCGCCGGAGTGACCGTCATTCTCGACGGCCGGCGGCAACAAGGCCGCGAGCGACGCGGGCCAACCGGCCACGCGCATGGCCTTCAAGGCAACGCCGCTGGCCGCCATCGCGTCGGTCGGGTGTGCGTCGCCCCAGTCGATCAGTGCCGGCGCCCCGCCCGCCAGCGCACGCCGGCCATCGGCGCGCACGCTGATGCGCCAGCGCAGCAGGCCTTGCGGCGTCATGCGCTCGGCGGCCTGCAGCGCGCCGCAATCGATGCCGGCGGCACGCATCGCGGTGTGCGTCGCGGTGATGTCGTCGCAGCGCGCGACCCAGTGCACGAGCTGCGGGCCGTCGGCCGCGAGCCTGCGTTGCAGCGCGGCGTCGTCGAGGTCGAACCAGCGCGCATGCGTCGTCGGCGCCGCGGCATCCGGGTCGATCGCGATGAGCTCGGCGTAGGCGCGCGGGAACGCCGCCGCGTGAACCGCGAACACGCGGTTGTGCGTGCCCATGAACGCGTGCCGGCCACCGGCTTCGGGGCGCAGGCCGAGCGTGGCCTCGCACCAGTCGACGCCCTCGCCGAGCGTGCGCGCGGCGATCACGAGGTGGTCGAGCGCGAGCTTCATCGCAGACGCGCTAGAAGGTGACTTCGCCACGGATGCAGTCGGCGCTGTGCCCGCCGACCCACACCTGCCCGTCGATGCGCTCGATGAACAGCCGCCCGTTGCGCTGCAGGCAGGTGCCCTGCGCCGCGACGTAGCGCTCGGGCGCGATACCGGCGCCGATCAGCCATTGCGCGATCGCAGCGTTCAGGCTGCCGGTGACCGGGTCTTCGGTCGGCCCGCCGCTGGCGATGAAGGCGCGCACCTCGAACTGCGCGTCGTGGCCGGGTGAGGTCGGCGCGATAACGCCGATCTCGGTCGGGCCGGCCCCCATCACCGCGAAGTCGGGCCGCAGCGCCATCAGCTCGGCGTGCGATCCGAGCATCACGGCGACGAACCCCGGGCCGTTGTCGACCCACTGCGACGCGCGGATCGCGTCGAGCGGGATGCGCAGGCTGCGCGCGATGCTCGCGAGCGTGGCCGCATCGACCTGGCCGCCGCGCCGCACCGCGGGCGCGGCGAACGCGAGGCGCGTCGCGGCGCGGCGCACTCGCACGAGGCCGACGCCGCACTCCTGCACGACCTCATCGGCCCGCTTGGGCACGCCGCCGCCCTGCAGCCAGGCGTGGCAGCTGCCGAGCGTCGGATGACCGGCGAACGGGAACTCGGTCGAAGGCGTGAAGATGCGCACGCGGTAGTCGGCGCGCGGATCGGTCGGCGGCAGCAGGAAGGTGGTCTCGCTGAGGTTGGTCCAGCGGGCGAAGGCCTTCATCTGCGCGTCGCTGAGAGCGTCGGCGTCGTGGACCACCGCCAGCGGATTGCCCAGCAACGGCCTGTCCGTGAACACGTCGAGCTGCGTGAACCGATGGGTGCTCATCGGTCGCCGGTCAACGCCTTCGCGAGCAGCGCGACGCCGCGCTCGATCACCTCGGGCGCGGCCGTCACGAACGACAGCCGCAACGTGTTCGCCTTCGGGTCGTTCGCGAAGAACGCCGCACCCGGCACATACGCCATGCCGAGATCGACCGCCTTCGGCAGCAGTGCGGTCGCGTCGACGCCTTCGGGCAGCTCGACCCAGAAGAACATGCCGCCGACCGGCACGTTCCAATGGCAGCCGGGCGGCAGGTGCGCTTCGAGCGCGGCGCGCATCGCGTCGCGCTGCGTCTTGTAGCGGGCTCGGATCGTCGGCACGTGCTCGCTCAGGAAGCCGTCCTTGATGACCTCGTACACGACGCGCTGGTTGAAGCCCGGCGTGTGCAGGTCGGCAGCCTGCTTGGCTTGCAGCAGTTTCGGCATCATCGCCGGCGGCGCGATCACGTAGCCGAGCCGCAAGCCCGGCGCGAGCACCTTCGAGAACGAGCCGAGATACACCGTGCCCTCGCGCCAGCGCGCCGCCAGCGGCGGCGGCGGTGCGGTGTCGTACCAGAGGTCGCCATACGGGTTGTCTTCGACGATCGGCAGGCCGATCGCGCGGGCCGCGGCTATCAGTGCGGCACGCCGGCCTTCGCTCATGCAGCGCCCGCTCGGGTTCTGAAAGTTCGGGATCGCGTACAAGAACCGTGCGCCGGTCGCGACGCCCAGCGACTCGGGCAGCGGGCCGTCGTCATCGCACGGCACCGTGATGACCTCGGGTTCGTACGGCGCGAAGGCCTGCAGCGCGCCCAGATACGTGGGCGACTCGACCGCCAGCGTGCTGCCGGCGTCGATCAACACCTTGCCGATCAGATCGAGGCCTTGCTGCGAGCCGGTCGTGATCAGCACCTGCGACGCATCGATCGCAACGCCCTGCGCGCTCATGTGCGCGGCGACCCATTCGCGCAGCGGCGCGAAGCCTTCGCTTGACGCGTACTGCAGCGCCTCGCGCGGGTGGTCGCGCAGCACGCGGGCGGTCGCCTCGCGCATCGCGTCGATCGGAAAACTGTCGGGTGACGGCAACCCGCCGGCGAGCGAGATGATGCCGGGCCGTTCGGTGACCTTCAGGATCTCGCGGATCACCGAGGGGTTCATGCGTTCGGCGCGGCGCGCCATTTGCCATGGCGAGGCGTTCGGGGTGGAGTCGGTCATCGCGGTCTCACGGGGGTCAGGGCTGAACTTTGGGCTTGACGTTCGGGAACGTTCGCCGGCATCTTCTTGCCGATGAACACCACGGCGATCACGGCGAGCGAGAACAGGACGGTCACGGTATCAAGCGTCTCGCCGAGCACCGGCACCGCGAACAGCAGCGCGAGGAAGGGTTGTACCAGTTGCACCTGGCTGACGCGCACGGTGCCGCCGAGCGCCAGGCCGCGGTACCACGCGAAGAAGCCGAGCCACATCGAGAACAGCGTGACGTAGGTGAAGCCGCCCCACGCGCTCGCGCGCACCGGTGTTTCCGGCCAGGTCGCGATCATCAGCGGCAAGGTCAGCGGCAGGCTCAGCACCAGCACCCAGCAGATCACCTGCTCGGCCGGCAATTCGGCCGCGACACGCGCGCCGGCCACGTAGCCGACCGCGGTGAAGAACACCGCGATCAGCAGCAAGCCGTCGGCCGGCGACAGGTGGCCGCTGCCGCGGTACGCCGCGAACGCCAGCACCATCGCGCAGCCCAGGGCCGCGCAGACCCAGAAGCCGTTCGACGGCCGCTGGCGGAAGAAGATCGCCGCGCCAACCGCAGTCGCCAGCGGCATCAACCCGGTGACAACCGCCGCGTGCATCGCATCGACCTGGCGCAGTGCCAGACTCAAAAACAGCGGAAACCCGACAACCGTGCCGAGCGCCGAGGTGAACAGCGCCGGCAGGTGGCGGCGCTGCACCCGCGGCGCGTGCGTGAACCAGAGATAGAGCGCGCTGAGCAGCCCGGCGAACGCGGCGCGCCCGGCGGTGACGAACAGCGGCGGCAGTTGCGGGTCGCTGAGCGGGCCAACCGCCAAGCGCGTCATCGGCAAGGTCATCGAGAAAATCACGACACCGAGCAGGCCGAGCCAGAGACCGCGGGTCTCGTCGCTTCCCGGGCGAAGCGGGCGGGGCGTGTTCGTCTCCATCGGTGCAGTCTACGCCCACAGACCAGCACAGAGACAGTACACTTCGGCACAAGCGGCCACGGTCTGTATCGGTCGCACCGACGACACGTGACATGCGCAACACCCTTTCCCCGCTCGCCACCGCCCCGCTCTCGCGCGAGGCCGACACGACGCTGACCGAGCAGCTCGCCGGCCGGTTCAAAGAGCGCATCCGCCAGCGCCTGCTCGCGCCGGGCGCGCGGCTCCCGTCGGTGCGCGAATGCGCGCGGCGCCATGCGGTGAGCCCGCACACCGTCGTCGCGGCCTACGACCAGTTGCTCGCGCTCGGCCTGGTCGAGGCGCGCCGGCAGCGCGGCTTCTTCGTGCGCGAAACCGCCGCGCCGCGGGCCACCACGGCCCACGGGCCGGCCGTCGACGCCGCCGACCGCGTGCCGTCGCACCCGCTGCCGGTCAGCGCCACCGCGCTGATCCGCGGCATGTTCCAGCCGCCCGGCGCGCGACCGATGCCAGGCCTCGGCACCTTGCCGGCCGACTGGCTCGACCTGCCGCTGCTGGCCGGCGCGCTGCGCAAGGTCTCGAGCGGCGAGCAACTCGGCGCCGTCTCGTTGCGTTACGGTGAGCCGGCCGGCGAGCTGCGACTGCGCAAGGCGCTGGTGACCAAGCTGGCCGACTTCGGCGTCAGCGCCACGGCCGACCAGATCGTCACGACGATCGGCGCGACGCACGCGCTCGATGTCGTCACACGCACGCTGGCGCGCGCCGGCGACAGCGTGCTGGTCGACGAGCCCGGCTGGTCGGTCGAGTACGCGCGCCTGGCCGCTTTGGGCATGCGCGTGCTGCCGGTGCCGCGCGGTGAAGACGGCCCGGATCTGGCGGTGATGCAGCGCCTGATCGATGCACAAGAGCCGGCGCAGCGCCCGCGCCTGTACATCACCGTCTCGGTGCTGAGCAACCCGACCGGCGCCTCGCTCTCGCTGCAGGCCGCGCACCGCGTGCTGCAACTCGCGCAGACCAACGACCTGCACATCGTCGAGGACGACACCTACGCGCATCTCGCGCCCGCGCACCTGCCGCGCATGGCGGCGCTCGACGCGCTGGAGCGCACGATCTACATCTCCGGCTTCTCGAAAATCCTCGTGCCGAACTGGCGCGTCGGCTTCATCGCGGCGCCGCGCGCGCTGGTCGATCGGC
>JAZJZJ010000150.1:0-6563 GCA_040389925.1 Pseudomonadota bacterium
GCCGGCTACGACCTCGACGCGGTCGCGATCCTGCTGTGCGAGAGCGACGGCACGCCCGAAGAAGTGGCGGAGGAAATCAGCCGCATGGAGGCCGTGCTCGACGCCAGCGGCGCCACCCGCATCGAGGTCAGCGAGAGCGAGGCGCAGCGGCTCAAATTCTGGAGCGGGCGCAAGAACGCATTCCCGGCGACCGGGCGACTGAGCCCCGACTACATGTGCATGGACTCGACGATCCCGCGCAATCGGCTGAGCGACATCCTGCTCGCGATCCAGGGCATGGAAGCGAAGTACGGCCTGCGCTGCCTGAACGTCTTCCACGCCGGCGACGGCAACCTGCACCCGTTGATCATGTTCGACGCGAACGATCCCGACCAACTGCACCGCTGCGAGCTGTTCGGCGCCGACATCCTCGAGTCGAGCGTCGCGATGGGCGGCACGGTCTCGGGCGAGCACGGCGTGGGCATCGAGAAGCTCTCGGCGATGTGCGTGCAGTTCTCGCGCGCCGAGCACGACCAGATGCTGGCGCTGAAGCGCGCGTTCGACGCGAAGGAGCTGCTGAATCCGGGCAAGGTGATCCCGTCGCTGGCGCGCTGTGCCGAGTACGGCAAGATGCACGTGAGGCGCGGCCTGCTGCCGTTCGCCGACATCCCGCGCTTTTGACCGCAGCTCCGACCACCGCATGCAGCACAACGACCCCGCGCTTCAGGTTCTGATCGATCGCGTCAACACCGCCCGCGAGGCCGGCGCGCAGCTGTGCATTCGCGGCGGCGGCTCGAAGGACTTCTACGGAGAGCCGGCGCAGGGCGAGGTACTCGACACGCGCGTGCTCGAAGGCACGTCCAGCTACGAGCCAACCGAGTTGGTCGTGACGACGCGCTGTGGCACGTCGCTGGCCGAACTCGAAGCGCTGCTCGCCACGAAGGGCCAGTGCCTGCCGTTCGAGCCACCGCATTTCGGCGACCCGAACATCAGCGTGAAGCATCGCGGCGCCACCGTCGGCGGCATGGTCGCGGCCGGTCTCTCGGGCCCGTCGCGCGCGGCCGTCGGCTCGGTGCGCGATTTCGTGCTCGGCGCGACGATGCTCAACGGCAAGGGCGAGGTGCTCACGTTCGGCGGCCAAGTGATGAAGAACGTCGCCGGCTACGACGTTTCGCGGCTGCTCGCCGGCTCGCTCGGCACGCTCGGTGTGATCCTCGAGGTCTCGCTGAAGGTGATGCCGATGGCGCCGGCCACCGTCACCCTGCGGCTCGAAATGGACCAGGCCGCCGCGCTCGCCAAACTCAACGACTGGGGCGGTCAGCCGATCCCGCTGAACGCCAGCGCGTGGTGGGATGGCAACCTGATCGTGCGCCTGCGCGGCGCGCTCGCGGCCGTGCAGGCGGCGCGCGTGCGGCTCGGTGGCGACATCGTCGAGCCCGAGTTCGCCGGCCCGTTCTGGGAAGGTCTGCGCGACCACACCGATGAGTTCTTCACGGCCGCGCACACCGCGGTCGCGAGCGGCGCATCGCTGTGGCGCCTCTCGGTGCCGCAGACCGCACCCGCGCTGGCGCTGACCGGCGAGCTGATGATCGAGTGGGCCGGCGGGCAACGCTGGCTGTGCAGCGCGCTGCCGGCGTCGACGGTGCGCGACGCCGCCGCGAAGGTCGGCGGCCACGCGACGCTGTTCGCGGCGCGCGACAAGTCGCCCGGCGTGTTCGCGCCGCTGCAGTCGCCGCTCGATCGCATCCATCGCGATGTGAAGAAATCGTTCGATCCGTCGGGCATCTTCAACCCCGGCAGGCTCTACCCCGGCCTCTGACCCCAACCTTCGATGCAGACCAACCTCGCCCCCCAATTCAAAGGCACGCCCGACGGCGACGCGGCGGAGGCCATTCTTCGCAAGTGCGTGCACTGCGGCTTCTGCACCGCGACCTGCCCGACGTATCAGCTGCTCGGCGACGAACTCGACGGCCCGCGCGGCCGCATCTACCTGATGAAGCAGGTGCTCGAAGGCCAGGCCGTGACGCGCAGCACGCAACTGCACCTCGACCGCTGCCTGACCTGCCGCAACTGCGAGAGCACCTGCCCGTCGGGCGTGCAGTACGGCGCGTTGATCGAGATCGTGCGACCGATCGTCGACGACCTGGTCGAGCGGCCGACGCGCGAAAAGGCGACGCGCTGGCTGCTGAAAGAGGGCCTGACCTCGCCGCTGTTCGCGCCCGCGATGAAGCTCGGCCAAGCGATGCGGCCGCTCGTGCCCGCATCGTTGAAGGGCAAGGTACCCGCCAGGGCACCCGCGCGCGCCCACCAGTGGCCGACGCGCGCGCACCCGCGCAAGGTGCTGATGCTGATGGGCTGCGTGCAGCCGGCGATGATGCCCAACATCAACAGCGCGACCGCGCGCGTGCTCGATGCGGCCGGCATCCAGACCGTCGTCGCCGACGAGGCCGGCTGCTGCGGCGCGATCCGCACCCACCTGAACGACACCGAGGGCGGCTTGGCCGACATGCGCCGCAATGTCGACGCGTGGTGGCCGCTGATCTCGGGCGGACCGGGCTCACTCGAGGGCGTCGAGGCGATCGTGATGAACGCCTCGGGCTGCGGCGTCACGGTGAAGGACTACGGCCACGCGCTCGCGCGCGACCCCGCCTATGCCGACAAGGCCAGGCGCATCAGCGAGCTGACGTGCGATCTGAGCGAGCTGCTGCCCGACTTGGTGCCGCGGCTGAAGAACAAGGTCCGCCTCAGCAAGGTCGCGACGACCCTCGCGTTCCACCCGCCTTGCACGTTGCAGCACGGCCAGCAGTTGCGCGGTGGCGTCGAGACGCACCTGAAGGCACTCGGCTTCGACGTGCAGGTCGCGCCGAACGAGTCGCATCTTTGCTGCGGTTCGGCCGGCACCTATTCGGTGCTGCAGCCCGAGCTCGCGTACCAGCTGCGCGACCGCAAGCTCGCGAACCTCGCACCACTCGAAGCGCAGACCATCGTCTCGGCCAACATCGGCTGCATCCAGCATTTGCAGACCGGCACCGCGACGCCGGTGAAGCACTGGATCGAGGTGCTCGACGACGCGCTCGCCTGACGCGCGCCTATTGCGGCGCGGCGGGCACGCCCCAGCGCTCGTCGTGGGAGCCCGGCGGGCCGGGCCGGAAGCAGCAGGTCGTCCATGCCAGGCCGAGGGCCTCGCCGAGCGTCGTCTTCGCGCCGGTGCTGCTGGTCCACCAGCGCTGCGGGTCGTGGTCGGCGGGGCGCGCGGCCAGCACGCCGACCTCGACCGCGTCGCCGAACGCCATCCGGTACACCCGCCACGAGCGGCGCGCATGCACGCCGGCCGAGTACAGATCGAGCGCGCCGAACACGACGCCGTTCTGCCTCGCCCACTCGCGCACCATCACGGCGCTGAGGTAGCTGCGGTCTTGCGCCGATGCGGGCGCGGGCACGGCGATCACCGGGATGGCGGCGGGCAGGCCGCTCGCACGCAACTGTGCGGCGGCGCGCACGGCGTAGTTCTGCCAACCGCCCGCGTCCAGCATCGGGTCGATCGGGCCGCCGGTCGTCAGCACCCGGTCGTAGTGGCCGTTGCGCACGGCGGCGGCGGCTTGGCGCAGCTCGGCGAGGTCGAGCCAACCTTCGACGACCAGCGTGCGCGCGCCGGGCGCCGGCGCTTGCGGCGCGAGCAGCTGGTAGGCCGAGCGCGCGAGCCCGATCGCCAGCGCCGCGGCGATCGCGAGCATCAGCAGCAGGCCCCAGAGCGTCGGCAGCCAGACCTCGCGGCGGCGAAACAGCTGCACGCTCAAATGCAGCGCCCGCCGTCCACTTCCAGCGCCACGCCGGTGATCATCGAGGCCTCGTCGCTGCACAGAAAGCAGGCGGCGTTGCCCATGTCCTGCGGCGTCGAGAAGCGGCCGAGCGGGATCGTCGCGAGAAACTTCGCGCGCATCTCGGGCGTGTCTTCGCCCATGAAGGTTTTCAGCAGCGGCGTCTCGCCGGCGACCGGGTTCAGCGCAACGACGCGGATGCCGAACGGCGCCAACTCGACCGCCATCGCGCGCGTCGCGGTGATGACCCAGCCCTTGCTCGCGTTGTACCAACTCAGACGCGGCCGCGGGCTCACGCCGGCGGTGCTGGCGATGTTCAGGATCACGCCCGATTTCTGCGTCTTGAAGCGCGGCACGACGACCTTGGCCGCGAGGTAGATCGCCTTCACGTTGACGCTCAGAATGCGGTCGAAGTCGTCTTCGCTCACGTCTTCGAGCGGCTGCGGCCGGTGCGAGACGCCGGCGTTGTTGACGAGGATGTCGAGGCGGCCGAAGTGGTCGTGCGCGGCGTCGAACATCGTCGTCACGTCGGCCGCGTTCGCCACGTCGACCCGCAGGCTGCGCGCATTCGCGCCGAGCGCCTGCGCGACGCGCTCGCCGCCGGGCGCATCGCGATCGGCGATCAGCACCTTCGCGCCCTCGGCGACAAACTTCGCCGCGATGCCTTCACCAAAACCGGAGCCGCCGCCGGTGACGATCGCAACCTTGCCTTCGAGTCTCATGCGTTTGTCTCTCTCGTCATCCGTGACGGGTCGGGTTATGGGCCATGATATTGGCAATGGGCATCTTCCTGATCAAGCGCTTCGCGACCTTCGTCGCCACCTTGCTGGCGGCGTCGGTGCTGGTCTTTGCGGTCCAGGGGATGCTGCCGGGCAACGCCGCGCAGGTGATGCTGGGCGAATCGGCGACGCCCGAGGCGGTGGCCGCGCTGTCGGCCAGACTCGGCCTCGACCAGCCCGCGGGCGTGCGCTACGGTCGCTGGATCACCGGCTTCGTCACCGGCGACCTCGGCACCAGCGTGTCGTACGACACGCCGGTCGCGGAGCTGATCGCCGAGCGCCTCGCGGTCACCGCGCCGCTGGCGCTGATGGCGATGGCGCTGACGACCGTGCTCGCGCTGACGCTCGGCATCTACGCGGCCGCGCGCCACAACAAAATAGGCGACGTCGGCGTGATGGGGCTCAGCCAGCTCGGCATCGCGATCCCGAACTTCTGGTTCGCGATTTTGCTGATCCTGGTGTTCGCGGTGAAGCTGCAGTGGTTCTCGGCCGGCGGCTTTCCCGGCTGGGCCGAAGGCGCGTGGCCGGCGTTCAAGGCGCTGGTCCTGCCGGCGGTCGCGCTTGCGGTGGTGCAGGCGGCGATCCTCGCGCGCATCACCCGCAGCGCGGTGCTCGACGTGCTGCGCGAAGATTTCGTGCGCACCGCCCGCGCCAAGGGCCTGAGCCAGCGCCAAGTGCTGTGGCGCCACGTGCTGCGCAACGCCTTCGTGCCGGTGCTGACCGTGATGGGCCTGCAGTTCGCGAGCCTGCTCACGGGCACGATCGTGGTCGAGAACGTGTTCTCGCTGCCCGGCCTCGGGCGGCTGATTTTCCAGGCGATCTCGAACCGCGACTTCCTCGTCGTGCAAAGCGTCGTGATGGGGCTGGCCGCCGCGGTGATCGTGATCAACTTCGTCGTCGACGTGCTGTATGCGGTGATCGACCCGCGGTTGAAGGTGCACAGCGCATGAGCCGGGCCGCCGCGCCGGGCCGCCCCAAGCAAGGCCCGACCCTCCCGGAGGGTCGATCGCCGTACTCGGCGAGCGGGGAGCGGTCATTTCTTCAGCGAGCGGTACGCCACAAGAGCTTCGCGATCGGCGGCGTGCTGGTTGCGTTGCTGATCGCGACCGCGCTGCTCTCGTTCGTCTGGACGCCGTACTCGGCCACCGAGCTCGACATCCCGAACAAGCTGCAGGCGCCTTCGGCCGCGCACTGGCTCGGCACCGACAGCCTCGGCCGCGACATCGCCTCGCTGCTGATCGTCGGCGCGCGCAACTCGATCGCGGTCGGGCTGATTGCGGTCGGCATCGGCATCGCGTTCGGCGTCGCGCTCGGCCTGCTCGCGGCGGCGCGGCGCGGCTGGGTCGAGGAGCTGGTGATGCGGTTCTCGGACTTCACCTTCGCGTTCCCGGCGCTGCTCTCGGCGATCATGCTGACAGCCGTCTACGGCCCGGGGCTGGGTGTCGCGATCGTCGCGATCGGCATCTTCAACGTGCCGGTATTCGCGCGCATCACGCGCGCCGCGGCGAATGGCGTATGGTCGCGCGAGTTCGTGCTTGCCGCGCGCGCCTGCGGCAAGGGCGCGTGGCGCATCACCTTCGAGCATGTGCTGCCGAACATCGCGGCAATTTTGATCGTGCAGGCGACGATCCAGTTCGCGGTCGCGATCCTTGCCGAAGCGGCGCTCAGCTACCTCGGCCTGGGCACCCAGCCGCCGACGCCGAGCTGGGGCCGCATGCTCAACGAGGGCCAGAACATGATGTACCAGTCGTGGCTGCTGGCCGTCTGGCCGGGGCTGGCGATCGTGTTCTCGGTGCTGGGGTTGAACCTGATGGGGGATGGGTTGCGGGATTTGCTGGATCCGCGGTTGGCGCGGGGGCGGTAGCTCATCCGATTGGAGGCAAAGGCAAGACTCGACCCCGATCTGCCTTCACTTGCGCGTGCGGACGAACTTTTCGGCCGCTGAATCTCCGAGCCACTTTCCTCCGAGCAGAACGAAGAGCGAGTT
>JAZJZJ010000151.1:0-2758 GCA_040389925.1 Pseudomonadota bacterium
GCCGCTGCTGCTGCAGCCGCTGGTCGAGAACGCGGTGCGCCACGGCATCGAGCCGAGCGCGGCCGGCGGCACGATCCGGGTGCGCACGCGCGTCAAGCTCGGGCGCTCGATGGTATCGATCGTCAACAGCCTGCCGGCCAGCGCCTCGGAGCCCGGCAACGGCATCGCGCTGCGCAACGTGCGCGAGCGGCTGCGGCTGATGCACGACGTCGCCTCGCAGTTCGAGGCGCGGCGCGAGGCCGACGTGTTCCGGGTGCAGATCGTGGTGCCGCTGTGAGCGCGTTGAGAGTTCTGCTGGTCGACGACGAGGAGCTCGCGCGCTTGCGCCTGCGCGGCCTCGTGCACGACAGCGTCGAGCCCAAGGCGAGCGTCGTCGGCGAAGCGGCGAATGCCGCGCAGGCGCTCGCGTGGTTGATCAAAAACAGCTGTGACCTGATCCTGCTCGATGTGCAGATGCCCGGCCGCGACGGCCTGCAGCTCGCCGCCGAACTGAAGCGCTTGGCCGAGCCGCCGGCGGTCGTGTTCGTGACCGCGCATGCCGAGCACGCGCTGCACGCATTCGACCTTGACGCGGTCGACTACCTGACCAAGCCGGTGCGGCGCGAGCGGCTGCACGCGGCGCTGCAGCGTGTCGCGCAACGGTTGGCACTGCGGCGCGGCGCTGCGGCCGCGGCACCCGCAGCCGACCTGGAAGACGCGGCCGCGATCGTCGTCACCGACCGCGGCCGCGTGCTGCGCGTGCCGCTCGCCGAGGTGCTGTATTTCAAGGCCGAGCTGAAGTACGTGACCCTGCGCACAGCGGATCACACCTATGTGCTCGACGAGGCGCTGAGCGATCTGGAGCCGCGCCTCGGCGATCGCTTCCTGCGCATCCACCGCAACGCGCTGGTCGCGCGCGGCGCGGTGCGCGCGCTCGAGCGGCGCGCCGTCCCGGGCGCGGCCGGCGAGCGCGACGACGAAGGCGGTGAAGGCTGGGCCGTGCGCATGGCGCCGGTCGACGAGTGGCTCGCGGTTTCGCGTCGGCAGGTGGCGGCGGTGCGCGAGGCGCTGGTCGCGGCGGGGCGCTGAACCTTCTCGAAACCCGCTCGAGCGATCGGGACAAAAAAAGCGACCCGCCGATCGCTCGGCGGGTCGTGTGGCGGTGTCGCTACCGGACTATTGCGCCGGGCACGCCGCCGGCTTCAGGAACGCCAGCGCGGGGTTGTCCCACACCCGCGGCGCCGCCTTGTCGGTGTAGGTGCAGCCGAAGTTCGGGTCGGCCACGGCGGCCGGGTCGAGCACCTTGTCGCCGGCCGGCTTGGCGCCGGCCTCGACCCACTTGACCAAGTCCACGAAGGTCGTCACCAACTCGGTCGCGGTGAAGCTGCAATGCCCGATATCGCGCGTCGCGCGCTGCACCAGCAGGTTCGACGCGTTGTGTGCGGCCACCCGCCGGGCATAGACCTGCTCCATGTGGAACGGCACGAACAGGTCGCCCAGGGTGTGCAGGCTGAGCATCGGGATGCGCAGGTCGCCGGTCGTCGGCGGCACGTTGGAAATGCCGTTGCGATGCCGGCCTTGCGGGTCGGCCGTGACGCGCTGGACCGCGACGTTGAAGGCGTCTTCGGCGGCGGTCAGGGCCGGGTTGGTGTCGAACTGGTACAGCACGTCGGAGTTCTGGACCGCGACACCGGGATGGCGCGGCAAGCTGCCGTCACCAACGCCGAGCCCGAACAGGAAGTCGCCCGCGACGCCGTTCCAGTACAGCCAGCCCTGCTCGAACATCGGCCGCACGCCGCCGCTTCGCAGCTGGACCAGCGACTTGAAGTTCTGCCCGGTCGCGTTCAGTGCGAACGGGAACGCCGGGCCCAGCGCTGCCTTGGTGGCCGGCACGGTGGTGCTCAGGTAGTCGGCACCGTACGGATAGCTCTTGCCGACGCCCGACAGCGTCTGCGCCGCGATGTTGAAGTCGAGGAAGAAGTCGAACAGCTCGTAGTCGCCGAGCACCCCGCAAATCGGCATCGCACCGTCGTACGACTGTGGCCACTGTTCGGCGACGATGCCGGTGACATGGCCGCCCATCGACGCGCCGGTGATGTAGGTCTTCGCGGGCTTGCCGAACGTGCCATTGAAGAGGGTGGTCAGCGCGTGCGTGTCCTTCGCGCCCTGCGCCGGGTCGTAGGCGTTGCGGCTGTAGCTCGACGCCGCCCAAGCGTAGCCATTGGCGATCAGGAACTGGCGCAGCGGATGGTTGTCGACCGTCAGTTCCAGCCCGGTGCCGCGGTAACCGTGCGCCCACAGCACCAGCTTGCCGTTCCAGTTGGGCGGTACCTCCATCCGGTAGCCGGCGCCGTTGTGCACGCCCGAGGCGGTCTGGGTCGGGAGGCCCGGGAGCGACGCGAACGGCAGCTTGGCCTCATCGACGAAGTAGGCCGGCGGCGGCGCGGCCAGCGCCCCCGCGGCGGCAAGCGTCAGGGCGGCCAGTAGCAGCACAGGCTTCTTCATCGTGTCTCCTCCTCGTCTTGTGGATCGCACAAGGTAGGTGCACGGCCCGCCGACGGGAAGGGGACAAACCCGCCGTCACCCGCCCCGCGTTCCGGGGGGGTGGACGGGGGCATTCAGCCAGTGTTGCGCAATCCCGCGGCCACGCCATTGATCGAGATGTGGATTCCGGTCTGCACCCGGGCGTTCTCCGGGTCGCCTTCCGTGCGCTGCCGGTAGCGGCGCATCAGCTCGACCTGCAGGTGGTTCAGCGGGTCGAGGTACGGAAAGCGGTGCT
>JAZJZJ010000152.1:0-21187 GCA_040389925.1 Pseudomonadota bacterium
GGGTGCGCGGTCAGCGCCGCGCCGGCTTCTTCGCCGAGGCCGGTGACGATGTTCAGCGCACCGGCGTGCAGCCCGCATTCGAGCGCGAGCTCGCCGACGCGCAGCGGCGTCATGCAGGCGTCTTCAGACGGCTTGAGCACGACCGCGTTGCCCATCGCCAGGGCCGGCGCGATCGACCGGCCGAGCATTTGCGCCGGGTAGTTCCACGGGATGATGTGCGCGGTCACGCCGAGCGGCTCGCGCAGCAGCAGCGCGTTGTAGCCGGTGTTGAACGGGATCACCTCGCCGTGCATCTTGTCGGCCGCGCTGCCGTAGAACTCGAGGTAGCGCGCCAGCACCTGGATGTCGTTGCGCGCGGTCGCCATCGGCTTGCCGGTGTCGAGCGCTTCGAGCTGCGCGAGCTCTTCGGCGTGGTCCAGCACCTTCTGGCCGAGCCGCATCAGAATGCGGCCGCGCTCGAGCGCCGAGGTTTTGCCCCAGTCGCCGTCGAGCGCGCTGCGCGCGGCCTTCACGGCGCGATCGATGTCGGCTTTCGTGCCGCGTGCGATATGGTCGAAAACCTCGCCGGTCGCGGGCGCAATCACGGGCAGGCTGGCGCCGCCTTCGGGCGCGACCCACGCGCCGCCGATCAATAGCTTCTTCATGCTGTTCCCCTGGGAGTTCAAATCAGATCACGGCCGCGGCGAGCGCGGGCTTGCCGCGGATCATGTCGGCGGCCTTTTCGGCAATCATCATGGTCGCGGCACAGGTGTTGGCCGACGGAATGGTCGGCATCACCGAGGCATCGACGACGCGCAGGCCCGCGAGCCCGTGGACGCGCAACTCGGCGTCGACGACGGCCATCGGGTCACTCGCCGGCCCCATCTTCGCGGTGCCGTTGACGTGGTACGACGAGACGCCGTAGCGGCGCGCGAAGTCGAGCAGTTCGTCGTCGCTCTGCACCTGTGGGCCCGGCAACGACTCTTTCGTCGAGATCGGCGCGAGCTCGGGCGTGTTCAGCAGTTGCCGCGCGATGCGCATGCCGCCGAGCAGCATCGTGCGGTCGCGTTCGTCGCTCATGTAGTTCGGCTGCACCAGCGGGTCGGCAAAGGCGTCGGCCGAGCGCGCCTGCACCGTGCCGCGGCTCTCGGGCCGGTGCGGCCAGACGCCGCAGGTCATGCCGGGGTAGGTGTCGAGCATGCCGACATAGCCTTCGCGGTAGCTCGCCGGCGTGAACACGCCTTGCAGGTCGGGCCGGTCGAGGCCGGCGCGCTGAGGCGCAGAGTTCCAGAACCAGTGCACCAGCGACGGGCTCAGCGCGAGGATGCTCGGCTTGCCCAGCACCCAACGCGCGACCTGGCCAACGAGCCGTGGCATGCGCGACAGTTCGTTGATCGTCGTCGTGTCCTTCACACCCATCACGATGCGCACCGAGAAGTGGTCGCTGAGGTTCGCGCCGACGCCGGGCAGGTCACGAACGACGGGGACACCGAGCGACTGCAGCAGCGCGCCCGGGCCGACGCCCGAAAGCTGCAACAGCTTCGGCGTGTTCAGCGCGCCGGCGCAGACGATCACCTCGCGCCGTGCGCTGACCGTGCGCTCGGTCGCGAGCGAGGTGCCTTTCGTGTAGCGCACGCCGACCGCGCGCTGGCCGTCGAACACGATGCGCGTCGCGCGCGCATTCGTGCGCACGGCGAGGTTCGTTCGCTTGCGCGCCGGCCAGAGGTAGGCGCGCGCCGTGCTGATGCGCCAGCGGCCGTCGATCGTGCGCTGGAAGTAGCCGACACCGGCTTGCGACGCGCCGTTGTAATCGGCATTGCGCGGCAGGCCCAGGCCCTGCGCGCCTTGCAGAAAGCGCTCGCAAATCGGATGAATCCATGCGATGTCGCTGACGGTCTGCGGCCCGTCGCGGCCGCGCAGGCGCGCATCGCCGGTCGTGTGGGATTCGTTGCGCTGGAAGTAAGGCAGGACCTCGGCATAGCCCCAGCCGCGGTTGCCGAGCGCGGCCCAGCCGTCGAAGTCTTCGCGCTGGCCGCGGTTGTAGACCAGGCCGTTGATCGAGGTCGAGCCACCGAGTGTCTTGCCTTGCGGCAGCGGGATGCGGCGGTTCAGCGTCAGCGGGTTCGGCTCCGACGTGAACTGCCACGCGTAGGTCGGGTTGAACACCGCCTTGATGTAGCCGGCCGGCATGTGCAGCCACGGGTGCCAGTCGGGCGGGCCGGCCTCGAGCAGGCAGACGCTGGCCTTGCCGTCTTCGCTGAGCCGCGCCGCGAGGATCGCGCCGGCCGCGCCGGCGCCGACGATCACATAGTCGAACGCGTCCGCCGCGTTCGTGCTGTCGTCGGCCATCAGTGTTCGCCCAGGTAGGCAGCGCGCACGCGCGGATCGCGCCGCAGCTCGGTGCCGCTGCCGGAGGTGGTGATGCGGCCGGTCTCGAGCACATAGCCGCGTTCGGCCACCGCCAAGGCTTGATTCGCCATCTGCTCGACCAGCAGGATCGTCACACCGTGGCGCTTCAGGTTGCGGATCACGCCGAAGATCTCTTTCACGACGAGCGGCGCCAGACCGAGCGAGGGCTCGTCGAGCAGCAGCAGTTTCGGCTTCGACATCAGCGCGCGCGCGATCGCCAGCATCTGCTGCTCGCCGCCCGACATCGTGCCGGCCATCTGCGCCTCGCGCTCGCGCAGCCGCGGGAAGATCGCGAACTGCGCGTCGATCTCGGCCGCGAGCTGCGCCGGCGTGACTTTGCGGTGATAGGCGCCGAGCATCAGGTTGTCGCGCACCGTTTGGTCCGGAAAGACCTGCCGGCCCTCGGGCGACTGCGCGATGCCGAGCGCAACGCGCTCGTGACCGCGCATCTTCGTGATGTCGCGGCCCTCGAACAGCACGCGGCCCGCGGCGGCCGGTTCGAGCCCCGAGATCGTCTTCATCAGCGTGCTCTTGCCGGCGCCGTTGCCGCCGATGATCGTGACGACCTCGCCGGCGCGCACTTCGAGCGAGATGCCTTTCAGCGCGTCGATCGCGCCGTAGCGCACTTCGAGCGCCTCGACTTTCAGCATCGGCTCAGACATGACCGGCTCCCGCTCCTGCGTCGGCAACAGGCACGAGATCCGCATCGAGATCCGGGTCTTCCTCGCCGAGGTAGGCCGCGATCACGCGCGGGTTGCGCTGGATGTCGCCGGGGTTGCCCTCGGCGATCTTGTCGCCGTAGTCGAGCACGATCACGTGGTCGGAGATCGCCATCACGAGGTCCATGTGGTGTTCGATCAGCAGCACGGTGATGCCTTTCTCGCGCACTTTCGCGATCACGCCGATCAGGTCGCGCGTTTCCTGCGGGTTCAGGCCGGCCGCGGGCTCGTCGAGCAGCAGCAGGCGCGGGTGGGTGGCGAGCGCACGCGCGAGTTCGAGCCGGCGCTGCAGGCCGTAGGGCAGGCTGCCGGCGCGCTCGAAGGCCTTGTCGCGCAGGCCGAGAAAATCGAGGATCTGCAGCGCTTCGTCGGCCGCCGCCTGTTCGCTGCGGCGCGCGGCCGGCAGGCCGAACAGATAGCTCCAGACGCCGGTCTTCAGCAGCCGGTGCAGGCCGACCTTGACGTTGTCGAGCACGGTCATGTCGGCGAACAGCTTCAGGTTCTGGAACGTGCGGCCCAAGCCCAGCTGCGAGATCCGGTTCGGCGCCTTGCCGACGATGTCTTCGCCGTTGAACCGAATCGCGCCACGGTCCGGCGGCACGATGCCCGACAGGATGTTCAGCAGCGTCGTCTTGCCGGCACCATTCGGGCCGATCAGCGAGTGGATGTGGCCGGTCTTCAACTCGATGCTGACGTCGCGCGTCGTCACGACGCCGCCATACGCCTTGTACAGCGCCGTCGCCGACAGCAGCGGCTGATCGGCTTTCGCGATTTCGGCGCCACGCAATGCCCACTCGCCGCTCGGCGCCGGCAGCGGCGGCTGTTTGAACCAGCCCGGCATCGCGCGCCGCGCGAAGGACTTGATCGCGCCGGCCAGGCCGTCGGGCATCACGTACAGCGCGAACAGCAGCAGCGCGCCGTAGGTGAAGTGCTGCAGGTCGGGCCAGCGCGCGAGGAATGCGTCGAGCAGCGTGAGCACAACGGCGCCGAGCAGCGGCCCGTAGATCGAACTGCCGCCGAACAGCACGATCAGCAGGAAGAAGATCGACAGGTTGAAGGTGATGAAGTCGGAGCTGATGTACTGGTTCTGCTGCGCGATCAGCGCGCCGGCCAGACCGCAGGTGACGGCACTGATCACGAACGCCAGCACCTTGAAGCGGTAGACGCTGACGCCGACGCTTTCGGCAGCGACCTCGGCGGTCTGCACCGCCATGAACGCGCGCCCGTACTTGCCGAGCAGCAGCGAGCGGATCATCAAATGCGCCGCGATCGCGAGCGCGCCGGCGAACCAGAGCCACTCGGCGGCGCCGAACGCGCGGCTGCCGAACGCGGGCGGCACGACGCCGTAGATGCCTTGCTGGCCGGCGAACACGTCCTGCCACTCCGAGACGACCTTCTCGACGACGATGCCGAAGCCGATCGTCACCATCGCCAGTGCCGGGCCCTTGACGCGCAGTGCCGGCAATGCGATCACGACGCCGAACAGCCCGGCCATCACGCCCGCTGCCGCGAACGCGAGCCACGGATTCCAGCCCCAACGCGCGGTCAGCAGCGCGACCGTGTACGCGCCGACCGCGAACAGCCCCGCATGCCCGAGCGACTTCTGCCCGGCGTGGCCGACCAGCACGTTCAGGCCGGTCGCCGCGAGGTAATTCACCGCGATCAGGAACAGCACTTTCAGATAGAACGCGTTGCTCGTCAGAAACGGCACCGCGGCGAGGAACAGGACGATCGCGACCAGCCCGGTCAGGTGTGCACGCTTGGTCATCACACCTTCTCCGAGATGCGCTGGCCGAGCAGCCCTTCGGGCTTGACGACGAGCACGATGATGATCAGCAGGAAGATGCTGATCTCGCGCAGCTCGGCATGCCACAGGCCCACCAGCGCCTCGATCAGCCCGAGCAGAAAGCCGCCCAGCATGCAGCCGCGCGCGTTGCTCAGGCCGCCGACGATCGCGGCCGAGAACGCCTTCAGCGCGAGCGTCACGCCCATGAAGACCGAGACGGTCGTGATCGGCGCGATCAACAGGCCGGCGAGGCCGGCGAGGCTGGAGCTGACGACGAACGCCAGCACGATCACCGCCGCCACGTTGATGCCCATCAGCGTGGCCGCATTCTGGTTGTGCGCGACCGCGCGCACCGCCTTGCCGATCCGGGTCTTGCGCATCACCGTGTCGAGGCACAGCATCACGACGATGCTCGAGACGAGCACCAGCACTTCCTGCGGCAGCACGCCGGCGCCGCCGATGCGGATCACGGTGTCGCCGAGCGGCGAGGGCAGCACCAACGGCGACGGCCCCCAGATCACCAGCGCGGTGTTCTGGATGATGATGCCGAAGCCGATCGTGCTCATCACCCACGCGAGGCCGGGCAGGCCGATGAACGGCCGCACCGCGGTGTAGTACAGCACGATGCCGAGCAGGCCCAGCACGACGATGCTGATCACGAGGCTGCCGCCGTAGCGCCAGAGGGTCACGTCCTGCGGCAGCAGCGCGCCGGTCAGGCCCTTGCCCGACAGCAGCAGCACGCCCGAGACCGCGACGAACGCGCCGGCGACGAGAAACTCGCCCTGGCCGAAGTTCAGCGTCTTCGTCGTGTTGTGCGTGATGTTGAAGCCGAGCGCGACGAGCGCGTAGATGCTGCCCAACGCCAGCCCGCTGAATACCGCCTGGAGGATCGCGACCATCTTTGCCTCTGTTCTTGCCAGTCAAAGGCTCGCGCCGGCGCGCCCTGCGTCGCACGCAAGGCGGCCGGCGCCGGGTTCAACGCTTCAGGTCGGCGGCGGTCAGCGACTTGATGATCGCGTCCTCGTAGCGCACCGGCGTGCCGTCTTTCCAGCGCGCCAGGTAGAAATCGGACACGCCGAGCGCTTCATGGTTGGTCTTCGAGAACGGCTTGTTGTAGGTCTTGATCACGCCCTGCACGCCGCTCACCTGCTCGAGCGCGGCCGCGACCTTCTCGCCATCGGTGCTCTTCGCGAGCTTCATCGCCGCGGCGATCAGCATCACCGAGTCGTAGGCCTGTGCCGAGCACGGGAAGGTCGTCAGCGTCGGGAAGTTCTTGCGCACGCGCTCGCCCAGCGCCTTGGTGCGTGGGTTGCTGTCTTCGGTGGTCGAGGCCGCCAGGATCAGGTGCTCGGCGAGCTTGTTGCCGGCGATGCGCGGCAACAGGCCGGAGAGGTTGCCCCAGGTGCCGAGCGTGGTCGGCATGTAGTTGATCTTCTCCATGCTGCGCAGCACGTGCGCGGTGCCGTCGGCGATGCCGTAGATGATGACGACATCGGCGCCGGCGTCGCGGATCTTCGCGAGCTGCGAGGTCATGTCGGTGTCCTTCGGGCCGTACTTCTCGACGATCACCGGCTTCACGTTGTGCAGCGCCAGCACTTCGGTCGCGTCCTTGATGCCGCCCTGGCCGTAGCCGGTGGAGTCGGCCAGAATCGCGATCTTCTGCGTCTTCGATGCCTTCACCGCGTACGCGGCCAGCAGCGCGATCTGCTCACGGTCGACCATCGACACGCGGTAGAGGTAGTTCTGCGCTTCCTTGGCATAGCGCAGCGTGATGTCGCTGCCGGTGGCGATCGGCACCACGACCGGGATCTTGCGCTGCTGCGGGATGTGCAGCCAGGCCAGCGCGTTGCCCGAGTTGGCCGGGCCGACAACCGCGTCGACCTTCTCGTTGTCGATCAGCTCGGTCATGTTCTGGATCGACTTCGGCGGTGCGCCGAGGTCGTCGCGGATCACGCCGACGACCTTGCGGCCGAGGATGCCGCCCGACTTGTTGATGTCTTCGATCGCGGCCTCGAAGGCCCAGCGCCCGGCGATGCCGAGCTCGGCCACGCCGCTGGCGGACTGGTCGGCGTTGTAGCCGATCTTGATGTCCTGGGCGCGCACCGCGGTAGCGGCGAGCGCGAGCAGGGCCGTGGCCACGAAGGTCTTGGAAAGAGCGGACATCTTGTCTCCTGTTGTGGAATGGGTCGGGCGGGCGGTGAGGGTAGGCTGATTGTTCGCGTTGCGGAATCAGTATTCGCGCAGGGGGGAGTACGCGGAATTCAAAGTCAGGGTCAACACTGAGGAACGATCACGCGGGCGGCGCCGGAAATTCGGCACGCAGGGCCGCGCCGTGTTCGTTCACGGCCGGTACCGGTGCGTAGCGCGGCTCGTCCCATTCGGTCAGGTAAGGCAGCGCCGGGATCAGCATCGAGCGGCCATGCACCGGCATCGCGCGGGTGCGCAACTGTGGATGATCGATCAGGTCGTGCACCGAGTTGATCGCGCCGAACGCGGTTTGCGCCTCGGTCAGGCGGTCGACCGCCTGCGGATAGGTGAGCGTGTCCAGCACGCCCTGCACCAGCGCTTCGAGCGCATCGCGGTTCGAGGTGCGCACCGCATTGCCGTTGAACCGCGCATCGGTGGCGATCGAGGCATCGCCCAGCACGTGCTCGCAGAACGCGGCCCATTCGCGCTCGTTCTGGATCGACAGCACCAGCTCGCGACCGTCGGAGCAGGTGAACGCACCGTAGGGCGCGATCGTCGGGTGTCGCAGGCCGACGCGCGCCGGTGCGCCGTCGCCGTAGCGTGCCTGCAGGTACGGCACCGCCATCAGCTCGGCAGCGGTGTCGAACAGCGAGACCTTGATCGCGCTGCCGGTGCCGGTGCGCTCGCGCTGCATCAGCGCTTGCAGAATGCCGATGATCGCGTTCATGCCGGCGCCGATGTCGCAGATCGACACGCCGATCCGGCCCCATGCGCCGGGCGCACCGGTGACGGCGACCAGGCCGCTCTCGGCCTGCACGAGCAGGTCGTAGGCCTTCAACTGATGCAACGGGCCGGCCTCGCCGTAGCCCGAGACATCGCAGGTGATCAGGCGCGGGAACGCGTCGCGCAGCGCTGCGCTGCCGAAGCCCAAGCGCCCCGCCGCGCCGGGCGCGAGGTTCTGGATGAAGACGTCGGCGCCGGCGATCAGCGCCTTCAGTTGCGCCTTGTCGGCATCCAGCCGCAGGTCGAGCGCGATCGACTCCTTGCCGCGGTTGATCCACACGAAGTACGACGATTCGCCCTGCATCGCGCGGTCGTAGCCGCGTGCGAAATCGCCTTCGGGCCGTTCGATCTTGATCACGCGCGCGCCTGCATCGGCCAGGCGGCTCGAGCAGTAGGGCGCGGCCACCGCCTGTTCGAGGGCCACGACGACGATTCCGTCCAGGGGTTTGGATGCCATGCGGCGGAGTTTGCCGCTCGGTGCACGGCAACGCCATCGGAACTTCGGCAACCGGGACTTGCCGAAACTCGAAGCGTCGGGTTACTACGCGGTAGTCGTCGTGGTCGGGGCCGCGTCGGGCCGCAGCGCGTCGAGCAGGCGCGTCAGCGAGACGTTCGCGGGCCGGTCTTTCTTGACGCAGATCAGCATCCGGCGCTCGGCCCAGGCGTCGGCGAGCGGCCTTGCGGTCAGCCCCAAGCCGTCGCTCAGCAGGCTCACCGCCTGGAACGGCAGCACCCCGATGCCCATGCCCGACTGCACCATCCGGCACACGACCTCGAAGCCGCGCACCTGGACCCGCAGCCGCAGCGCCTTCTCGAGACTCGCCGCCTGCTCGGTGAGCAGGCGCATCAGCGACGAACCGCTCTCGAGGCCGACGAGGTCGTGGTCGAGCACGTCGCTGAAGCGGATGCGGTCGAGCGCCAGCAGCGGATGGTCGTTCGGCACGACGGCCGCGAGGTGATCGCTGCGGTAGGCGAAGGTGTCGAGCCCCTCGGTCGGGTGGCCTTCGAGCACGATGCCCACGTCGGCCTCGCCGGCGAGCAGCGCCGCGATGATCTGCGCGCTCCAGCGCTCCGCGACGAGCAGGCGCACATCCGGGTTCGCGCGCCCGAAGCGCTCCAGATCACCAGGCACGAACTGGGTCATCGCCGAGGTGTTGGCGAGCACGCGCAGCTGGCCTCTGCGACCGGCGGCGTGGTCGTCCATGTCGGCCTGCATCTGATTGAGCTGCACCAGCAGCAGCTTCGCGTGCGCGAGCAGCGTGGCGCCGGCGGGCGTGAGCTCGACGCCCTTCGGCGAGCGTTCGAGCAGCGTGCACTTGACGCGGTGTTCGAGCAAGCCGATGCGCCGGCTCGCTGCCGCCAGGCCGATGTGACACGCGTCGGCGGCACGCGTCAGGCTGCCGAACTCGGCGGCCTTGACGAACAGGGCGAGTGAATCGATGTCAGGGAGCATGGATTGCTGCGATGTTAACGATCCCGGGCCAGCGCCCGGTCGCGAATCGCCCCGAAGTCGGCGGGAACAGGGTGCAAATCGAGGCGCCGACCGGCCTTGACGATCTGGCTCGGGATGTCGTGCCCGATCAGACCGGGCAGCCGCTGCGCGGCTGCGATCAGCTGTGCCAGGTCGACGCCGGTGTCGTAGCCCATCAGGTCGAGTGCGTGCACGATCTCTTCGCTGCAGACGTTGCCGGTCGCGCCCGGCGCGTACGGGCAGCCGCCGATGCCGCCGAGCGAGGCGTCGAAGCGGTCGGCACCGGCGTCGATCGCGGCGAGCACGTTCGCCAGCCCCATGCCGCGCGTGTTGTGGAAGTGCAGCGTCAGTTCGGTGTGAGGCCAGCGCGCGCGGAAGGCTCGTGTCAGCGCCTCGACTTGGCCCGGCCAGGCCATGCCGGTCGTGTCGCACAGCGTCACGCCGCGGGCGCCGATCTGTTCGACGAAACGCTGCGCCCAGCCGAGTACCGCGACCTCGGGCACCTCGCCCTCCATCGGGCAGCCGAAGCTGCACGACAGCGAGATGTTCACGGCGCGGCCGGCCGCGACCGCGAGCGCGGCCGCCTGCTGCAGCGCGGCGAACGACTGCTCGCGCGTCATGCGCAGGTTCGCCAGGTTGTGGGTCTCGCTCGCCGACATCACGAGGTTCAGTTCGTCGGTGCCGGCTTCGATCGCGCGCTCGGCGCCGCGCACGTTCGGCACCAGCGCGGTGTAGACCACGCCCGGCGGGCGCGTGATTTCGCGCATCACGATCTCGGCATCGCGCAGCGCCGGAATCGCCTGCGGCGACACGAACGCGGTGACCTCGATCTTCGCCATGCCGGCCTGCGACAGTGCGTTGACGAGCGCGATCTTGGCGTCGGTCGCGACGAACGCGGCCTCGACCTGCAAGCCGTCGCGGGTGCCGACTTCCTGCATGTGGATGCGCTTTCTTGTGCCATTGGCGGCGCTGCGCCAGACGGTGTTCATCAGGCAACCTCCGTGCTGCGCACTGCGGTGAATTCGCCCTTGGGGCGGCCCGGCGGGCTCATGCGACGATCCCTTTGCTGCGCAACTGCGCGATCTGGTCGGGCGACAGGCCGATCTGTTTCAACACCGCATCGGTGTCGTCGCCGAGGTGCGGGGCGGATGTGCGCAGCGTGCCCGGCGTGGCCGACAGCTTGGGCACGACGCCGGGCACGTCGACGTCGTAGCCGTCGCGCGTGGTCTGCGTCAGGATCATCTCGCGGGCGCGAAAGTGCGGGTCTTCGTGGATGTCCTTTGCGGTGTAGACCTTGCCGGCCGGAACGCGCGCGGCGCCCAGGATTTCGAGCACCGCGTCGACGCGGCGCGTCAGAGTCCAATGCTCGATCGCCGCGTCGATCTCGGCGACGCGCGCGACGCGGCCGGCGTTGTTGCCGAGGTCGGGCGCCGTGCGCAAGTCGTCGCGGCCGATCGCCGTCATCAGCCGCTTGAAGATGCTGTCGCCGTTGCCGGCGACCAGCACGTAGCCGTCGGCGCAACGGTAGGCGTTCGACGGCGCGATGCCGGGCAGCGCGCTGCCGGCGGCCTCGCGCACCACGCCGAACGCGCTGTACTCGGGGAGCAGGCTTTCCATCACGTTGAACACGGCCTCGTGCAGCGCCACGTCGATCACCTGGCCCATGCCGCCATTGACCTTGCGGTGGTACAGCGCGGTCAGCACGCCGATCGTGCCGTGCAGCGCGGCGAGCGTGTCGCCGATCGACACGCCGACGCGCACCGGCACGCGGCCGGGCTCGCCGGTCAGGTGGCGCAGCCCGCCCATCGCCTCACCGATCGCACCGAAGCCGGGCAGGTCGCGGTACGGGCCGGTCTGGCCGTAGCCGGAAATGCGCAGCATCACGAGGCCGGGGTTCAGCGCGCGCAAATCGTCCCAGCCCATGCCCCAGGCTTCGAGCGTGCCGGGGCGAAAGTTCTCGATCAGCACATCGGCTTCGGTGATCAGCTGGCGCGCGATGGTCTGGCCCTCGGCGGCGCGCAGGTCGAGCGCGATCGAGCGCTTGTTGCGCGACGAAACCTGCCACCACACCGAGGTGCCGTCTTTCGTCAGACGCCAGTTGCGCAGCGGGTCGCCAGCGCCGGGCGCCTCGATCTTGATCACGTCGGCGCCGAACTCGCCGAGCGTCTTGCCGGCGAACGGGCCGGCGATGAGCTGGCCCATCTCGACGACGCGCAGGCCGTTCAGCGCGCTCGGCGTCAGGGGCGGGTTCGCAGCGGACATGGAAAGGGCCTCGGTCGATGGATCGGCCGCGATCATCGCCGCGCCGCAGCCGCCCGTAAATCAGCGCCTCGCGAGGCTGCCATCGCGGATCGCGATGGCAGCGGACGAATCAGACCGCGCGCAGGCTGTCGACCAGCAGCCGCGCCGCCACCGGCAGCGTGGCATACGAGCGCACGCAGATCGCGAGTTCGCGCTGCGCCCAGGGGTCGGTCAGCGCCACCGCGGCGATGTCGACCGACTTGACCAGCGCTTGCGCGACCGCACGCGGCATCACGCCGATGCCCAGGCCCGCCTCGACCATGCGCGCGAGCGCGTCGTAGCTCGTCACCTGGATGCGCACGCGCAGGCTGCGCTGCGCGGTCATCGCGGCGCGCGTCAGCAGCAGCATGATCGAGCTGCCGGTGTGCAGGCCGACGAAGTCATGCTCGAGCGCCTGCGCGAACGCGATCCCGCGCTTCTTCGCCAGCCGGTGCCGGCGCGGCAGGATCAGCACGAGCTCGTCACGGTGATACGGGAACACCTCGACGCCGTCGGCCGGCCCGTCCATCAGGCAGACGCCGACATCGGCCTCGTTCTCGGCCACGGCCTTGACGATCACTGAACTGATGCGCTCCTGCAGGTGCACGTCGACCTGCGGATAGCGCGCGAGGAAGGCGGCGATCTCTTTCGGCAGGAACTGCGTGATCGCCGAAATGTTCGCGAACACGCGCACCTGGCCGCGCGTTCCGCCCGACCAGTCGCGCATCTGCAGCGCGATGTCGTCGAGGTCGACCAGCAGGCGGCGCGCCAGGTTCAGCAGTGCCAGACCGGCCGGGGTGGCTTGCGCGCCCTTGTTGGTGCGTGCCAGCAGCGGCGTGCGCAGCTGCGCTTCGAGCTCGCTCATGCGCTTGCTGACGGCTGCGGGCGCGATGTGGCCTTGCTGCGCCGCCGCCGCGATCGAGCCGCGCTCGACGACGCTGACGAACAGGCGGAGCGAAAGGGGGTCGAGGCGCATGGTGGTGGAAGCGGTGAGATTCGAACTCACGGAGGAGTTGCCCCCTCGGCAGTTTTCAAGACTGCAGCCTTAAACCGCTCGGCCACGCTTCCCGGAAAAACCCGAGCCGCGATTGTAGAGGCGACCCGCGTTTCCCCACGTGCGTCAGAAGTTCGCGACCAGCGAGACCCGCAGGCTGCGCGGCTCGACCGGGTGGAAGTGGATGTCGTTGACGCCTTCCGCCGGCTCGCCCTGCAGGCGCGAGGCGTAGTAGTAGTCGATGTCGCTTCCCTTGCGGTTGAACAGGTTGAACACGTCGACGGTCAGCTTCACGTTCTCGTTGACCTTGTAGCCGGCGCGCAGGTACGCCAACGTCGTCGCCTTCGAGCGCTGTTGGTTGTTCTCGTCGAGCGCGCGCGGGCCGAAGTAGCGCACCTGGAACTGGCCGAACCACGGGCCGAGGTCGGTCACGGTCGCGCCCAGTGACGCAACGGCCTGAATCGAGCCGGGGATGTGCCGGCCCAGCAGCGGGTCGCCCGGGTCGGGCTCGGTGAAGCGCGAGCGTGAAACCGCGAGGTCGGCGTCGAGCAGCAGCCACGGGTTCGCGATGTAGTGGTTGTTCCACTCGATGCCGTAACGCCGGCTCGCGCGGCTCGGTTCGGTCTCGCCGGCGTCGCCGACGAACAGCAGCTCGGAGTCGAGCTTCAGCGCCCACAGCGACAGCGAACTCTGCAGCCCCGGGACGATCTCGGTGCGCACGCCGAACTCGCCCCCCTTCGATCGCACCAGCGGGTTCACCGGCGAGATCGCCGGGCCGTTCGGGTCTTTCGCGGCGACGGTCGCGACCGTGCCGCGCGCGTCGTTGCTGTGGAAGCCGTGGCCGTAGTTGACGAAGTACTCGGTCTTCGCCCACGGCCCGAAGATCAGAGACAGCTTCGGCGACACGATGTTCGCGTTGCGGTCGCCGCTGTTGGCGGCGATCGAGCTGCGCACCCTGAAATCGAAACGATCGGCGCGCAGCCCGGCCACGCTGCGCAACCACGGCGTCCACTGCGTCGCGTTCTCGGCGTGGATGCCGAGGCTGGTCTGGCGCACCGTGCTCTGCTGCGTTGTCCCTCTCGGTTGCGCAACACGCTCGCGTGCGATCGTGCGGTACAGGCCGACCGGGTCGAGCCGGTCGTGGCGCAGTTGCAGGCCGATCGTGTGGGTGCTGTCGCGGCCGGCGAGCTGGGTGTTCCAGCTGCGGCTGGTCGCGAGGCCGACCACACGGCGCCGCTCGGCCTGCTCGAACTGGTCGCCGACCGCGGGGTCTTCCTGAAAGAACGTGAAGTTCGAGTACAGGTCGAGCGTCGACTGGATCGCATACGCGTTGAACTTGAACTGGCCGCCGGCGAGTGTCTGCTCCATCTCGTACGACAGGCTGTAGCGTGACGTGAACCCGCCGTCGCTCGGGTCGACCGCGCCGAAGCGGCCGATCAGGCCGGCGTCGACCGCGCGCTGCGGGATCTGGTCGGTCGCGTTCCAGCCGGCCGAATAGCCCATCGCGGTGAAGGCGTGGCGCGTGCCGCCGTCACTGGCGCCGTAGCGCAGCACGCCGTTGACGCGGTGAAACTTTTCGGGGTGTTCCCAGGGGCCGTCGTTGTGCGCGGTCTCGAGCGCGTAGAGCAGATCACCGCCGCCGAGCGGGCTCGAGTTCGCGATCAATGCGCGCCGGTAGCCGTTCTCGCCGAGCGCCAGCGACGCGATGCCTTGCGGCAGCTTGTCGAACAGGCCGATGCGCGCGGCGCCGGCCGACGCGAAATCGCCTTCTTCGGCGAAGTACGGCCCTTTCTTGTAGGCGATGCGATTGACGAGCTCGGGCAGCAGCCAGTTCAGGTCGCTGTAGCCATGGCCGTGCGCGTGGGTCGGCATGTTGACCGGCATGCCGCCGACATACGTGGCGAAGTCGGTGCCGTGGTCGAGGTTGAAGCCACGCAGGAAGTACTGGTTCGCCTTGCCGTCGCCACTGTGCTGCGTGACGATCACGCCGGGCACGAACTCGAGCAGTTCGGCCGGGCGCAAGGTCGGCCGGCTGCCGATCAGCGTCGCGTTCACGCTGCCCTGGCTGGCGGCATCGGCGCTGCCGACCGCGTTGTCGTAGTTGCCGAACACAGTGATCGGCGCGAGTTGCGCGACGGCCGTGTCGGCCGGCGTGGTTTGGGCGCGCGCACTGCCACCGGCGGCGAGGGCGAGCAGGGCCGCCGTCGCGAGCGCGGCGGCAGGCAAGGGCGCGCGGCGCGGCGCGACCCTGTGGCAATCGTGTGAAGACATGATGATTCCGGGCGACTGGCCGAGCGCCGATGGATGTCTGGCGGCGGCCGATGGAGAAGGGAAGGGCGAGAAGGTGCGACTGCGCGCGTCGACCACGGCCTCAACCTGCAGTGCGGCGGATGAAGGCGAGGGGCATGGTCGAGGACAAGGTGCAGGCCTGACGATCCATACGCGGATCGGCACGCGCCGGATGCGCGCCGCCCGGCAGGCGGGCGGGCACGGACACCGTGTCGCGCCCCGCGATCCTGGCGCAGGACCGTGACAGCTGCGTGTCGGCCGCCGGGCGAGACCGGCACGTTCATCCGGCGCGTCGGCCTGAAGCACCCGCTGCAGCTCGGCCGCAACTACCCGTTGAAGCGCGTGTTCGAGCACGGCGGGGTGGTCGACACGGACATCGACATCGACTTCGAACGCGCACCGCCGCCCGTCACGGCAGCGTCATCTGCGCTGCCTAGCATCAGTTGACCGAACACCTCGAAGAACCACCAGGAGTAAGCCTGTCATGACACTCGCATTCAGCAAGAACCGGATCGCGCTCGCCGCGGCCGCCGCGTTCGCCAGCCTCGCCACCGCCCCGATGGTGGCCAGCGCGGCCGGCAAGACCGCCGGCCAGTACGTCACCGGCGATTTCCACAACCACACCACCTGCTCCGACGGCTCGATCTCGATGCAGAAGCTGGTCAAGAAGTCCACCGACAAGGGCGAGGGCGCCGGCGGTCTCGACTGGTTCGTGCAGGCCGGCCACGGCGGCAACGGCAGCCGCAACTGCACGCTCGCCGAAGACGCGACGCTGGCCACACCCGCCTACCCGGTGATCGCCGGCAAAGGCCCGACGACGACCTGGACCAACAGCATCGGCGCAGCCGCGCTGAAGGGCGACGGTGGCGGTATCGGCGGCAGCGGCAACATGTGGCGCTGGCAGTCGATCCAGGAGTACCAGTACCCGCTGCTCGAGTACCTCTCGGCCGCCAAGAGCCAGCCGCTGTTCATCGGCCTGGAGTCGGTGGTGGCGGGCCATGAGCACAGCTCGATGTCGGTCGTCACCGGCCAGATGCCGCAGGCGATCGACAGCGCGACGCTCCCGACCAGTGCCGGCTACAGCGCCGTCGGCAACGCCAACGCGCTGGCCCAGTGGTCGTACTGCTTCGACCGCGGCGACACCGACAAGAGCCGCGGCAACGTCACCGGCTCGGCGATCGGCAACAACTGGAACTGCGCGGTGCCCGGCAGCAACAGTGCGGCCGATCCGAGCTGGAACGCGACCGCACAGAAGCTGATCCCGGCCGGCGGTGCCGGCACCGGCAATCGCGGCCACCAGAAGACCGTCGAGGCGATGAAGTGGATGGCGCAGTACCACGGCAACGCCAGCTACTACGTGCCCGCCCACCTGGAGCGCGCCGGCCCGTTCAATCCGGACGGCAACAACGGCTTCAACATCGAGCACCTGCGCAACTTCAACAACGCGGCGCCGAAGGTCGCGTTCGGCTTCGAGACGCAGCCGGGTCACGGCGCGTCGTCGGATCGCGGCGAATACCGGCCCAAGCGCAACAACTTCGGCGGCGTGCTGGTCGACTCGGTCGGCGGCACGACCTACGGCGGCACCGGCGTGTACGGCGCGCAGCTCGGCGGCGTGTGGGATGCGCTGCTCGGCGAGGGCCGCAACTTCTGGTTCTTCGCCAGTTCCGACTGGCACAACCGCGGCAGCTTCGGCCCGGACGACCGCCGCTCGACCCAGGACTTCTTCCCCGGCGAGTACCAGCGCGACCACGTGATGGTGCGCAACGCCGGCGACAAGCTGCGCCCGCAGACCATCGTCGACGGGCTGCGCACCGGCAACAGCTTCGCCGCCAACGGCCAGTTGATCGATCGGCTCGCGTTCGTTGCCTGCGCGTCGTACAAGGGCGGCGGCGGTTTCCGCCCCGACGCCTCGGCCGAAGCGCTCGCGGTCAACGCGGCGACGAAGAACACCGACATCGACACGCCGCGCTGCGCGACGATGGGCGAGAAGCTGGTCGTCAAGCCGGGCGCCGAGATCGTCGTCGTGGCCGTCGTGCGCGATCCGGCCGGCAGCAACAACTCGCCGTACACGTTCGCGAACCCGTCGCTCGCGCAGATCGGCGTGAGTCAGCCGTTGAACCAGCCGGTGCTCGACCACATCGACCTGATCCGCGGCATGGTCGGCGGCTACAAGACGCCGGGCTCGGCCGACTACGCCGGCGAGTGGCCGCGCAACGCGAACTGGTTGAAGGAAGACGGCTCGACCGCCGGCCTGGCCGCCGTGCCCGCCGCCGCGAAGAACACGACCGCGACCGTGATCAAGACCTTCAACGGCAGCGGCAGCACGCCGTGGGCGACGGTGCATTCGGGCGAGGACAACAGCGGCTTCCTGAAGATGAGCTACCGCATCCCCGCGGTGACCTCGTCGCAGTACATCCGCCTGCGCGGCAGCAACCTGCCGGCGGCGGTGCCGTTCGAGACCGACGCGGCCGGCAACCCGCTGAGCGACCTGTTCACGAACGCCGGTGACACCAGCAAGCTGCGCATCCCCTGCACCGTGGTCGGCGCCAACGTGCCGGCGACCGGCAGCAACTACACCGGCACCGCGATCGACGGCTGCCCGGCGCACCTGCCGGTGATCGGCGGCGTGAAGTACGTTGCCTACGACGTCGCGGCCTGGGCCGACCTCTGGTTCTACAGCAACCCGATCTACATCGAGGTCGAGGGCTCGACGACGGTGGCCGGCGTCAAGTAACGCGCCGCCTTCACCACCCAGCGCCGCGCGATTTCGCGCGGCGCCTTTTGCATTTGAGGAAACGAATGTCCGCTGTTCTTCCGAGTTCCAACGTCGGCCATGCGCGCGTGCCGGCGTGGCTGCGCGAGCCGCTGCTGCACTTCGTCGTGCTCGGCGCGCTGCTGTTCGCGATCGATCACGTCATCGTCGGCCGCGCCGACGACCCGCGCACGATCGTGGTCGGCGCCGAAGTCGATGCCGAGGCGAAGCAGGTCTTCAGGGCCGGACGCGGGCGCGAGCCCGATGCCGCCGAACTCGCGGCACTGCGCGCGGTCTGGCTCGACAATGAGGTGCTGTACCGCGAGGGCTTGGCGCTGCAGGTCGACAAGGGCGACACCGCGATCCGCGAGCGCGTGATCTTCAAGGCGCTGAGCGTGGTCGACGCGAGCGTCAAGCTGCCGCCGGTCGACGACAAGATCCTGCGCGCCTGGTTCGAGAGCCACCGTGCGAAGTACGACGACCCGGCGCGCTACGACTTCCAGGAGGCGGTGCTGGCCGGCGAGACCTCCGAGGCCGCGGTGCGCGGCTTCGTCGCGGCGCTGAACGCCGGCACGCCGGGCGACGCGAAGGCCGGGCTGCGGGTGTTCAAGGGCCGGCCGCATGCGAACCTGGCGCAAAGCTACGGGGCCGAGTTCGCGCAGGCGCTCGAGACCGCGGCGCCGGGTGAGTGGCGCGCGTTGCGCGCGCAGGACGGCTGGCACGCGGTGCGCGTCGACGCGATCGCGCCGCCGCGGCCGGCCGCGTTCGAGGCCTTGCGCGGCGTCGTGTTGCAGGACTGGACCGATGCGACCTTGTCCGACCAGCGCAGCGCCGCGGTCAAGGCGCTGGCGCGCCAGTACCGCGTGAAGAACGAGGCGCCGACATGAGCCCGCCGGGCCGCCCCAAGGGCGAATTCACCGCAGTGCGAAGCACGGAGGTTGCCTGATGAGCACCGTGCTGCGCAGCCTGATGCTGCTTGCGCTGGTGCTGCTGCACGGCAGCGGCAGTGCGCACGAGATGAGCATGGCCGAAATGCAGTTGCGCGAGACGACGCGCGGCGAATTTCTCTGGCAATGGACCGCCAGCGAGAAGCGCCCGGCGAGCGAAGATCTGACGCCGGTGTGGCCCGCCGGTTGCCGCGCCGACGCCGCGATGCTGCGGTGCGGCGAGGCCGGTCTGAACGGCACGCTGGCGATCGACGGCGTCGGCAAGCGCTATTCGGCCGCGCTCGTCAAGGTGTTCTGGCTGGACGGCGAGTCGCGCGTCTACACGCTGACTGCCGGCCAGCCGCAGGTGCAGCTGTACGGCGCCGCGAACGATCCGCGCGGCGGCGCGCAGATCGCGTCGGCCTACCTGCTGCTCGGCGTCGAGCACATCCTGGGCGGCATCGACCACCTGCTGTTCGTGGTCGGGTTGCTGTTCCTGGTCGGCTTCAACCGCCGGCTGCTGTGGACGATCACCGCGTTCACCGCCGCCCACAGCCTGACGCTGGCGAGCAGTGCGCTCGGCTGGCTGGTGCTGCGGCCGCCGCCGGTCGAGGCGACGATCGCGCTGTCGATCATGCTGGTCGCCGGCGAGGCGCTGCATCGGCGCCAGACGCTGGCGCGGCGCTGGCCGGCGCTGGTCGCGTTCCTGTTCGGGCTGGTGCATGGCCTGGGCTTCGCCGGCGCGCTGAAGGAGATCGGCCTGCCCGACGACCACCTGCTGGTCGCGCTGCTGACCTTCAACGTCGGCGTCGAGCTCGGCCAGTTGATGACGGTGGCGGCGGCGTGGCTGCTGTGGCGTGCCAGCGCGCGCTGGCCGCGGCTGACGCAGGCGCGCAGCGCGGCGCTGTACGGCATCGGCGCGCTGGCGGCGTACTGGTCGTGGCTGCGCATCGCGGCGATCTTCGCGTGAGCGCCGCGATGGACGAAGTGGTCGGCCTGTTCCCGATCCCGCTGCTGCGCGCGCCGGCGGTGCTGCCGCGCGCGCTGGTCGACGCGTTGGTGGTGCACTTCAGCGCCGCCGCGGTGCGCGACAACAATGCGTCGAAGCAGCTCTCGCACACCGCGATGCTGCGCCCCGGCGACAGCCCGCTGCTGGTCGAGGCGGCTGCGCGGATCACGCCGAAGCTGGCCGAGTTCGGTGCGCTGCTGTTCGGCGAGGCGCTCGGCTGGGGGCTGAAGGAGATGTGGGTCAACGTGCTCGACACCGGCGGTCGCCAGGCGATGCACAACCACGCCAACAGCTTCGTCTCCGGCGTGGTCTACCTGACGCCCACGCATCCCGACTCGCGCACCGTCTTCATGAAGTCGCCGGGCGGCACCGACTTCGTGTTCCGCAACGACCACGCGGCGACGACGCCCGGGGCGTTCAACGCCGACAAGTGGATCAGCCCGTTGCCCGAACCGGGCGACATGGTGCTGTTCCCGAGCTACCTGATGCACGCGGTGCCGCCCAACGCCGGCGCGCGCCGCATCACGCTGTCGTTCAACGCGATCCCGACGCGGCTCGATTCGTGGGGCTACACGGTCGCGTTCAACGGTTGAGGGCCGGGCCGCTCAGCCGCAATCGACCTGAATGATCTCGCGTCGGCCGCCATCGATGCGCGCGGCCGAGAGTTGCCGGCCCCAGACGCAACCGGTGTCGAGCCCGAGCAGGTCGGGGCGGCTGATCAGGCCGAGCGAGGCCCAGTGGCCGAACGCGATCGGTGTGCCGGCGGTGCGCCGGCCGGGCGCGTCGAACCACGGGAAGAAGCCGGCCGGCGCGCCGTCGGCGGCGTCTTTCGTGACCAAGTCGAGCGTGCCGTCGGCAGCGACGAAGCGGGCGCGCGTCAACACGTTGATCACGAAGCGCGCGCGCTCGACGCCGGCCAGATCGTCGCGCCAGCGCGTCGGCTGGTCGCCGTACATCTGCGGCAGGAATTCGGCCAGCGCGTCGCCGCGCAACAGCGCCTCGACCTCGCCGGCGAGTTGCAGCGTCTGCGCCACGTCCCATTGCGGCACGACGCCGGCGTGCAGCATCAGCCAGCCGTGCTCGAACGCCGCCATGCGGCGCTGGCGCAGCCAGGCCAGCCACTCGGCGCGATCGGGCGCGTCGAGGATCTGATCGATGGTGTCGCCCTTGTGCGCGTTGCGAACGCCTTGCGCGACCGCGAGTAGGTTCAGGTCGTGGTTGCCGAGCAGGCAGGTCGCCGCAGTGCCGAAGCCGCGCAGCCGGCGCAGCGTTTCGAGCGACTGCGGGCCGCGGTTGACGAGGTCGCCGAGCACAAAAATGTGATCGCGCGACGGCGAGAAGTCGATTTTCGCGAGCAGCCGGTCGAGCGCCCCGCAGCAGCCTTGCACATCGCCGATCAGATAGTTCATGCCTTGATCCTACCGGTCGGGGGCATGGATTCTGCTACCCTGCCGCTTCTCTCATTGCCGCGCGCCCCGCATGGACGTTGCCCTACTGTTCTTCCTGATCGTGCTGAATGCGCTGTTCGCCATGTCCGAGATGGCGCTCACGGCGAGCCGCAAGGCCAGGCTGCAGGTGATGATCGAGGCCGGCGAATCCGGCG
>JAZJZJ010000153.1:0-8007 GCA_040389925.1 Pseudomonadota bacterium
GATCGACCTGCTGACCGCGGCGCTGTTCGCGACCAGCCTGCACTTCATCATGGGCCCGGCCGGCATGCACTCGTTCGGCCACGCGGCCTACTTCGGCCTGGGCGCGTACGGCGCCGCGCTGGGGGTGCGCTCGCTCGGCTTGCCGATGGAAGTGACGCTGCTGCTGTCGCCGTTCGTGGCGGCCGCCGGCGCGCTGGTGTTCGGCTGGTTCTGCGTGCGGCTGTCGGGCGTGTACCTCGCGATGCTGACCCTGGCGTTCTCGCAGATCGTCTGGTCGGTCGTGTTCCAGTGGGACGATTTCACCGGCGGCAGCAACGGCCTGACCGGCGTCTGGCCGGCCGAGTGGCTGAGCGACAAGCGCAGCTACTACTACCTGACCTTGGCGCTCGTCGTTGGCGGCATCCTGCTGATCCGGCGCGCGTTGTTCGCGCCCTTCGGCTACGCGATGCGCGCCGGCCGCGACTCGCCGCTGCGTGCCGACGCGATCGGCATCGACGTGAAACGCATCCAATGGGCCGCGTTCGTGATCGCGGCGATCTTCGCGGGCCTGGCCGGTGCGCTGTACGCGTTCTCGAAAGGCAGCATCTCGCCCGACACCGTCGCGGTCGGCCGCTCGGTCGACGGCCTCGTGATGGTGCTGCTCGGCGGCCTGCAAACCTTGGCCGGCCCGATCGTCGGCGCGGTCACGTTCACGTGGCTGCAGGACGCGGTCGCGCGTAACACCGACTACTGGAAGGCGCTGCTCGGCGGCATCATCCTGCTACTGGTGCTGGTCTTCCCGCAAGGCATCGCGGGTTTCGTCGGCGGGCTGTTCGATCGCTTCCGCAAGGTGAACGCATGAGCTTGCTCAAGGTGACGAACCTCGGGAAATCGTTCGGCGGCAACCGCGCGGTCGACGGCGTGAGCTTCGAGGTCGCTGCCGGCGAATTGCTGGCGCTGATCGGCCCGAACGGCGCGGGCAAGACGACGACGTTCAACATGGTCAATGGCCAGTTGCGCGCCGACACCGGTTCGGTCGTGCTCGACGGCCACGAACTGATCGGCCGCAAGCCGCGCTACATCTGGCACAAGGGCGTCGGCCGAACCTTCCAGATCGCCGAGACCTTCGCGTCGCTGACTGTCGTCGAGAACGTGCAGATGGCGCTGATTTCGGCCGACGCGAAGCTGTACCAACTCTGGCAGCGCGCCGCGCAGCACAAGCGCGCCGAGGCGCTCGCCTTGCTCGATCAGGTCGGCATGCAGGCGCAGGCGGATCGGCCCTGCAGCGTGCTCGCGTACGGCGACGTGAAGCGCGTCGAGCTCGCGATCGCGATGGCGAACGCGCCGAAGCTGCTGCTGATGGACGAGCCGACCGCCGGCATGGCGCCACAGGAGCGCAACGAGCTGATGGCGCTGACCAAGCGCCTCGTCGTCGAGCGCGGCATGGCGGTTCTGTTCACCGAACACAGCATGGACGTGGTGTTCGCGCACGCCGACCGCATCATCGTGCTGGCGCGCGGCCGGCTGATCGCCGAGGGCAAGCCGGCCGAGATCCGCGACCATCCGAAAGTGCAGGAAGTCTATTTCGGCAGTGGCAAGACCTTCGAGAAAAAGGCGGCAGCGGCATGAGCACGACCCTGCTCGAAGCGAAGCAACTGAACGCCTGGTATGGCGCCGCGCAGATTCTGTTCGACGTCGACCTGCAGGTGAACCGCGGCGAGGTCGTCGCGCTGATGGGCCGCAACGGCGCCGGCAAGTCGACCACGCTGAAAGCGCTGATGGGCCTGCTCGGCAAGCGCAAGGGCGCGGTTCATTTTCTCGGCAAAGACGTGTCGAAGGCCGAGCCGCACGACGTGGCGCGCGCGGGTCTGGGCTATGTGCCCGAAGACCGTCGCGTGTTCGCCGACCTCACGGTGATGGAGAACCTCGAAGTCGGAAAGCAGCCCGCGCGAACGTGGACCGACGGCAGCGCCGCACCGGTCTGGACCGCCGAGAAACTCTTCAAGCTCTTCCCCAACCTCGGCGAGATGCCCGACCGCCCCGGTGGCCGCATGAGCGGCGGCGAGCAGCAGATGCTGACGGTCGCGCGCACGCTGATGGGCAACCCGTATGTCGTGCTGCTCGACGAGCCGAGCGAAGGCGTCGCGCCGGTCATCGTCGAGCAGATGGCGCAGATGATTCTGGAGCTCAAGGCGCAGGGTGTCAGCATCCTGCTGTCGGAGCAGAACATGCACTTCGCGGAGCTGGTCTCGGACCGGGCCTATGTGCTCGAAAAGGGCCAGATCCGCTACCAGGCTTCGATGGCCGAACTCGCGGCCAACGAGGACGTGCGGCGCGCGTACCTGAGCGTCTGAACTTTCATCATCATCACGGAGGTTTCTTCATGCACACCACCACCCGCAGAACCCTGCTGAAGGCCCTCTCCGGCGCGGCCGGGCTTGCAGTCACGGGCACCGGCTTCGCCGCGGCGAAGATCACGCCCGATGCGAAGAGCGCGCTGATCGTCGTCGACGTGCAGAACTGTTTCGTCACCGGCGGCACGCTGCCGGTGAAAGACGGCGAAGCGGTCGTGCCGATCATCAACAAGCTCGCGGCTGCGTTCGGGAACATCGTCGTCACGCAAGACTGGCACACGCCCGGTCATGCGTCCTTCGCGAGCACCTACCCCGGCAAGAAGCCGTTCGAGACGACGAAGCTGAGCTACGGCACGCAGGTACTGTGGCCCGACCACTGCGTGCAGGGCACCGACGATGCGAACCTGCACAAGGACCTGAAACTGCCGACCGCGCAGATCATCATTCGCAAGGGCTTCCACAAGGAAATGGACAGCTACTCGGCGATCGAGGAAGCCGATCACAAGACCGCGACCGGTCTGGCCGGTTACCTGAAGGCGCGCGGCATCAAGACGCTGTATGTCACCGGCCTGGCGACCGACTTCTGCGTCGCGTGGACCGCGATGGACGCGCGCAAGGCCGGCTTCAACGTCTACGTGATCGAAGACGCGACCCGCGGCATCGACCTGAACGGCTCGCTCGCGGCGGCGTGGAAGCAGATGAGCGCCAAGGGCGTGAAGCGGATCCAGTCGAGCGACCTGGTCTGACGTGCCGGCGATCGCGCTGACGGTCAACGGCCGGCCGCACGCGCTGGGCGTGCCGCGCGATGCGCCGCTGCTGAACATCCTGCGCAACGACCTCGGCCTGAACGGTCCGAAGTACGGTTGCGGCCTCGGCGAGTGCGGTGCCTGCACCGTGCTGGTCGACGGCATCGAGGCGCGGTCGTGCGTGATCCCGGTCGGTGGTGTCGAGGGCCGCGCGATCACGACGCTCGAAGGGCTGGGTGTCGAGGGTGAGTTGCACCCCGTTCAACAGGCCTTCATCGACTGCCAGGCCGCGCAATGCGGCTACTGCCTGAACGGCATGATCGTCAGCACCGTCGCGCTGCTGCAGCGCTGTCCGCAGCCGACCGAGCAGCAGGCGCGCGACGCGCTCGCGCACAACCTGTGCCGCTGCGGCACGCACCTCGAAATACTGCAAGCGGTGCAGCGCGCGGCCGGGTTGATGGCTGCAAGCGCGAGATGAACCGGCGCGCCGACACGCCGCACTCGCGCGCCGATCTGCGCGCCGCCACCGGCGTACTGCTGGTTTCGCGCCCGCCACCGCCGCCGGGTTGGCCGGCCAAGGGCCAGCCGGCCGCGGTGCCGTCGAACCCGGCCGAAGGTGACGAGATTCTGGTCGCGGTCTGGGACGACGGCAGCGTCACTGCGCTGCACGGCCATGTCGACCTCGGCACCGGCATCCGCACCGCGCTCGCGCAGATCGTCGCGGAAGAGCTCGACGTTGAACTCTCCGCCGTCAACGTGATCCTCGGCAGCACCGCGATCGCGCCGAACCAGGGCGCGACGATCGCCAGCGCGTCGATCCAGATTCACGGCGAGCCGCTGCGCCGTGCGGCCGCGCAGGCGCGCGCATGGCTGGCGGCGCAGCCGGGCGCGGATGTGCGCGAGAAGCTCGGCGGTCGGCACATCGAGCTGATGCTGACGAGCGAAGCGCCGCTGAAGTCGCCCGGTGACTACCGCATCGTCGGCACGTCGCCGTCTCGGGTCGACATCCCGGCCAAGGCGCGGGGCGACGCGGTCTTCGTGCACGACAAGCGTGTGCCCGGCATGCTGCACGGCCGTGTCGTGCGGCCGCCGTATGCCGGCGTGGACGCCGGCGACTTCGTCGGCAACACGCTGGAGTCGGTCGACGAATCCTCGATTGCTCACATCGCAGGGATTCGTGCGGTGGTCGTGATCCGCGACTTCATCGGCATCGTCGCCGAGCGCGAGGAGCAGGCCGATGCGGCGCTGCGCGCGTTGAAAGTCAACTGGCGCGATTGGCCCGGCAGCGCGCCGCTCGCGGGTTCGCCAAACGCGCTGCAGAACGCGCTGCGCAACAACCCGTCGACGCGCCGCGTGCTGCTCGAACAAGGCGATGTCGACGCGGCGATCGCCGGCGCGGCGCAAGCGATGCAGCGCAACTACGTCTGGCCGTACCAGCTGCATGCGTCGATCGGCCCCTCGTGTGCGCTCGCCGACTGGCATGAGGGCGGCATGACCGTCTGGGCCGGCACCCAGAACCCGCACGTGCTGCGCGCCGACCTCGCGACGCTGATGGGCCTGCCCGACACCGCGATCGACCTGATCCGCATGGAGGCGGCCGGTTGCTACGGCCGCAACTGCGCCGACGATGTGGCGGCCGACGCGGCGCTGTTGTCGCGCGCGGTCGGTGCGCCGGTGCGCGTGCAACTGACGCGCGAGCAGGAGCATCTGTGGGAGCCGAAGGGTGCGGCGCAGCTGATGCAGGTGAGCGGCGGGCTCGATGCCGACGGCCGCGCCGCCGGCTACGACTTCCAGACCTCGTACCCGAGCAATGGCGCGCCGACGCTCGCGCTGCTGCTGACGCGCACCGTCGAGCCGGACTCGCACGCCTACGAGATGGGCGACCGCAGCGCGGTGCCGCCGTACGACTACAAGAACCTGCGTGTCGTCGCGAACGACATGGCGCCGATCCTGCGCGCCTCATGGTTGCGCGGCGTTTCGGCGTTGCCGAATTCGTTCGCGCACGAGTCGTATGTCGACGAACTCGCGACCGCGGCCGGCGCCGACCCGGTCGAGTTCAGACTGAAGCACCTGAAGGACGAACGCGCCAGCGAGCTCGTGGCGGCGACTGCAGCGCGCGCCGGCTGGCGCGCGCACACGGCGCCGCAACAACAACCAGTCGAAGGTGATCTGCTCAAGGGCCAGGGCTTCGCGTATGCGCGCTACGTGCACAGCAAGTTCCCCGGCTTCGGCGCCGCGTGGGCCGCGTGGGTCGCCGATGTCGAAGTGAACCGCACGACTGGCGAGGTGCACGTCAGCCGCGTCGTTGTCGGCCACGACGCCGGGTTGATGATCAACCCGGCCGGCGTGCAGCACCAGATCCACGGCAACGTGCTGCAGACGACGAGCCGCGCGCTGAAGGAATCGCTGCCGGTCGACGCGAAGACGAACCTGCCGGTCGCGCGCGAGTGGGGCGCTTATCCGATCCTGTCGTTCCGCGAGGTCCCGGTCGTCGAGGTGATGATGATGCCGCGGCCCGGCGAGCCGCCGCTCGGGGTGGGCGAGTCGTCGTCGGTGCCGGGCACCGCGGCGATCGCGAACGCGATCTTCGACGCGACCGGTGTGCGCTTTCGCGAGCCACCGTTCACGCCGGAGGTGGTGCGCGCGGCGCTGGGCATTGCGCAGCCGGATCGTGCTGTATCGGCGACGCCGCTGATCGCCGGCGCACGCCCAAGCGTGCCCGCGAACGCGCTCTGGCCGCGCCGGCGCAGCGTGTGGGCGAAGGCCGTCGCGCTCGCGGCCGGCGCGATCGGCGCCGGCGCCGCGCTGCTCGGCTGGCGCTCAGTGATCGCGCCGATCGCGGCGGGCAGCGCGAACGTCTACACCGCGGCAACGATCGAGCAGGGCCGCGTGCTCGCCGCCGCCGGCGACTGCATCGTCTGCCACACCGCGCCCGGCGGCGCGCCGAACGCCGGCGGGCGGGCGATGGCAACACCGTTCGGCACGGTCTACACGACCAACCTCACGCCCGACCCGGTGAACGGCATCGGCAACTGGTCGTTCAGCGCGTTCCAGCGTGCGATGCGCGAGGGCATCTCGCGCGACGGCAAGCATCTCTATCCCGCGTTCCCGTACACCGCGTTCACGCTGACGACCGACGCGGATCTGACCGCGCTGTACGCGTACCTGATGGCGCAGCCGCCGGTCGCCTCCGCACCGCCCGAGACAAAGCTCGCGTTCCCGTTCAGCGTGCGCCCGCTGATGGCGGCGTGGAATGCGCTCTACCTCACGCCCGGCCCGACTGCGGCGGTGCCAGCGCAATCCGCCGAATGGAACCGCGGCGCCTACCTCGTCAACGGTCTCGGCCATTGCGGTGCTTGCCACACCGCGCGCGATGCGCTCGGCGCCGAGCAGGGCGGCGCGGGCCACCTCGCGGGCGCGCTGGTCGACGGTTGGGAAGCGCCCGCGCTCACGTCGCTGAGCCGCGCGCCGGTGCCCTGGACCGAGACCGAGCTGTTCAACTACCTGCGCCACGGTCACTCGGCCGAGCACGGCAACGCGAGTGGGCCGATGGCGCCGGTCGTGCAGCAGCTCGCGCAATTGCCCGAAGCCGATGTGCGCGCGATGGCGAACTACCTTGCGTCGTTCAACGCACCGCGCGGCGATGCGGCGAGCGCCGATGCGCCGAGCGCACTGCAACGCATCGCGCAGAGCAACGCCCGCGACGCCACTTTGACCGGCCCCGCGCAGCGCCTGTTCACGACCGCGTGCGGCGCCTGCCACCACGACGGCAGCGGCCCGCAACTGCTCGGCCAAAACATCGCGCTCGCGCTGAACACGAACCTGCACAGCGAGCGCCCCGACAACTTGCTGCGCGTGATCCTCGACGGCATCCGCGAACCGGCGACGCGCGAGATCGGCTTCATGCCGGCGTTCCGCGACAGCCTCGACGATGCGCAACTCGCGCAGCTTGCCGCGTACATGCGCCAGCGCTTCGCGCCCGACAAGCCGGCGTGGCAGGATCTGCCGGCGGCCGCCGCGCGCGTCCGCGCGCTGGCGCATTGATCGCGTTCACCGGCTCGTCACGCACCGCGCCAGCTGATGCCGCGGCGCGCACTGCATTGCGGTCAGCAGCGCGTGCGTTGCGCGCGCGCCCGCGAGCGCCTCGGCGAAGCGCTCCTCCACATCGCGCTGCATCCGCATCAGCAGGTGTGCGGTGACTTCCGCATCCGCCAGCGCCCGGTGCGCGCGCCCGGCGCTCGGCAGCGCATGCAGCCGCGCGAGCGTGCCCAGCTTGTGGTTCTCGGCGTGCGGATAGAGCCGGCGCGAGAGCAGCATCGTGCACGCGAACGCATGTGCGGCGTCGGCCTCGCACTCGGCGCGCGCCAGTTCGGCCTGCCAGAAGCCGCGGTCGAAGCTCGCGTTGTGTGCGACCAGCGGGCAGCCTCTCGTGAAGCGCGCGACCTCGTGCATCACGGCTCGCGCCGGCGGTGCGGTCTGCAGCATCTCGTTCGTGATCCCGGTCAGTTGCGTGATGAACGGCGGCACCCACGCGCCGCTGTTCATCAGGCTCTGGAAGCGGCCGACGATCTGCCCGCCCTGCACCAGCACCGCGGCGATCTCGGTCGCGCGGCCGCCCTGGGTGGCGCCGAGGCCGGTGGTTTCGAAGTCGATGACGGCGAGTGTTTCCATGTGCCGCGCATTCTGGCCGACGCGGCAGAATGTGGCGAAACGACGGAGACGATCGATGTCCACGACCCAGCTCGAGAAGGCCACCCGGTTCGCGCAACTCCACGTCGGCCCCGCCGCGTTCGTGATGCCGAACCCATGGGATGCCGGCACCGCTCAGATGCTGGCCAAGCTCGGCTTTGACGCACTCGCCACCTCGAGCGCCGCCTGCGCGATGGCGCTCGGCCGGCGCGACGGCGAGATCACGCGCGACGAGGCGC
>JAZJZJ010000154.1:0-3185 GCA_040389925.1 Pseudomonadota bacterium
ACGATCGGCAAGATGCTGACCGACCTGATGGGCGGCGAGATGACGGTGACGAGCGAGGTCGCAGGTCCACCCGGCTTGCCCGGTTCGGGCAGGAGTGGCACCTTGTTCCGCATCCGCCTGTTCCTGCCCGAAGTGAGCGGTGCGCGCGTCGCGCGCGAGCTGCCGCGGGTGGTGCGCACGGGCTACGCGGGCGAGCGCAGGCGCGTGCTCGTGGTCGACAACGAAGAGGTCGATCGCGACTTGCTCGCGAACCTGCTGGAACCGCTCGGCTTCGAGATCGTCAAGGCCGCGTCGGGCCACGCCTGCCTCGCGCTGCTGCCGGCGTGCGCGCCGGACGCGATCCTGATGGATCTGGCGATGCCCGGCATCGACGGCTGGGCGACGGTGCGTGCGATCCGCGAACGCCACCTGAGCGACGCGCCGATCGCGATCGTCTCGGGCAACGCGTTCGACAAGGGTCTGGACAACGACGTCGGCATTGCCGTCGACGACTTCATCCTGAAGCCGGTGCGCGTGGCCGAGCTGCTCGACTGGCTCGGTGCGCGCCTGCGGCTCGAGTGGCACGAGGCGCCGGCGCGCGAGCCGCCTGCGCCGCTCGCGGTGGCGACGACCGACTGGGTGCTGCCCGATGCCGGGCACCTGCGCGCGCTCGACGAACTGGTCAGCCTCGGCTACTACCGCGGCATCGTGCGCAAGCTCGACGAGATCGAGGCGCTCGACAGCGCGCATGCGGGGTTCGTCGGCCACCTGCGCGTGCTCGCACAACAATTTCAGCTCGACGCATTGACCCGCATCATCCGCCAGTCGCTGAACGATCAACTGCCTGCCTGATGAACGAAGCGTCACTTCCCGACCGCAGCCACTCGCCCGTCGTGCTGATCGTCGACGACGTGCCCGACAACCTCTCGGTGCTGCACGACGCGCTCGACGAATCGGGCTACACCGTGCTGGTTGCGACCAATGGCGAGAGCGCGTTGCAGCGCGCGGTGCAGGCGCTGCCCGATGTCGTGCTGCTCGACGCGGTGATGCCGGGCATGGACGGCTTCGAGGTCGCGCGCCGGCTGAAGGCGCACCCGGCGACCGCGCAGATCCCGATCATCTTCATGACCGGCCTGACCGAGACCGAGCACGTGGTCGCGGCGTTCGCGGCCGGCGGCGTCGACTACGTGACCAAGCCGATCCGCGCGCAGGAGGTGCTCGCGCGCATGGCCGTGCACATGAGCAGCGCGCGCGAAAGGCTGCACGAGAAAGCGCAGGCCACGCAGGCGCGCAACGCGCTCGATGCGTTCGGCCACGCGACCATGGCGATCCGGCTCGACGACGCGACCCGTGCCGTGCGTGCCGTCTGGCAGACCGCGCTGGCGCGGCAACTGATGCACGACTACTTCGGCGCTGCGCCGGCGCAAATTCCCGAGCTCGTGCTCGACTGGCTGCACACCGAGTCGGCGCTCGCCGCGAACGGCGGCGAGCCGCGCTCGCTGCCGATCCGGCGCGAGACGCCGGCCGGCACGCGCCAGCTCGTGTTTGCGCTGCAGCAGCGCACCGGCGACGACGACCTGCTGATCGTGATGCGCGAGGTCTCGGACGCCGCCGTGGTCGACGCGATGGTGCGGGCCTTCAAGCTCACCCTGCGCGAGGCCGAGGTGCTGTATTGGGTCGCGAAGGGCAAGACGAACCGCGACATCGGCGACATCCTCGGCAGCAGCCCGGCGACCGTGAAGAAGCACCTGGAGCGCGTCTACGTGAAGCTCGGCGTCGAGACGCGCACCGCCGCCGCCAATCTCGCGATGGGCCGGCTGCGGCAACTGAACCTCAGTCTGTCGAGCTGATCCGGGCCTCGGCGCAGCGTTTCGGGCGGCCCGCCGGCCACGCATACGCCATCGGGCGTATTCCGCCGCCGCCGCGCGGTCCGTAACCTGCGGTGACGCAATGCAGCATCGCCGTCTCGATCAACGCCTGCCGCTTGCTTGTGTCACCGCCAGTCACCACCCAAACCCATCAGGAGCGTGAACCCATGAACACCACCCGCCGCCAAGCCGGCAAGACCCTCACGGCCGTCGCTCTGGGCGTCGCCGCCCTCGGTTTCAGCTCGTTCGCACAAGCGCAGGCGACCATCAAGGTCGGCGTGCTGCATTCGCTGTCGGGCACGATGGCGATCTCGGAAACCGTGCTGAAAGACACCGCGCTGATGGCGATCGACGAGATCAACGCCAAGGGCGGCCTGCTCGGCAAGAAGCTCGAACCGGTCGTCGTCGACCCGGCCTCGAACTGGCCGCTGTTCGCCGAGAAAGCCAAGCAGTTGATCGGCCAGGACAAGGTCGTCGTGACCTTCGGCTGCTGGACCAGCGTGTCGCGCAAGTCGGTGCTGCCGGTCTACGAGGAGATGAACAGTCTCCTCTTTTACCCAGTTCAGTACGAAGGTGAAGAGCTCAGCAAGAACGTGTTCTACACCGGCGCCGCGCCGAACCAGCAAGCGATCCCTGCGGTCGAGTACCTGATGAGCAAGGCCGGCGGCGGCGCGAAGCGCTGGGTGCTGCTGGGCACCGACTATGTGTACCCGCGCACCACCAACAAGATCCTGCGCGCCTTCCTGCACAGCAAGGGCGTGAAGGACGCCGACATCGACGAGAAGTACACCCCGTTCGGCCACGCCGACTACCAGACCATCGTCGCCGACATCAAGAAGTTCTCGGCCGGCGGCAAGACCGCGGTGGTCTCGACCATCAACGGCGACTCGAACGTGCCGTTCTACAAGGAGCTCGGCAACGCCGGGCTGAAGGCGAAGGACGTGCCGGTCGTCGCGTTCTCGGTCGGCGAAGAAGAGCTGCGCGGGGTCGACACCAAGCCGCTGGTCGGCCACCTCGCGGCGTGGAACTACTTCATGTCGATCAAGAACCCGGCCAACACCGCGTTCATCAAGCAGTGGAGCGACTACGCCAAGGCCAAGAACATCGCGGGCCACAAGGACAAGCCGCTGACCAACGACCCGATGGAAGCCACCTACATCGGCATCATGATGTGGGCGCAGGCGGTCAAGAAAGCCGGCAGCACCGACACCGACAAGGTGATCGCGGCGATGGCCGGCCAGACCTTCAAGGCACCGAGCGGCATCACCTCGAAGATGGACGAGAAGAACCACCACCTGCACAAGTCGGTGTTCATCGGCGAGATCAAGGCCGACGGCC
>JAZJZJ010000155.1:0-4603 GCA_040389925.1 Pseudomonadota bacterium
TCGCCCAGGCGCCGCCGTGGTTGTCGACCGCGAACGACGAGTGCTTGCCGCCGGCAACGCGGGTGTTCATCAGCACCGCGGGCAGGTCGTCCGACACATTGCCCCACAGAAAATCGGCGCTGACGTGCGGCGACATCACGAGCAAGCCGTCGACGCGCCCGTTCATCGCGCGCAGTGCGGCGGCCGCTTCGGCCGCGTCGCCATGCGAGCTCGACACCAGCAGGTGCAGGCCGCGCGCGCGCGCGGCGAGGTCGATGCCGCGAATCAGCTCCGAGAAGTATTCGCCGTGCAGATCGGGCAGCAGCGCGCCGACCGTGTGCGTGCGCCGCGTGATCATGCTTTGCGCCGCGCTCGACGGCACGAAGCGCAGCTGCGCGACCACGCCCATCACATGCGCGCGCGTCTGCTCGGTCACGTTCGCATGGCCGTTCAAGGCGCGCGAGACAGTGGCCACCGAAACCCCGGCCACTCTTGCGACATCCTTGATCGTGGTCGCCATGTCAGCCCGTGTTCAGCGCCGCGCCGTTCGACGCGATCACGCTGGCGTAGAAGTGCGCGCTGTCTTTCAGCGTGCGCTCCAGGGTGTCGAAGTTGACGTGGACGATGCCGAAGCGCTTCGAGTAGCCGAGCGACCACTCGAGGTTGTCCATCAGCGACCAGGCGCAGTAGCCGCGCAGGTCGACGCCCTGTTCGATCGCGTCGTGAATGGCGCGCAAGTGGCTGCGGTAGTAGCCCAGGCGCAGCGGGTCCTTGACCTGGCCGTTGGCGTCGGCCTTCGGCGGGTCATAGAACGCCGCGCCGTTTTCGGTCACGTACTGCGGGATGTTGCCGTAGCGGTTCTTCAACCAGACGAGGATCTCGGTCAGGCCTTGCGGGTGCACTTCCCAGCCCGTGTCGGTGTAGGTCGATTGCGACTGCGGCACGACCGCGGTCTTGACCGGCCACGCCGTCTCTTCGTGGCGGATCATGTCGCGCATGTAGTAGTTGATGCCGACGAAGTCGATCTTCTGCCTGATCAGCTCGTAGTCGGCCGCAGGCCACTCGGGCCAGGCTTCGCCGAAGATCTCCTTCATCTCGGGCGGGTAGCTGCCGAGGAAGACCGGGTCGAGGTACTGGCGATTCATGTACGCATCGGCGCGCTGCGTCGCGGCGATGTCTTCAGGCTTGTCGGTCGCCGCGTGCTTCGGCGCGAGGTTCACGACGATGCCGACCTCGTGCTTGCCAAGCGCGCGATAGGCCTGCACCGCCTTGCCGTGCGAGCGCATCAGCTGGTGCGACGCGATCGGCGCCTCGAAGCGGTTCTTGTGGCCTGGCGCGAGCGCGCCGTGCAGGTAGCCGCCGTCGGTGACAACCCAGGGCTCGTTCAAGGTCGCCCACTTCTTCACGCGGCCGTCGAGGCGCTTGTACATCACGCTGGCGTAATCGGCGAACCAGTCGGCGACGTCGGGATTCAGCCAGCCGCCGCGGTCGTCGAGCGCGGCCGGCAAGTCCCAGTGGTACAGCGTCGCGAGCGGCTCGATGCCGTTTTCGAGCAGCGTGTCGACCAGACGCTCGTAGAAGCCCAATCCGCCTTCGTTGACCCGGCCGCGGCCTTCGGGCAGCACGCGCGCCCAGGCAATGCTGAAGCGGTAGGCGGTCAGGCCGAGGCGCTTCATCATCGACACGTCGTCTTTCATGCGCTGGTAGTGGTCGCAGGCGACGTCGCCGGTGTCGCCGTTTTTCACCAGCCCGGGCGTGCGCACGAAGCGGTGCCAGATGCTCGGCCCGGCGCCGTCGGCCAGCGGCGACCCCTCGATCTGGTAGGCCGACGTGGCGGCGCCCCAAAGAAAGGAGTCGGGGAATTGGTACGTCTTCAAGACAGGGTGCTCCGAGGCTGATTCGTTGATGTAAACGTTATCATTCGACCCTCCGCGCACCCATTGGGGTAAGTGCGGTATGAAGACGTGTTCACATTCGTCGCGTGGCTTGACGCGCTGGTGAATCAAACGCGCAACAAAAAGCCGCCTTGCGGCGGCTCTTCATCAAACAGCGCAAGGTGCGCCGTCAGGCGGCGCCTGGCGCCATCGCGAGCAGGCGCTGCACGCGCTCCTCGGTCGACGGGTGGGTCGAGAACAGACCGCGCAAGCCACCTGCCGACAGCGGGTTCATGATCATCATCTGCGCCGTTTCGGGGTGGCGCTCGGCGGCCTGCAACGGGACGGCGCCGTTCGCGTACTGGTGGATCTTCTGCAGCGCACTCGCCAGCGCACGCGGGTCGCCCGAAATCTCGGCGCCGCCGCGGTCGGCCTCGAACTCTCGTGCGCGGCTGATCGCCATCTGGATCAGGCTCGCGGCGATCGGCGCGAGAAACATCACCAGCAACCCGACGATCGGGTTGTGCGAGCGCCCTTCGCTGTCGCGCCCGCCGAAGAACATCGCAAAGTTCGCCAGCATCGAGATCGCGCCGGCCATCGTTGCGCTCACCGTGCTGATCAGAATGTCGCGGTGCCGCACATGGGCGAGCTCGTGGGCCATCACGCCGCGCAGTTCGGACTCGCTCAACACGCGCAGGATGCCGGTGGTCGCGGCCACCGCCGCGTGCTCGGGGTTGCGACCGGTCGCGAACGCGTTCGGCGCGTCTTCGTCGATCAGGTAGACCTTGGGCATCGGCAGCTGCGCGCGCTGCGCGAGCTCGCGCACCATGCGGTAAAACTGCGGCGCCGAGCTTTCGTCGACCTCCTGCGCGTTGTACATCTTCAGCACCAGCTTGTCGGAAAACCAGTAGCTGAAGAAGTTCATGCCGAGTGCCACGACCAGCGCGAGCATCATCCCGGTCTGCCCGCCGAGCAGCGAGCCGATGGCCATGAACAGGGCGGTGATCGCCGCCATCAGGATGGCGGTTTTCATCAGATTGAACATTGCGTGGGTCCTCTTCCGGCTGAGTTTCCGGCGACAGGCCGGTGCGGCGTAGATGCGGGCAGGCGGCGCGAGTTCAACGTGCGTGCGACGCGAAGACCCTGCCGGCGACGAACGCCTTGCCTTGAGAACCTTGAAGAAATTGCGTGGCCGGCAGGCGTTTGCCGCCGGCACGTTGCAGTTCGGTGAGAAGCAGCGCGCGTTCGCCGCAGGCGACGGCGATGCCGGCATCGTCGACGGCAAGAATCTCGCCGGGCGTGCCGGTGCCATCGACGACGCTGCCGCGCCAGCACTTGATCGGCTCCAAGTCGAGCGTGGCGACCGCGCCGGGGAACGGGTCGAACGCGCGCAGGCGGCGCTCGATCACCGCGGCGGGCGCGCGCCAGTCGATCGCCGCTTCGGCCTTGTCGATCTTGTGCGCGTAGGTGATGCCCGCGCCCGGTTGCGGCTGGCGCGTCAGGCCACCGCAGGCCGCCAATTCGAGCGCTTCGACGATCAGCCGGCCACCAAGCCCTGCCAGCTTGTCGTGCAGGCTCGCGCTGCTGTCATCGGGCGCGATCGCGATCGATTCGACCAGCAGCATGTCGCCGGTATCGAGGCTCGCGTCCATCTGCATGATCGTGATGCCGGTGTGCGCGTCGCCGGCCTCGATCGCGCGGTGGATCGGCGCGGCACCGCGCCAGCGCGGCAGCAGCGAACCGTGGATGTTCAAACAGCCCAAGCGCGGCAGGTCGAGCACCCATTGCGGCAGGATCAGGCCGTAGGCGGCGACGACCAGCACATCGGGCTTCGCGGCCAGCAGTGCAGCGCGGCCGAGTCCGGCCTCGTCGGGGAACTTGCCGTCGAGCCGCAGGCTGCGCGGTTGCGCGACCGGGATGCCGTGTTCGAGCGCGAACGCCTTGACCGGCGACGGGTTCAGCTTCATGCCGCGGCCGGCGGGGCGGTCGGGCTGGGTCAGGACCAGAACGATCTCGAAGCCGGCAGCCTGGAGTCGCGCCAGCGCGACGCGGGCGAACTCGGGCGTGCCGGCGAAGGCGACCCTCATGCGCCGTCGCGCTCCTCGTCGCGCGCCTTCTTCAGCATCTTGGTCCTGATCCGGTCACGCTTGAGCTGGCTCAGGTACTCGACGAACACCTTGCCCATCAGGTGATCCATCTCGTGCTGGACGCAGATCGCGAGCAAGCCCTCCGCCTCGAATTCCTGCGGCTGGCCGTCTCGGTCGAGCGAACGCACGGTCACTCTGGCGTGGCGCTGGACCTTGTCGTAGACCAGCGGCACCGACAGGCAGCCCTCGTCGGCGAAGGTCATTTCCTCGCTCTTCGCGACGAGTTCGGGGTTGATCAGCACGCGCGGGTCGTCGCGGGCGTCCGAGGTGTCCATCACGATCACGCGCTCGTGGACGTCGACCTGGGTCGCCGCCAAGCCCACGCCGTCGGCGGCGTACATGCTCTCCAGCATGTCGGCCACGAGTTGGCGGATGCGCGCGTCGACCGCTTGGACCGGTTTGGCGACGGTGTGCAGGCGCGGGTCGGGGTAACGCAGGATGTTCAGCTTGGCCATGGATTTCATTTCGGCGGAAACGCGCCGATATTGTGGAAGGCACGCAACGCCCGCGGTCGTGACAGGTCTCACACGGCGCGCCCGACGGGGTCACTTTCGTTGCGATATCAAGGGTTTAGGGGCAGAATCTGTGAAACTGATTGAGGAT
>JAZJZJ010000156.1:0-4890 GCA_040389925.1 Pseudomonadota bacterium
CCAGGAGACCGCGAACATGGTCGTCGAGGCCTCGCTGACCGGCCACCTGGTGCTGAGCACGCTGCACACCAACAGCGCGCCCGAAACCGTGACGCGCCTGCTCGACATGGGCCTGGATCCGTTCAACTTCGGTGACTCGCTGCTCGCGGTGCTGGCGCAACGCCTGGTGCGCCGGCTGTGCACGCACTGCCGCACGACACGGGTGGCGACGCCCGAAGAGTCCGAGGAACTGCTCGACGACTACATGAACGCGTTCGGCAAGGCGCCGCCGGTGACGCGCGAGAGCGTGATGGCCGGCTGGATGCAGCGCAACAGCCGCGACGGCCGGCTGGTGCTGCACCACTGCCCCGGCTGCAGGGAGTGCGACGAGACCGGCTTCAAGGGCCGCGCCGGCGTGCACGAAATGATGGTGGTCTCGCGCGAGTTGCGCCGCTTGGTGCAGACCCGCGCGCCGGCCGACGTGCTGCAGCGCACCGCGCTCGCCGAGGGCATGCGCACCCTGCGTCAGGACGGCATCGACAAGGTACTGGCCGGCGTGACCTCGATCGAGGAAGTGCGCGCGACGAGCAATGTTTGACACGCGCGGCATCGCGCGGCGGCTCGTGATCCTGGGCGCGCTGGCCTTGTGCGGGCCGGCGTGGGCCGCGCCGCTGACGCTCGCGATCGCGCGCACCCCCTTGTCGTTGCCGCTCTACGTGGCCCAGGCCCGGGGCTACTTCGCCGACGCCGGCCTCGCGCCGAAGGTCGTCGACTGCATCGGCGGACACCGCTGCCTGCAGCTCTTGCTCGAAGGCGGCGCCGACATCGCCACCGCCGCCGATTCGCCGGTCGTGTTTCGCAGCTTCGAGCGCGACGATTACGTCGTGATCGGCACGTTCGTCACCACGTCCGCCGACGTCAAGCTGGTCGGCCGCCGCAGCGCCGGCATCGGCGGGCCGGGCCAGCTGCGCGGCAAGAAGATCGGCGTGGTGCCCGGCTCGTCGAGTCAGTTCTTTCTCGACGCCTATCTGCTGTGGCACGCGATCGACCCCGACTCGGTCGATCAGATCGCGCTGCAGCCCGACGAGATGGCCGCGGCGATGCGCGCCGGCAAGGTGGCCGCGGTGGCGGCATGGGAGCCGTTTGCGTTCGACACGATGGTCGCGTTGAAGGGCGATGCCACCGTGCTGCCCAACGCCGGCGTCTACACGCTGAGCTTCAACCTCGTGGCGCAGCGGCGTCTGGCCGGGGCGCGCGATCCGGAGCTGGTCAAGCTGCTGCGGGCGGTGGCGCGCGCCGAGGCCTTCATCCAGCAGCATCCGGCCGAATCGCAGGCGATTCTGCGCCAGCGGCTCGGCGTCGATCAGCGCTTCATCGACTGGGTCTGGCCCGGGCTGCAGTTCCAGCTCACGCTCGACCAGAGCCTGATCAAGACCCTGGAGAGCGAGGCCCGCTGGGCGATTCGCGAAGGTCACGTGGCCGGCAAGGCCGTCCCGAACTACCAGCGCTTCCTGCACGCGCCGCCATTGCGGGAAGTCGACGACAACGCGGTCGGCTTGGCGCGCTGAGACGATGAACATCCGCACCCGCGTCCTCGTGTCCGCGGCCCTCGCCGTCGTGGCCACCCTGTGCTGCGGCGTCCTGCTGTGGATCGGCGCGACCCGCTCGCTCGCGGCCGATGCCGAGCAGGAACGGGTGCAGGCCACCTCCCGCCTGATCGCCGGCCTGGTCGCGCTGACGAACGAATACGCGCTGCACTCGGAGCCGCGCACCGCCGAGCAGTGGCAGCTGCAGCACGCGGCGCTGGCCGGCACGCTGTCGGCGCCGGTGCAGTCGGGTGAGACGAGCGCGGCGCGGCTCGCGCTGCGCTCGTCGGTCGCGGAACTGCCGGAACTGTTTCGTGGCCTGACCGAGCTGCCACCGCGGAGCGACGCCCCGCTGACCGAGCGCCGCCGCGATCTGCTGGTGGATCAACTGCTGGCGCGCGTGCAGGCCCTGGCCGATGCCGCCTATCGCTGGTCGCGCGAGGCCGCGGACGCCGAGCAGGCCGCGCGCCGCCAGCTGCGCATCGCCGGCGCCGGCGCCCTGCTGCTGCTGCTGGCCACCACGCTCGCCCAGCCGATCATCGTGTGGCGCCGGGTGCTGCGGCCGTTGGCGGTGCTCGACCGGGCCGCGACCGCGGTGAAGCACGGCGACCTCACGGCGCGCTGCGCCAGCACGGCGCGCGACGAACTCGGCCACGTGGCGCGCCGCTTCGACGCGATGACCGCGGCACTGGGCGAGCGCAGCGCCGCGCTGCAGCGCTCCAAGCAGCGCCTGCGCGCGATCGCCGACAACCTGCCGGCGCTGATCACGCAGGTCGATGCCGGCGAGCGCTACACCTTCGTCAACGACTACATCGAACGCGGCTTCGGCGTGTCACGCGAGGTGCTGATCGGCAAGACGATGCGCGAGGTCAGCGGCGGCAAGAAATACGCCGAATACTTGCCGCACATCCACGCGGCGCTGCAAGGCGAACCGGCCGCGTTCGAGACCTCCCTGGTCGTGCGCGGGGAGCTGCGCCACTTCCAGTCGAGCTACATCCCGGAGCGCGGCGACGATGGCACGGTGCGCGGCTTCTACGCCATCTCCTTCGACATCACCGAGCGCAAGCGCAGCGAGATGCAGCACGCCGCGAGCGAGCGGCGCCTGCGCACCATCACCGACAACCTGCCAGCGCTGATCACGCATGTCGACAGCGCGCAGCGCTACCAGTTCCTCAATGCGCAGATCGGCCGGGTGTTCGGCCTCGACCTCGACCAGGTCCTCGGGCGGACGATGCGCGAGGCCCGCGGCGAAACGACCTACGCGCTGCTCGAACCGCATGTCGCGGCGGCATTGCGCGGCGAGGCGAACTCGTTCGAGTACGTCGACGAGGTTCATGGCGCGTTGCGCCACTACCAGTCCAACTACGTCCCCGACGTCGACGCCGAGGGCACCGTCCACGGCTTCTTTGCGATGACCTTCGACATCACCGAGCTGAAAGAGACGCAGCGCCGCCTCGAACAGCTCGCCCGCGTCGACGCGCTGACCGGCCTGCCGAACCGGCGCCAGTACGACGAGCGGCTCGGCGAAGCGATGGAGCGCGCGCGCCGCACGCGCTTCGCGGTCGCCTTGCTGTTCCTCGATGTCGATCACTTCAAGGCGATCAACGATTCGCTCGGCCACGCCGGCGGCGATGCGGTGCTGAAGGAGTTCGCGCGCCGGTTGAAGCAGACCGTGCGCGCGACCGACACCGTCGCGCGCCTGGCCGGCGACGAGTTCGTGATCATTCTCGACGCCCTGCGCGGCGCCGCCGAAGCCGAGCTGGTCGCCCGCAAGATCCTGCAGGCCGTGCGCGACGACTTCCTGATCGACGGCGGCACGCGCCGGGTCACGACGAGCATCGGCGTGGCGCTGTTCGAGGGCGACGCGGCGACACCGGCCGAACTGATGGCGCGCGCCGACGCGGCCCTGTATGCGGCGAAGGGCGCGGGCCGCAACGGCTACAGCGTGGCGCGGGGGGCGGCACCGCTGGCGCTGGTCGTGCAAGGCCGCTGAACTCGGCACCGCGCCGGTAAAATTCGAGGCATGCGCGTGGCGCCTGTACCTTGAAGGATTGACGTGGACCTGAAGCTGCCGATCAAGATATTCGACGAACTCACCGAGTCGGTGATCGAGTCGACCGGCCTGCTCGACCTGGCCAGCGGCGAAATCCGCAGCGTGCAGTACGCCGACTACGACAGCGAGCTGTCGGGCCTGCCGGCCGAGAGCGAAGATTACGAGTTCACCTCGGGGCTGCTGAGCAATGGCGCGAAAGACGTCGAGTTCCGCGTCGACGTCGACGTGCTGACCGGCAACTACTCGGTCACGCCGAGCGAGCTGCTCGAACTGAAAGGCCGCGCCGCCAAGCTGTTCACCGCGGCGCCGACCGACGCCGCACCGACGATCGCGCCGCGCAAGCCGCGCTGAAATTGCCGGCCTTGCCGCCGGCAGGGCGTAAGAACGGCCGCGCCGGGCCGACCTGTACCGGACTCGACAATCCGCCCAGGAGCCCCCGCCATGAACAACGCACCGGTTCGCCCCGCCCGCCGCCAGATCAGCTTCGCGCTCGCAGCGCTCGCCGCGGTGGGCGTGCTCGGCGGCGCCGGGCTGCAGTTGCAGACCTCGGCGGCGGCCGAAGTCGCGGTGAAGATCCCACCGCTGGCGGGTGAAGCCGTGGCCGACTCGAAAGCCGCGCAGGAGACGGCGGTCTTCGCGGGCGGTTGCTTCTGGGGCGTGCAAGGCGTGTTCCAACACACCCGGGGCGTGTTGAACGCCGTCTCGGGTTACAGCGGCGGCAGCCGCGCGACCGCGCGCTACGAGATCATCGGCTCGGGGCTGACGGGCCACGCCGAAGCGGTGCAGATCACCTACGACCCGAAACAGGTGTCGTATGCCCAGCTGCTGCAGATCTTCCTTTCGGTCGTTCACGACCCGACCCAGCTGAATCGCCAGGGCCCGGACCGCGGCACGCAGTACCGCTCGGCGATCTACACGACCGACGCAGCGCAGCAGCGGGCGGCCGAGCGCTACATCGCACAGCTTGACGCGGCGAAGGTCTTCCCGGCGAAGATCGTCACGCAGGTCGGGCCGCTCGCCGCGTTCTACGCGGCCGAGGATTACCACCAGGACTACGCGACGCTGCACCCCGAGTCGCGCTACATCGCAACCTTCGACCTGCCGAAGATCGCGAACCTGAAGGCGCTGTTCGCGATGCAGTACCGCGACAAGCCGGTGCTGGTCGCGAAACGCTGAGCCCGTCGGCCATGGCCGGCATTGCCGCGGATGCGGTAACGTCGCGCCGATGTTTCATGGCCTGAACCTCGCCTACTGGCTGACCGTCCACGGTCT
>JAZJZJ010000157.1:0-29877 GCA_040389925.1 Pseudomonadota bacterium
AGCCGCGAGACAGCGGCGGTCCTGTGGGATGCGGAGATCGAGCCGCGCGACCGCGTCGACACCGCGTTCGAGCAGCGCACGCAACACTGCGGTCTCGTGCGCGGGCCGCGGGTCGGGCGCCGACAGCAGCAGCGTGTAGCCGGCCGCGGCCAGCGTGGTTTCGAGCGCCTGCACCAGCGCCGGGAACGACGAGCTGCCGAAGCGCGGCACGATCGCGCCGACCGTCATCGTGCGGCGCATCGCGAGCGCGCGCGCCGCGCCGTTCGCGACGTAGCCGAGCCGGTCGGCCGCCGCGAGCACGCGCGCGCGCGTCGCCTCGCTGACCATCTCGGGTTTCGACAACGTGCGCGAGACCGTGCCGCTCGACACGCCGGCGAGGTGCGCGACATCGTCGAGCGAGCTCGCGCGCGCCGCACGCGAAGGCGGGGCGGGCGGGGCGAGAAGGGCGGTTGGGGCGGCGCGGCGCGTCATCGATCGATCCTGCCCGGATGGTAGCGCCGCTGCAAGCGCATGCAGCGGCGCGGCCTCAGACGGATTCGCGCAGCGCCTGGAGCAGGCGTTGCAGCGCCGGACCGGGCTCGCGCGCATCCCACGCCATGCCGATCGGGCCGACGTCGTACTTGAGTCGCAGGTTCAGCACGCGCAGCAGTTTCTGGCCCGCGTAGCGGCGCGCCGCGCCGCCCGAGAGTACGCCGAGGCAGTCGGTCTCGCGCATCAGCCACTGGTTCAGCGTCGGCGAGACCGACTCGACCCACGGCGTCGGCGGCGGCAGGCCCTGGTCGACGAAGGTCGCGTCGATCGCGGTGCGCAGCCGCGTCCCGGTGGGCGGCAGGATCCACGGGTGCGCCGCGGCACGCTTCCAGGTCGGCCGCGTGCCGAGCAGCGGATGGGTCGGCCCGGCGACGATGCAGTGCGGGTCGTCGTAAAGCGGCTCCGAGGCCACGTGCGGGGCGTGCGCGCGCTCGTCGAGCCGGCCGACGATCAGGTCGAGCTCGCGCCGTTCGAAACGCTCCCACAAGCCCTGCGCGATGTCTTCGACGACGCTGACGCGCAATGGCTCGCCGCCCGCGCGCAGCCGCAGCAGCGCCTTCGGCAGCAGCCCGGCGCTCGCCGCCAGCATCGTGCCGACGCGCACACGGTCGCCGAGGCCGTCGCTGATCGCCTGCAACTCGAGCGCCATCTGCTGCGAGTCGGCGACCATGCGGCGCGCGTGGCGCAGCACGGTCGGCAGATGTGGCGTCGGCCGCAGCTGCCGGCCGCGCACGAACAAGGGCACGCCGATCGCGCTCTCGACTTCGGCGATCCATTGCGAGACCGCCGGCTGGCTGGCGCCGATGGCGCGCGCGGTCGCACTCAGGCTGCCGTGCTGCGCGACCGCGAGCAGCACCTCGAGATGGCGCAGGCGCACCCGGCGCAGGTGGCTGGCGAAGCGGTTGGCGACAAGCCCGGCGGTTTCATCCATCGCGTTTCGTGATCGATCCAGAAGTATCTGCCCGTAGATCAGTATCGATGCAAACGGCAAGATGCGGCCATCCCCGATTCCCCGATCCCACAATCCCTCCCGGAGCACCGACCATGAAGACGATTGCCCGCGCTGCGGCGCTGCTGGCCCTGATCGCTGCGGCGCTGCCGATCCATGCGCAGACCTGGCCGGGCAAACAGCCGATCCGCCTCGTCGTGCCGTTCCCGCCCGGCGGCGGCACCGACATCGTGGCGCGCCGCTTCGCCGAGCACCTGCGCGGCGAGCTCGGCCAGATGGTGGTCGTCGACAACAAGGCGGGCGCCAGCGGCAACATCGGCGCCGACGCGGTCGCCAAGGCGCCGCCCGACGGCTACACGCTGCTGCTGACTGCCGCGCCGTTCGCGATCGCGCCGGCGATGTTCAAGAAGCTCAGCTTCGACCCGGTGAAAGACTTCACGCCGGTCACGCAGATCGCGACCGTGCCGCTGCTGCTGGTGACCCGCACCGACTCGCCGCTGAACAGCGTGAGCGACGTGATTGCGCAGGCCCGCAAGGAACCCGATCGCATGACTTACGCGACCTTCGGCAACGGTTCGCCGCCGCACTTGGTCGGCGAGAGCATGAAGCTGCTGACCGGCACGCGCATCACGCACGTGCCGTACAAGGGCGGCCAGGCCGCGCTGCCCGACATCCTCTCGGGCCAGATCAGCTTCGCGATCATGGACGTGGTCTCGATGACGCCGCTGCTGAAAGCCGGCCGCCTCAAGGCGCTCGCGATCACCGGCCCGAAGCGCGCGGCGGCGTTGCCCGAGGTGCCGACGCTGTCGCAATCGGGCGTCGCGTTCGACAGCGTCGGCTGGTATGCCGTGTTCGGCCCGGCCGGCTTGCCGCCCGAGGTGACGCAGCGGCTCAATGCCGCTGCCAACAAGGTGATGGCGCGCGCTGACATGCAGACGCTGCTGCGCGACAACGGCTCGATCGCGATCGAGCCGCCGACGAGTTCGGCGCAATGGGCGCGTCAGTTCGGCGACGACGTGCGCACCTGGGCCAAGGTCGCGCACGATTCGGGCGCGACCATCGACTGAGCCGGCCATGAGCACGATGCATCCGAGCGAGTTCGCGACCGACGCGGAGGTCGGTGTCACCCGCGGCATCGTCTACGGCCGTGCCGGCGTGGGCTTCGGCAGCCGACCGGTCGAGCGCGAGTTGAAGCTCGATCTGTACCGGCCGCCGCACAGCGCGGGCGCGCCGCCGCACCCGGTGATCGTGCTCGCGTTCGGTGGTGCGTTCCACCGCGGCCAGCGCGACAACGATGCGTTCGAAGGCGGCAACACCGCGATCGCCGACTACTGCCGCGCGTTCGCGGCGCGCGGTTTCGTGGCCTGCGCGATCGACTACCGGCTCGTGCCCGAAGATCCGGTGCCCGGCGACACGCCGGTGCTGTTCGACCCGCGCCGCATCCCGCGCTCGCGGGTCGACCATGTGCGCGCGCTGATGGGCCTGCCGCCCGCGACCGACGAAATGCTGTGGCGCGGCATCGAGGCGGCCAGCGACGACATGGCGATGGCCGCGCGCTTCGTGATCGCGCAGGCCGCCGAGTGGCACCTCGACCCGGATCGCTTGGTGCTCGGCGGCTTCTCGGCCGGTGCGCGCACGGCGCTGAACGCCGCCTTCGCCGAGCAAGTGCGCTGCGCCGCAGTGGTGTCGCTCTCGGGCTACATCGACCCGATCGATCTGGCCGTGCACGCCGGGCGCCTGCCGCTCGGGCCGCGGCCCGCCGTGCTGCTGGTGCGCGCCGAGCGCGACCTCGACTACATCCGCGCGGCGACACCGGCGATGGCCGAGGCGCTGCGTGCGCTCGGCGCGCCGTGCGAGTGCGCGACGGTGCCGGGCCACGATCACTTTTACCCGGCCGCGGCGCCGGCGCTGCACGAGACGCGCGGCAGCGCCAGCGTCGGCGCGGTGGCGATGGCATTCGTCGACCGCGCGTTGGCGGCGAGCGCGCGCCGGTCGCGCTGAAATTGACAGCGGCGGCGATCCGCCGTAACCTTCATGCAAGCGCTTGCATTCGACACGCGCAATCCACCCATGGAGACGCTCCGATGACACTTCCCGCACGCCGCCGCATTCTTTCCGCCGCGATCGCGCTCGGCGCGCTGACCGCACTGTTCGGTTCGTCGGCGCTGGCGCAACAGGTCTGGCCGATCCCGGGCAAGGCGATCCGCATCGTCGTGCCGTTCCCGCCCGGCTCGGGCTCGGATGCGACCGCGCGCGTGATCGCCAAGATCATGAGCGACGAGCTTGCCGGCCAACCGGTGATCGTCGACAACAAGCCGGGTGCCGGCACCTTCATCGGCGCGCAGGACGTGGCGCGCTCGCCGGCCGACGGCCACACGCTGCTGTACACGATCGTCATCACGCACACGCAGAACCCGCACCTGTACGCGAAGCTGCCGTACGACCCGGTCAAGGACTTCACGCCGCTGGCGCAGATGGTCAAGTCGGCGACGGTGCTGGTCGCGCACCCGAGCGCGCCGTTCAACAACGTCGCCGAACTGGTCGCGTACGCGAAGGCGAACCCGGGCAAGCTGAACTACGCGTCGTATTCGCAGGGCTCGACCTCGCACCTGAACGCCGAGCTGCTGCAGATGCGCATGGGCATCTCGATGCTGCACGTGCCGTACAAGGGCACGGCCGACGCGTCGCGCGCACTGATCGCGGGCGATGTGCAGCTCTACTTCGACGGCACCGCGAGTGCGGTCGCGATGATCAAGGGCGGCAAGGCCAAAGGCATCGGCAGCGCGACGCCGACGCGCGTCTCGGCGCTGCCGAACCTGCCGACGCTGACCGAGCAGGGCGTGAAGGGGCTGGACATCGTCGGCTGGCAGGCGATTTTCGGACCCGGCAACATGGACCCGGTGGTCAGCAAGCGCGTCTCCGACCTGCTCGCGAAGGTCGCACGCTCGCCCGAGATGCTGAAGCTGATCGAGGCCCAGGGCAACGAGCCGTCGGGCATCGCCGGCGCCGAGTTCGCGGCGATCGTCAAGAGCGACTCCGAGCGCTGGGGCGAAGTGATTCGCGCCGCGAAGATCAAGCTGGATCAATGAGCTGACCGCTGACAGAAGAGAGAAGCGAGAAACCATGTTCGACACCATCATTCGCGGCGGCACGATCGTCGACGGCAGCGGCGCGCCACGCGCCGCCGGCGACATCGGCATCACCGACGGCCGCATCAAAGCCGTCGGCGGCAAGCTCGGCAGCGCCAAGCGCGAGATCGACGCGCGCGGCGCGCTCGTCACACCCGGCTGGGTCGACGTGCACACGCACTACGACGGCCAAGTCACGTGGGACCCGTACCTGAGCCCGTCGACCGACCACGGCGTGACCAGCGTCGTGATGGGCAATTGCGGCGTCGGCTTCGCGCCGGTGCATGCCGACAAGCGCGACTGGCTGATCAGCGTGATGGAAGGCGTCGAAGACATCCCCGGCACTGTGCTCGCCGAAGGCATCAAGTGGGCGTGGGAGAGCTTCCCCGAGTACCTCGATGCGCTCGATCGCATGCCGCGTGCGCTCGACGTGGGCGCGCAGATTCCGCATTCGGCGCTGCGCACCTTCGTGATGGGCGAGCGCGGCATCACGCACGACGAAGCCACGCCAGCCGACATCAGCGCGATGGTCGCGCTGGTGCGTGAAGGCATGCGCGCCGGCGCGCTCGGTTTCTCGACCAGCCGCACGATCATCCACAAGTACCAGGGCCGCAAGTACCCGCCGGGCACGTTCGCGTCGCCCGACGAGATCCTGGGCATCGCGCGCGCGCTCGGTGAGGTCGGCCACGGCGTGTTCCAGATGACCTCGAACCACTACCAGATGGAGACCGAGCTGCCGTGGATGACGCAGCTCGCGCGCGAGAACAACCTGCCGGTCGCGTTCGCGTTGGTGCAGACCGACCAGACGCCCGACACCTGGAAGCGCCTGCTCGCCGCGCTCGACGAGACGCATGCCGCGAACATCCCGCTGTACGGCGCGGTCGCGGGCCGCCCGGCCGGCATCCTGATGGCGTGGCTGGGCTCGACCCATCCGTTCATGGCGCACCCGCTGTGGCAGCAGATCGCGCCGCTGCCGTGGGAACACAAACTCGCGCGCCTGCGCTCGCCCGAAGTGCGCGCACAACTCACCGACATGGCCGCGCTGATGGGCGCCGCGCAGCACGATTCGCGGCTCGCGTACCTGACCCAGAGCTTCCACAAGATGTACGCGCTCGGTGCCGAGCCCGATTACGAGCCGGCCGCCGAACACAGCATCGCCGCGATCTCGCAGCGCGACGGCCGCACGCCGCTCGAAGTGGCCTACGACATGCTGATGGCCGAAGACGGCAAGGGCATCATCTACTTCCCGAGCTTCAACTACGCCTACAACGACCTGAGCCAGCTGCACACCGAACTGCAGCACCCGCGCACGATGATGAGCTTGGCCGATGGCGGCGCGCATTGCGGCTACATCTGCGACGTGAGCATGCCGACCTACATGCTCACGCACTGGGCGCGCGACCGCAAACGCGGGCCGACCTTGCCGCTGGAACTGATGGTGCAACGCCAGACCCGCGACACCGCGGCGATCTACGGCCTGAAGGACCGCGGCCTGCTGCAACCCGGCTACCTCGCCGACATCAACATCATCGACTTCGACAGGCTGCGCCTGCCGCCGCCGTATGTCGCGTTCGATCTGCCGGCCGGCGGGCGCCGCCTGGTGCAGACGGCCGAAGGCTACCTCGCGACCCTGAAGGCGGGCGAGACGATCATGGAAAACGGCGCGCGCACCGGCGCGCTGCCGGGCAAACTGATGCGCGGGCCGCAGGCCGCGCCCGCCTGATCCCGCGCGGGCCGCAGGCGGCGCCGGGCTGAAGATTCAGCGCGGGGCATCGCGCGCGCGGCCGCGCGCGATGAAGACCGCGCCGGCCATGGCCGAGTCGACCTCGAACCCGTCGACCTGCGCCGCCAGCAGGCTCCACGGCCGCGCCAGGCCCGCGAGCGAGCTGACCGAATGCAGCGCCGCGCCGAACACGAACAGGTTCACCGGCCAGGCCCACGGCACCGACCATTTGAGGCCGCAGGCGACGACGCTCGCCCCCGGGCGCAGCACGCGCAGTACGTTCGCGACCGCGGGCGGCGCGCGCAGGATGTCGTGCGTGAAGTGGAAGAGCGCGGCGTCGGCCCGGTGGTGCGTCGTCGACGCGATCTGCGCGTCTTCGACCGAGGCCTCGATCAGCGTCACGTTGTGCCAGCGATGCTGGCGCACGCACTCATGCGCCTGCGCCAGCATTTCGGGGCACTGCTCAATGCCGACGATCCGGCCGCGCGGGCCGACCGCCGCACGCAGCGACGGCAGGCTCAGGCCGGTGCCGCAGCCGGCGTCGATCACCGTGTCGCCGGGCTTCAGGCCGAGCCGCGCGATGGCATCGCGCCGGATCGGCTCGAACAGCGCGAGTTCGACGTTGTAGACGGACGCGCGGCGGCGGTATTGTTCGAGTGCAGCCTGGTGCGAATGGGGCGATGCGCGCATCGCCCGATGCTACGCGCCGGGGTCGGCGTGCTGCTCGAAATACCCGCTCAGTGATGCGGTCGGCAAGCGGCCGCGCAGGCCGATCGCGACCAGCGCGGCGCCGTCGCGCGGCGCGCTCGCGCGGCGCAGCGCGCCGTGGCGGCCGGCGAACTGGACTTCGGACCAGCCGGTGCTGCCGTCGGGCTCGGTCGTGCGCAGCACGCCTTTGAGACGCAGCAGACCAGCGGGCGTGGCGCGCAGCCAGGCGCGCAACGCGGTGGCGTCGAATGCTTGCTCAGGTCGGCATGACCAGGTATCGAACTGCGCGCCGTGGTCGGGCGCATGGTGGTGATCCGAATCGTCGTGCGCGTGATCGTGACCGCAACCGACGTGGTGTTGATGCACCGCAGCCGCCTCGGGTAACGCCAGCCCGCTGAGCATCGCGAGCGGCACTGCTGCGTCGGTCGTCTCGAACTGCGGCACCGGCCCGGCGATCGCTTCGACCCACGCGCGCAAGGCCGCGCGGGCATCGTCCGCGATCAGGTCGGTCTTGTTGACGACGATCAGATCGGCCGCCTTCAGCTGCCGCTCGACCGTGTCGGTCAGCAGCGGGTCGCGCCACTGTGCCTGCGCGACGCTCGCGTCGACCAGCACGATCACGCCGTCGAGCACGAGGCCCGGGTCGGCGCGGCCGAGCTGCGCGATGCGCCACGGGTCGGAGACACCGCTCGCCTCGATCACGACCGCGTCGAAGCGCTCCGCCGACTCGAGCACGCGGATCAGCGCGCCGCTGAGGTCATCGCCGATCTGGCAGCAGACGCAGCCATTGCTGAGTGCGATGGTCTCGCCGCTGTTCGCGGCGATCAGTTCGGCGTCGATGTTGAGCGCGCCGAAGTCATTGACCAGCACCGCGAGCCGTTGCCCGCCCGCGTTGCGCAGCCAGCGGTTCAGCAGTGTCGTCTTGCCGGCGCCGAGAAAGCCGCCGATCACCGTCAGCGGCAGGCGCTTCGCGCTCATCGGCGGCCTCAGTGCGCCGCGAACACCCGGCCCGACAGCATCGTGCCCCAGACGCGCACGTCTTTCAGCGCGGCCGGGTCGACCGCGAGCGGGTCGTCTTCGAGCACGCAGAAGTCGGCGCGCTTGCCGCACTCGATGCTGCCGACTTCGGCGTCGAGCTTCAGCGTCCACGCAGCGCCGAGCGTGATCGCGTGCAGCGCCTGCGGCACCGTCAGGCGCTCGGCGGCACCGAGCACGCGGCCCTTCGGCGTGACGCGGTTCACCGCGCACCACGCGACATGCAGCGGCCCGAGCGGCGTGACCGGCGCGTCGGAGTGGATCGAGAGCGCCACGCCAGCCGCCAGCGCGCTGGCGCAGGCGTCGAGGCGGTTCGCGCGGTCCGGGCCCATCGTCATCTCGTAGTGCTGGTCGCCCCAGTACCAGAGGTGGTTCGCGAACAGGTTGGCGCACAGGCCGAGGCTCGCCATGCGGCGGAACAGCGGCGCATCGATCATCTGGCCGTGCTGCAAGGTGTGGCGGTGGTCGGGGTGGGGCGCGCGGGTCACGACGCGCTCGATCGCATCGATCGCGGCTTCGCTCGCCTCGTCGCCGTTGGTGTGCGTGTGGATCAGCAGCCCGGCGCGGTGGTAGGTCTCGAAGTCGGCCTCGTACTGCGCGGGCGCCATCACCCAGATGCCGTTCGGCGCGCCGTTGAAATGACCGGGCCAGCGCAGCCGCGCCGAGAAGCCCTGGATCGAGCCGTCGAGCATCATCTTGACGAGGCCGTAGCGCAGCTTGTCGGTGTTGCGCGGGATCAGCGCCTTCACGTGCTCGGCACCCAGCGCCGCACCGTGCGTGCCGTGAAACGCCTGGAACGCGGGCAGGATGCGGATGCCGCAGGCGTCGTCGCCGAGTGCCTCTTCGAGCACCGCGATGTCGGACTCGGTGAGCTTGTTGACGAGGTCGGTCGCGGTCGTCACGCCCTGCATGCAGGCGAGCTTCGCGAACGAGCGCACGCCGGCCACCGTCATCGGCGCGAGCAGGCCGGCGTCGCCGATCTTGCGGATCACGAGGAACATCGCGGCCGGCTCCTGCAGCTCGCCGGTCGGTTCACCTGCGTGCGTGCCCGCCGCGAACTTCACCACGCCCTCGACCTCATTGTCGCGCGTGATTTCGCCGAGCCGCAGCATCGCCGAGTTGACGTTCATCAGGTGGCCGTTCGCGTGCGCGATCACGATCGGGCGCGTGGCGCTCGCGCGGTCGAGGTGCTCGACCGTCATGCGTTCGCCGCCGAAGTAGATCGGATCGAACCCCCAGGCGATCAGCGGCTCGGTGGGCGCCTTGCCCGACGCCTTCATGTCCGCATCGAGTTCGGTCAGCCGCGCGACGACCGCGTCCATCGAGCGCAGCCCGGGCCACACCTTGCCCTGCGGATCGCGCCGATCGAACCAGCCGAGGTAGGGCATGTCCCACATGCTGCCTTCCTTCAGGTGGCAGTGGCCTTCGATCAGGCCGGGCATCAGCACCTTGTCCGCGAACCGCTCGTCGAGCGTGTGCGCGCCCCAGGCCGAAACCTGTTCGAGCGAACCGACGCCCAAGATGCGCCCGTCGCGCACCGCCACGTGCGTGGCCTCGGGCTGCATCGGGTTCATCGTGATGATCCTGCGGGCGGCGTAGACGGTCGTGGTCATGTCGAGTTCGGGAATGAGGTGCGTGCGCGCTCAGGCGCTCGGCAGTTGCAAGGGTGCGCGCGCCACGCCGTCGATCACGTCGACACGCCGGCAGCGCACCCAGTGACCGGGCGCGAGCTCGCGCAGCGGCGGCAGCTCGGCCGCGCAGGCCGGCTCGGCGACCGGGCAGCGGCCGGCGAAGCGGCAACCGGGCGGCGGGTTGATCGGGCTCGGCGGGTCGCCGGTCAGCTTGATGCGCTGCGCCGCGCGGGTGCGCCCGCCGTGCACGGTCGGCACCGCCGACATCAGCGCGACGCTGTACGGGTGCAGCGGGTTCGCGAAGAAAACCTTGCGCGGCCCGCGCTCGACGATCTGGCCGAGGTACATCACCGCGATGTCGTCGCAGATGTGCTCGACGACCGCCATGTCGTGCGAGATGAACAGGTAGGTCAGGCCGAGCTCGCGCTGCAGCCGCGCGAGCAGGTTCAGGATTTGCGCGCGGATCGCGATGTCGAGCGCCGACACCGGCTCGTCGCAGACGACCAGTTCGGGATTCGTCGCGAGCGCCCGCGCGATGTTGATGCGCTGGCGCTGCCCGCCTGAGAACTGGTGCGGGAACAAGTGCTGCTGCTCGGGCCGCAAGCCGACCGCGGTGAAGAGTTCGGCGACGCGCGCGGTGCGCTCTTCGGGCGTGCCGACATTCATCAGGTCGAGCGGCGCACGCACCGCGGCGCCGGCACGCTCGCGCGGGTTCAGCGACGAGAACGGATCCTGAAAAATGATCTGCAGCCGGCGCCGCGCCAGCCGCAGCGCTTCGCCTTCGAGTGCGCCCAGGTCGGTGTCGCCGAGCTGAATCTGGCCGGCGGTGACCGGCGAAAGCCGCATCACCGCGAGCGCGGTCGTCGTCTTGCCCGAGCCCGATTCGCCGACGATCGCGAGCGTGCTGCCGCGCTTCACGTCGAACGAGACGCCGTCGACCGCCTTGACGACCTCGTGCTTGCCGAACCAGCCCGACTTCGCGCGCGGGAAGTGAACCTTGAGGTCGGTCACCGACAGCAACACGTCGTTCTTCACGGGTGCGTTCATGCGGCCACCCTCCGGTCTTCGGCATGCAGCCAGCAGGCCGCGCCGTGGCCGCCGTCGCCATCGAGTGCGAACAGCGGCGGCACCTCGACCGCGCAGCGCGCCATCGCATGCGGGCAACGCTCGCGGAAGGCGCAGCCGCTGCCCAGCTCCCAGATCGACGGCACGACGCCGGTGATCTCGGCCAGCTCGATGCGGTCGCTGTCGGTCGCGGCGTGCGTGCTGCTGCCGAGCTCGGGCAGGCAGTCGATCAGGCCTCGCGTGTAGGGGTGGCCGGGTGCGCCGAGCACCTGCGCGGCCGTGCCTTGCTCGATCACACGGCCGGCGTACATCACCATCACGCGATCGGCCATCTCGGCGACCGCGCCCATGTCGTGTGTGATCAGCAAAATGGCCGTGCCTTTCTCGCGCTGCAGGTCGCGCAGCAGGTCGAAGATCTGCGCCTGCACGGTCACGTCGAGCGCCGTGGTGGGTTCGTCGGCGATCAGGATGTCGGGCCGGCAGGCCAGCGCCATCGCGATCATCACGCGCTGGCGCATGCCGCCCGACAGCTGGTGCGGGTACTCGTCGATGCGCTTCTCCGGCGCCGGAATGCCGACCTGCTGCAGCATTTCGATCGCACGGGCACGCGCCGCGTTCGCGTCGAGTCCGGCATGCAGGCGCAGCGATTCGCCGATCTGGTCGCCGACCGTCAGCACCGGGTTCAGCGAGGTCATCGGTTCCTGGAAGATCATCGAAATGCGGTTGCCCCGCACCTCGCGCATGCGCTCGATGCTCGCGCTAACGAGGTCTTCGCCCTGGAACATCACGCGGCCCGAGCTGATGCGGCCGGGCGGCGAGGGGATCAAGCGCAGCAGCGCCAGCGCCGTCATGCTCTTGCCGCAGCCCGATTCGCCGACGACGCACAGCGTCTCGCCGCTGCGGATCTCGAAGTCGACACCGTTCAGCACCAGCGCCTTGCCGCGGCGCGTCTTGAACTCGACCCGCAGGTCTTCGACTTTCAGCAGAGGGTTGCTCATCACCGCTCCCTCAGCTTCGGATTCAACGCGTCGTTGAGGCCATCGCCGATCAGGCTGACCGCGAGCACCGTCAGGAAGATCGCCGCACCCGGGAACGCCACCGCCCACCAGCATGACAACACGTACTGCCGCGACGAGCCGATCATCAGCCCCCAGCTCATCTGGTTCGGATCGCCCAGGCCGAGGAAGGACAGACCGGCCTCGAACAGAATCGCCGCGCCGATCGCCAGCGTCGCCGAGACGATCAGCGGCGGCAGCGCGTTCGGCAGGATCACCTTCCAGATGATGCGCGCGTCTTTCGCGCCGATCGCACGTTCGGCGCGCACGAACTCGAGCCCGCGGAACTTCATGAACTCGGCGCGCGTCAGGCGTGCGGTGCCGGTCCAGCTGACGATGCCGATCGCGAGCGTCACGGTCACGAGCGAGGGTGAGAACAGTGTCACCACCACCATCGCGAACAGCAGCGCCGGCAGCACCTGAAAGAACTCGGTGACGCGCATCAGCACCGCGTCGACCTTGCCGCCGTAGTAGCCGGCCATCGCGCCGAGCGTGATGCCGATGATGACCGAGAGCAGCGCCGCGACCGCGCCGACCAGCAGCGTCGCGCGGCCGCCGTAGATCAGCGTCGTCAGCACGTCGCGGCCGAGGTAGTCGGTGCCGAGCCAGGCCTCTTCGGTGAACGGCGGCGTCAGCGGTGCAGCCCTGATCTCGAACGGGTCGGCCGGATAAAACCACGGGCCGGCGATCGAGACGAGGATGACGACGGCAAGCATCACCATGCCGGCGATCGCCGACGGGTTGCGCAGAAACATGCGCAAGGCTTCGACGGTCGGGTGCTCGACTTTCGGCGGCGCCTTCGCGATGGCGGCGGCAGATGCGACGATGGTATTCATGAGGCCTTGATGCGCGGGTCGATCAGCCGGTAGGCGAGGTCGGTCAGGATGTTCATCACGATCACGACCATCGACGAGAACAGCAGCACGCCGAGGATGGTCGGGTAGTCGCGGCGCAGCACCGAGTCGAAGGCGAGGCGGCCCAGGCCCGGCCAGTTGAAGACCGTCTCGACCAGGATCGCGCCGGCCATCACGTTGCCGAACTGCAGGCCGAGCACGGTGACCACCGGCAGCAACGCGTTGCGCAGCGCGTGCTTGTACATCACGACGCGATCGGCCAGACCTTTCGCGCGCGCGGTGCGGATGAAATCGGAGCCGAGCACGTCGAGCATCGACGAGCGTGACAGGCGGCTGTATTGCGCGAGGTGAACGAGGCTCAAGGTCAGCGCCGGCAGCACGAGGTGATGGAGCACGTCGAGCATGTCCTTGAGCCCGGCACCCGCGCTCGAATCGACCGAGCGCATGCCCGAGACCGGCAGAATCGGGAGCACGCTGGCGAACAGGATCACCAGCATGATGCCCATCCAGAACACCGGCGCTGCGAAGCCGACCATGCTCAGCACCGTGATGAACTGCGACAGCAGCCCGTTCGGCTTGCGCGACGACAGCACGCCCAGCGTCGTGCCGACCACGAACGCGAGCAGCACCGAGCTGATCACGAGCAGCAGCGTCGCCGGCACGCGCTCGGCGATCATCGAGGTGACCGGCAGGTTGAAGAAGTACGAATAGCCGAGGTCGCCGCTGAACACCTTGCCGAGGTAGACGCCGAGTTGCACCGGCAACGGCTTGTCGAGGCCGTACTGGGTGCGCAACTGCGCCATCAGCTCGGGGCTCATGCCGCCGCTGGCGCCGGCGATCGTCTCGACCGGGTCGCCCGGCGCCGCGTGCACCAGCACGAAGTTGAGCACCACGACCGCGAGCACCAAGGCCAAGCCCTGGAGCAGGCGGTAGAGCACGGCACGGGCAAGTTTCATGGTGGCGCGGAGGCAAGGCGGGTAGTGGACATGCAGCGCATGACCGGTGCCCAGAGCCTAACAAACAACCGTCAGCCCGCCCCAGTGCCAGCGCTGAAATGGTTGTGGGGCCAGTGTGTCAGGGTTTGCGCGCGGTCCGCACAATCGGGGTGCGGCCGCAGCGCCGTGTGCCCTATTTCAGGGTCACCTCGTCGAATGGCGACAACATGCCCCAGATGCTGGCCGGCACGTTGCCGACGCGCTTGTTGCTGAGCGTGTAGTAGCCGACCTGGTCGATGGTGTAGACCGGCAATTCGTCGGTCACGATCTTCTGGAAGGCGGCGTAGTAAGCCTTGCGCTTGGTCGGGTCGAGGGTGGCGCCCGCTTCGTTCAGGAGTTCATCGACCTTCGGGTTGCGGTACGACTGCGTGTTGGTCCACACGATCGGCCGGATGTTGGTCGACAGGTAGGTGCGGTGCACGCCGATCACCGGGTCGCCCCAGTTGAAGCTTCCGTCCATCGACATGTCGAAGTCGTGCATCGCCATGCGCTTGGCCCAAGCCGGAAAGTCCGCCGAGGTGCGAACGTCCAGCACGATGCCGACCTTCTTCAACTGCGATCGCAGGTACTCGGCCACCGTCTTCTGCTGCGTGTCGGAGCCCGGGAAGTAGTCGATCGTGAGCTTGAACCGCTCGCCGTTCACGTCTGCCTTGTAGCCGGCGGCGTCGAGCATCGCGGCGGCCTTCTTCAGGTCGAAGGGGTACCGGACAACGTCCCCCACGGCGAACGGGCTGCCGCTGGCGATCGGCCCGTCGGCCGGGAAACTGTAGCTACCCATCAAGGCCTTCAGGATGAACTTCTTGTCGATCGCGGTGGCGATGGCCTTGCGCACCGCGAGGTCGGACATCGGCTTGCGCTCCAGGTTGAAGGCCAGCCAGTTCATCGAGCCGATGCCTTCGTAGCCCTTCGCCGTGGTGTTGATCTGCGGATCCTTCGCGACACGCTGCAGGTCGGTGGGTGTGCTGACGAAGCCGACCATCTGCAGGTCACCGCGCTCCAGGCCGAGCATCAGGCTGGCGGGATCGGGGTTGATGCTGATGATGAGCTTGTCGAGGGAGGGGCGCCCCGCCAGGAAGAACTTGTCGAAGCGCTCCATCACGATGCGCTGGCCGGCCGTGAACTCGACCAGCTTGAAGGGCCCGGAGCCCACCACGTCCTTCGAGTTGCGCGAATGGATCTTCAGGTCTTGCCCGTCACCGTAGATGTGCTTGGGCAGGATCGGGCACAGCGCCGGGCTCATCGCCAGCACGATCGCGGGGTGCGGCGTGCTCATGCGGATGATCGCGGTGTACGGGTCGGGCGTGTCGACCTTCTCGACCGGCCCGAGCATGGTCTGGAACGGGTGGTTCGCCTTGATCGCCATGATCGAGAACGCGACGTCGGCCGAGGTCACGGGCTTGCCGTCGTGGAACACCGCGTTCTTGCGCAGATTCAAGGTGAGGCTCTTGCCGTCGTCGGCGAGCTTCCAGGTTTCAGCGAGGTAGGGCTGCGCGTTCCACTTGTCGTCGAAGCGCAGCGGGCTCGCGAACAACTGGGTCGATGGGAGTGCGGTCGCGGCGCCGGACTGCACGGCCCCGTTGAGGTGGCGCGGCGCTTGGCCGGCGCCGACCACCAGCGTGCCGCCGCGCTTGACCTCCTGCGCGAGAGATGACAGCGGCAGCGCGGCGGCGCCCATCATCACGGTGGCGAGCGCGGCGCGGCGAATCAGGTGCTTGATCATGAGGAACTCCGGGTGGGGCGGGTTTTGCGAAAGGCGTTCTTGGTCTGGATCTTGCCGTTCTTCAGCGTGAAGACATCGACACCATCGACCTCGGTGCGGGCACCGTCGGCGGTGGTGCCGGTGAAGGTCCAGAGCGAAAAGGCGAGGTCGCCCTGGACGATGTAGCGGCCGTTGTGCCAGTGCGCATCGGGCATCGCCTGCCAGACGCCCTCGAACGCGCGCCGCACCGCGTCGCGCCCGACATGGCGCGTGCCGCAGGCATCCGGGCCGGCGGGCGTCAGGAACTCGCAGTCGTCGTGCATGAACGACATCAGCGCGTCGATGTCGTGCGCGTTCCAGGCCGCACTGAAAGCGGCCAGCGTGGTCTCGGTGACCGGTGAAATGACAGCTGAAGTCATGGGCTCCTCCGTTGCAGAAAGTTCACTTGAAGACCACCGTCTTGTGACCGTTGGTCAACACCCGGCGCTCGGCGTGCCAGACCACGGCACGCGCAAGCACAGCGCTTTCGATGTCGCGACCCATGCCGGTCAGCTGGGCCGGGGTCATCGCGTGGTCGGCCCGCGCAATGTCCTGTTCGATGATCGGGCCCTCGTCGAGTTCGCCGGTGACGTAGTGCGCCGTCGCGCCGATCAGCTTCACGCCGCGGTCGAAGGCCTGCTGGTAGGGCTTCGCGCCCTTGAAGCTGGGCAGGAACGAATGGTGGATGTTGATGGCCCGGCCCTCGAGCTCTCGGCACAGGCTGTTCGACAGCACTTGCATGTAGCGCGCCAGCACGACCAGTTCGGCTTTCTCCTGGGCCACGATCTCCAGCAGCCTCGACTCGGCCCAATCCTTGGTGTCGGGCGTGACGGGCAGGTGGTGGAACGGGATGTCGTACGACGCGGCCAGCTGATAGAAGTCGCGGTGGTTCGAGACGATCGCCCGGATGTCCAGCGGCAGTGCATGGTTGCGGTGGCGGAACAGGAGGTCGTTCAGGCAGTGGCCGAGCTTCGAGACCATGATGACGGCGGGCAGGCGATCGGCCGCGCTGAACAGGCCCCACCGCATCCCGAAGCCGTCGGACAGATCGGCGAACGATTCGCGCAGGGTCTGCAGCGATGTGTCGCTGACGTCGAAGCGCACGCGCATGAAGAACAGGCCGGTGCTCGCATCGTTGAACTGCGCTGCTTCGGTGATGTTGGCGCCGCGCTCGGCCAGAAAGCCGGTGACCGCGTGAACAATGCCCACGCGATCAGGGCACGAGAGGGTGATGACGAAGGGATCGGGCACATTGGGCTCCGGTAGGCGGGGCGGGCGAGCATTGGATACGCCGCGATTCTGTTGGCGATGTCGCGCCGCATCCATTCAAACCATGCCATCGAGTTGACGATTGTCGCCATCGCCGGCATATTCGGCCGCAATGCCTTCCGCCCCCGCACCGCACGCCGCCCCCCTGTTGCCCGGCCCGATCGGTTTCGTGCTGGTGCCGCAGTTCGCGGTGATGGCGCTGGCCTCGGCGATCGAGCCGCTGCGCATCGCCAACCGCTATCTGGACACGCCCTACACATGGCAACTCCTGTCGCTCGACGGCGCGGCGGTGGTCGACGACAACGGCATTGCGATCCAGCCGCACGCCTCGATCCACGATGTGGATGAACTCGGCACGGTGATCCTGTGTGCCGACATCCAGCCCGAGCGCTTCTACTCACGCGAACTGCGCCGCTGGCTGCAGCGCATGAACACGGCCGGCGCCTCGCTCGGCGCGCTCGACACCGGCTGCTTCCTGCTCGCGCGCGCCGGCCTGCTCGATGGTTGCCGCGTCACGATGCACTGGGAGGTGGTCGAGGCCTTTCGCGAGCGCTTCCCGAAGATCGTCGTGGCGCAGACGCTGTTCGAGATCGGCGCGCGGCGGCTGACCTGCGCCGGCGGCACCGCGGCGATCGACATGATGCTCAGCGCGATCGCGATCGACCACGGTGCCGACCTCGCGAACCGCGTCGCCGAGCACTGCCTGCACGAGCGTATCCGCCCCGGCGATGCCGCACAGCGCAGCACGCTGGCCACGCGCAATCGCATCCACCACCCGGCGCTGGCGAGGGCAATGCAGTGGCTGGAGGCCACGCCCGAGCGTGCCATCGGCGTGCCGGAGCTGGCCGAGCATGTCGGCTTGTCGACGCGCCAGCTGCTGCGCCTGTTCGCGCAGATCCTCGGCGAGGGGCCGAGTCGCTACCACCGCCGCCTGCGGCTGGAGCACGCGCGCGGCCTGCTGCGCTACACCGCCATCAGCGTCACCGAGGCCTCGGTGGCGGTGGGCTTCGAATCGCTCGCGCACTTCTGCCGGGCCTACCGGGATCAGTACGGGGAGTCGCCCGGGGCGAACCGAAGCGACGCCAAGCACCGGCCGCTGCTGCGCGATCGAAGTCGCTGAGGCGCTTTGCGCGATGGCGGTATTCGGCAATCTTGCGGCGGTCCTCAGCAAGGCCGATGCACGAGCGCGTCGTAACGTCGGCACATGATTTCCAGCGCCGGCAACCCCCCGAGTGTCATGACCCATCCTCCCACGAAGGCCGATGTCGTCATCATCGGCGGCGGCATCATCGGCTGCTCGATCGCCTACCACCTGACCAAGCTGGGCATTCGCGACGTCGTGCTGCTCGAGCGGCGCCAGCTCACTTGCGGCACGACCTGGCATGCCGCCGGGCTGGTGCCGCAACTGCGCGCGACGCGCACGCTGACCGAGCTCGCCAAGTACACGTCCGAACTGCTCACCACGCTGGAGGCCGAGACCGGCCAGGCCACCGGTTTCAAGCAGAACGGCTCGATCGCGGTGGCGTTGACCGACGCGCGTTTCGAGGAGTTCAAGCGCACCGGCGCGATGGGGCGCGCGTTCGGCGTCGAGGTCGAGTTCCTGACGCCGTCCGACATCCTGGCGAAGTACCCGCTGCTGTCCGGCAAGGGTGTGGTCGGCGGGCTGTGGACGCCCAACGACGGCCAGACGAATCCGGTCGACACGACGATGGCCTATGCGAAGGGTGCCAGGCTCGGCGGAGCGCGCATCTTCGAGAACACCGAGGTGCTCGACATCGTGGTCGAGAGCGGCCGCGCGGTCGGCGTGAAGCTGATCCACGATGGTGTGGAAGCCGAATTGCGCGCCGGCACGGTGGTGCTTGCCGCGGGCATGTGGAGCGGCTGGCTCGCGCGCAAGCTCGGTATCCGGCTGGCGCTGCAGGCAGCCGAGCACTTCTACATCGTCACCGAGGCGATGGCCGGGGTGCCGAAGAACCTGCCGGTGCTGCGCGTGCCCGACGAGTGGGCCTACTACAAGGAGGACGCAGGCAAGCTGCTGCTCGGGGCCTTCGAGCCGGTGGCCAAGCCGTGGGCGCTGGACGGCATCCCGAAGGATTTCTGCTTCGACGAATTGCCCGGCGACTTCGACCACTTCGAGCCGGTGTTGGCGAAGGCGATGGAGCGGGTTCCCGCTCTGCAGACGACCGGCATCGCGACCTGGTTCAACGGCCCCGAGAGTTTCACGCCGGACGACCGCTATCTGCTCGGCGAGACCGCCGAGGTGCGCGACCTGTTCGTGGCCTGCGGCTTCAACTCGATCGGCATCCAGAGTTCGGGTGGCGCCGGCAAGGTGCTGGCCGAGTGGATTCGGGACCGCCAGGTGCCGATCGACCTGCCGGGTATGGAAGTGCGGCGCATGCACCCCTGCCAGGGCACGCGCGCCTATCTGAAGGACCGAACCGCCGAGAGCCTGGGCCTGCTGTTCGCGATGCACTGGCCGTTCCGGCAGGTCGAGACCGCGCGCGGCGCGCGCCGCACGGTGTTTCACGACCGGCTTCTTGCGCAAGGCGCCTGCATGGGCGAGCTGAACGGCTGGGAGCGTGCCAATTGGTATGGTGAGCCGGGTTCGACGCCGGCCTGCGAGTACGCATTCGGGCACCAGAACTGGTTCGAGAACACCGCCGCCGAATGCCGCGCGGCACGCGATGCGGTCGCGCTGTTCGACCAATCGTCGATGGCCAAGTTCATCGTGCAGGGGCGCGACGCCTGCGCGGTGCTGAACCGCATCGGCACCGCGAACGTCGACGTGGCGCCCGGGCGCATCGTCTACACGCAGTGGCTGAACCCGAAAGGCGGCATCGAGGCCGACCTGACGGTGACGCGTCTGGAGGCCGACCGCTTCATGATCGTGACCTCGGTGTCGTCGCACCTGCGCGATCTGGCTTACCTGAACGAGCACATCCCGGCGGACGCGTTCTGCACCGTCACCGACGTGACTTCGGGCCTGCCGATGCTCGGGCTGATGGGGCCGAATTCGCGCGCCCTGCTCGCCGAGCTGAGCGGCGAGGATCTGGGCAACGAGGCGTTCCCGTTCGGTACCTCGAAGGAGATCGAGATCGGCTACGCCATCGTGCGCGCGAGCCGCATCACCTATGTCGGCGAGCTCGGCTGGGAGCTCTACATCCCGGCCGAATTCGCCCTGCATGTGTTCGAACGCCTGATGCAGGCCGGCGCCGCGCACGGGCTCAAGCTCGCCGGCTTCCACGCGCTGAATGCCTGCCGCACAGAAAAGGGCTACCGCCACTGGGGCCACGACGTGGGCATCGAGGACTCGCCGGTGGACGCCGGCCTGAGCTTCACCTGCGCCTGGGACAAGCCCGGCGGCTTCATCGGCCGCGAGGCCGTGCTGGCGCAGAAGGAACGCGGCACGTCGCACAAACGCCTGGTGCAGTTCAAGCTCGCGGACGCGAACGAACTGCTGATACACGAAGAGCCGATCTTCGCCGACGGCCGCGCCGTGGGCCTGATCACCTCCGGCATGTACGGGCACCGCGTCGACGCTTCGCTCGGCATGGGCTACGTGAAGTTCGACGAGCCGATCACGGCCGAGCTGCTCGCGGCCACCCGTTTCGAGATCGGTGTCGGCGACCGGCGTGTTGCCGCCCAGGCCCGACTCGGCCCCTGGTACGACCCGAAGCACGAACGCACGAGACTCTGAGGACCCCCATGACCAGCACCACCGCGACCCGTATCAGCCCCCGGCCCGGCACGCTGCGCATCTATACCGCGCGGCGCATCCACACGATGGACGAATCGCTGCCGCTGGCGACCGCCGTCGGCGTGATCGACGACCGCATCGTCGCGGTCGGTGACCTGGCTTCGATGGCGCCGTGGCGCGAGGGCCGCGAGGTGATCGTCGACGAGCGCCTCAAGGACAAGGTGCTGTTGCCCGGTTTCATCGACAACCACCTGCACCCGTTTCTGGGGGCGCTGCTGACGCCGATGGAGATCATCGCGCCCGAGCCGTGGCGCATGGAAGGCGGGCGCATCGCGCCGGCCGCGAACACGCCCGAGCGCTACCGCGAGCTGCTGATCGAGCGCTTGGCTGCCAAGCCGGACAAGAGCGACTGGTTCATCAGCTTCGGCTACCAGCCCTCGGAACACGGCCGCTGGTGCCGCGACGAACTCGATGCGCTGTGCCCGGACCGGCCGGTGATCCTGTGGCAGCGGTCGTTCCACGAGACCTACATGAACAGCGCGGCCATCGCCAAGCTCGGCATCACGCAGGAGAAGATCGGCGCACACCCGCAGATCAACCTTGCCGAGGGCCACTTCTTCGAGACCGGCAACAAGCTCGTCGTGGCCGGCCTGATGCCTTACTTCATGCGCCCCGCGTGGTACCACCGCGGGCTGAACATCACCGCCGAATTGATGCACCAGGGCGGTATCACGACCGCCGGCGACATGCTGTTCGGTGCGCTCGACCCCGAGTACGAGTTCGCCGCGCTCGACGCCTGCATCGAGCAGCCGGCGCGGCCGTTGCGCATCGTCAACATCGCCGACGCGCGCGGCTTCTCGAACCGTGCCGTGGGCCGCAAGGTGATGGGCGCGCCGACCGAATGCCCGCCGTTCGACCAGGGCCTGCAAGCGATCGAGGCCATCGCCACGCGCCAGAGCCGGCGCGTGCGCTTCAGCAAGGCCGTGAAGCTGTTCGCCGACGGTGCGATGTTTTCGCAGCTGATGCAGATGAACCCGCCCGGCTACATCGATGGCCACCACGGTGAATGGCTGATGGCGCCCGAGGTGCTGGCTCGCGGCGTCGAGGTCTTCTGGGATGCCGGCTACCAGATCCACGTGCATGTGAACGGCGATGCCGGCATGGACTCGGTGCTCGCCGCGCTGGCCGCCGCGCAACAGCGCAAGCCGCGCTTCGACCACCGCTTCATGCTGCACCACGTCGGCTTCCACACCAACGCGCAGTCGCGCCGCATGGCTGCCTTCGGCGCGCATGCGTCGGTGAACCCGTACTACATCCACGCGCTGGCGGATGGCTACGCGACGCTCGGGCTCGGGCCCGAGCGCGCCGCGCAGATCGTGCGCGCCGGCTCGATGCTGCGCAACGGTCTGCGCGTGTCGTTCCATTCCGATTTCATGATGGCGCCGACCGAGCCGCTGCTGCTGGCGTGGTGCGCCGCGACGCGTGCCACCAAGTCGGGCCGGGTCGTCTCACCCGAAGAGTGCCTGACGCTTGATCAGGCGCTGCGGGGCATCACGATCGACGCCGCCTTCGGTCTGCACATGGACCACGAAATCGGTTCGATCGCGGCCGGCAAGAAGGCCGATTTCACCGTGCTGGAGGACGATCCCTTCGAGTTGGGTGCGGATCGTCTCAAAGACCTGCGCGTGGCCGGCACGGTGTTCGAGGGTGATCTGCATCTGCTGGCCGCGCCGGTCGCAAGTGTGTTCGCGACCGCGTCCGGCGGCGTCGCCGGCGGGGTGTCGGTGGTGCGGCCCGCTCGAAAACTCGGGCGGCCGTTGCACCGCGCCCGCTACCGCCCGGTCGCGCCGGGCTGCTGCGCGACCGACGGCGACCCCTGCGTGTTCATGCGCCAGCTCAGCGGCTGGCTTCAGGAGCCCGGCTGGCTTACTTGATGTAGACCTCGTCGTACGGCGACATCGGACCCCAGATCGTCATCGGCACGTTGCCGACTTTCTTGCTGGCCACCGTGTGGTACGGCACCACGTTGATGAAGTCGATCGGCAGTTCGTCGGTCACGATCTTCTGGAAGGCCGCGTAGTAGGCCTTGCGCTTGACCGGGTCGAGGATGCCGCCCGCCGTGTTGAGCAGCTCATCGACCTTCGGGTTGTTGTACGACTGGGTGTTGGTCCAGATGATCGGCTTGATGTTGGTCGACAGATACGTGCGCGCGACACCAATCACCGGGTCGCCCCAGTTGAAGACCAGGTCCATCGACAGATCGAAGTCGTGCGAGGCAAGCCGCTTCGCCCACGACGGGAAGTCGGCCGACGCGCGCACCTCGACCGTGATGCCGACCTTCTTCAACTGGCCGCGGATGTACTCGGCGACGTTCTTCTGCTGGTCGTCGGCGCCGGGCAGGTAGTCGATCGTCAGCTTCATGCGCTCGCCACCGGCACCGGCCTTGTAGCCGGCCGCGTCGAGCATCTCGCCGGCCTTCTTCAGGTCGAGCGGGTACTTGACGAGATCGGGCACCGCGAACGGGCTGGTCGCGACGATCGGGCCGTCGGCCGGCACCGCGAAGCCGCCCATCAGCGCCTTGGCGATGAAGTTCTTGTCGATCGAGCTCGCGATCGCCTTGCGCACGTTCACGTCGTTGAGCGGCTTCTTCGCGGTGTTGAACGCGAGCCAGTTCAGCGGGCCGATGCCCTCGTAGCCCTTGGGCGTGAGCGTCACGTTCTTGTCGGCCGCCAAGCGCTTCAGGTCGGTCGGCAGCGTCACGAACGGCAGCATCTGAATGTCGCCGCGCTCCAGGCCGAGGATCAGGCTGGCCGCATCGGGCGAGATCGTCAGGATCACCTTGTCGAGGTAGGGCTTGTTCGGCAGGAAGAACTTGTCGAAGCGTTCCAGCACGATGCGCTGGCTCGGCTTGAACTCGGTCACCTTGAACGGGCCGGAGCCGACCACGTCGGTGCCGTTGCGCGGGTGGGTCTTCAGGTCTTGCCCATCACCGTAGATGTGCTTCGGCAGGATCGGGCAAAGCGCCGGGCTCATCGCCAGCACGATCGCGGGGTGCGGCGTGCTCATGCGGATGATCGCGGTGTACGGGTCGGGCGTGTCGACCTTCTCGACCGGCCCGAGCATGGTCTGGAACGGGTGGTTCGCCTTGATCGCCATGATCGAGAACGCGACGTCGGCCGAGGTCACGGGCTTGCCGTCGTGGAACACCGCGTTCTTGCGCAGATTCAAGGTGAGGCTCTTGCCGTCGTCGGCGAGCTTCCAGGTTTCAGCGAGGTAGGGCTGCGCGTTCCACTTGTCGTCGAAGCGCAGCGGGCTCGCGAACACCTGGGTCGACGGCACCGCGGTCGCGATGCCCGACTGCACGCCGCCGTTCAGATGCCGCGGCACCTGCGTGCTGCCGATCACGAGCGTGCCGCCACGTTTCGGTTGCTCCTGCGCGGAGGCGGGCAGCGTCACACTGGAAGCAGCCGCGGCGATCAGGGTGGTCGCGAGCAGGCGGCGGCGATTGAAAACGAAACTCAGCATCGAAAGACTCCAGAAGTACACGCCGCACGATCGGCGATTCGGCAAACACTGTCAACGAAGTAAACACGCAAGCGACATGCCGAACCATGGGGCCAGAGCCGACTTTTCGATGGGGCCAGCGCGGCCGACGTGCACCTCACCCTACAACTTCTCGTCGCGCAGCCAGTACCACTTGTAGAGAAAGCGCTGGCCAAAGCGGCGGAACGGCGCGAACGCCTGCGACTCGACGAGGCCGAACACGTTCGGGTACGGCAGCGGTGAGGCGTAGATCGGCAGCTTGAACACGTCCTGCCCGGCGTCCTTGCCGGCCACGCGCTGCGCCAGGCGCTTGCCGGCCCAGGTCGAGAACGACACGCCGTTGCCGCCGTAGCCGACCGCGTACCAGACCGCTTGCTGCGGATCGGGCCGCGTGATGTGCGGCATCATGTCGTGGCTCACGTCGACCCAGCCCCACCACGAGTACTCGATCGGGATGCCGGCGAGCGGCGGGAACTTGCGCGCGATCGCGTCGGTCAGCAGCTTCAGGTGGACCGGGTCTTCGGCATCGGCGCCGGCGACCGCGCTGCGGCTGCCGATTTGCAGGCGATGCCCGTCGGCGTCTTTCAGCAGCCGGTAGTAAAAGCGCAGTGTGCGCGTGTCGGTCAGGAAGGTCTCCGACTTGAAGCTGCACGCCGCCAGCTCGGCATCGGTCAACAGCCGCGTCACGCAGTTGTTCGACAGAATCGGCATGATCTTGTTCTTCAGCAGCGGGTTCAGCGCCTGCCCGGTGTAGCCACCGGTGCAGACCGCGACGCGCTTCGCGCGCACCGTGCCGCCGGGTGTGCGCAAATGGTGCACGCCGGCGATCGTCTGCCAGCCCTGCACCGGACTCGCCGGGTGAATCTTGGCGCCGAGCGCGCGGGCTTTGCGGATCAGCCCGAACGTGAACTTCAGCGGGTGGATGCCGACGCCTTCGGCTTCGAGCAGGCCGCCGGCGTTTTCGCGCTCGTCGCAGTAGTCGCGGCGAATCTCCGCGGCGCTGAGCATGCGCGTCGCGTAGCCGAAGGTCTCGTTCATCACGCGCGATTCGGCGCGCAGGTAGTCGAACTTCTCGGGGCGATGGGCGAGGTAGAGGTGGCCGCCGTCGAAGGCGTCGCACTCGATCTCGCGCGTCAGCTGCTTGAAATTCTCGAAGCCGGTGCGGATTTCGGTGTCGAGTTGTCTGGCCACGTCCAGACCCCAGCGCTCGATCCATTGCGAGCGCTTCAGCCGGCCGCTGGCGTTCTGGCCCTGGCCGCCGCTGCGGCTCGAACAACCCCACGAGGTCTGGTTCGCTTCCAGCACGAGCGCCTTGATGCCGTGCTCCTGTGCGAGGTACAGCGCGGTCGAGATGCCGGTCGAGCCCGAGCCGATGATGACGACATCGGCATCGATGTCGTGCGTGATCGGGCCGTCGTCGTCGGGCGGCGTGCCGGCGCTCGCGACCCAGTACGTCGGCGCGTACGCGCGGCCGCTGCCGGGGTTCGGCGCGACCAGCGGGTCGTATTGCGGGTCATAGCGCTTCTCGGCCGGCAACGCGGCGCCGGTGAACTGCAGGGGCGATGCGATGGCCATGCGCGCGCTCCCGCCTACTTCGCCGCGGGAATGTTCGGCCGCGCCTTGCGGAACACGTTCTTCAGCGCGATCTTGCCGCCCTTGAACGTGAACACGTCGATGCCGTCGGTCTCGATGCGGCTGCCGTCGGCGGCGGTGCCGGTGAAGGTCCATTGCGAGGTGCCGAAATCGCCGCTGACGAAATGCTGGCCGTTCTCCCACTGGGCATCGGGCACGGCCTGCCACGCGGCGGCGAAGGCCTTGCGCACGGCATCAAGGCCTTCGATGCGCGTGCCGCACGCGTCGGGGCCGGCGGCGGTCTGGAACACGCAGTCCTCGCTCATGAAGCCCATCAGGGCGTCGATGTCGTGGGCGTTCCAGGCGGCGCTGAAGGCCTCCAGCGTGGCGGTCGTGACGGGTGCGGTGGCGCTCATGGATGTACCTCGGTGTTTGATGCGGTCGAGCGTAGAGAAAGGCCCGCCGCTGCGATAGGGCCAGTTGCCCGGATTCGGCCGCGCCAGCCCGGGATGACAACCCCTCGGCCGACGGGTACGTCGGCCGATCCCCCGCGGGGATGCGGGCCGGCCGAGGGCCACGAAGTGGGCCTCTTCGTGGCCCATGGCGGCCCGGCCCTCTGCCCTAGACTCGCACCCATCATGGCCACCTCACGTCCCACCGCCCAATGGGCGACGCTGTTCCAGTTGCCCGAGCAACCCGCGCTGCCGTTGCAGGGGCGTTTGCGCCTCGCGGTGGTGCAGGCGATCCTCGACGGGCGGCTCGGCGCCGGTGCGGCGCTGCCGTCGTCGCGCGAGCTCGCCACCGTGCTCGGCATGAGCCGCAACACCGTGACCTCGGCCTACCTGCAGCTGATGGACGAAGGCTTTCTCGAGGCGCGGCCGCGCAGTGGCGTGTTCGTCGCGAAAGACGCGAAACCGCTGTCGGCCGCGCAGGCCGAGCCGCTGACCGGCGTGAGCGGCCAGTCGGGCAGCGCGCCGGTCTGGCATCGGCGCGTGCTGCGCTCGCTGGTCGACCGGCCGACGCTGTCGAAACCCGACCGCTGGCGCGACTACCCGTACCCGTTCGTCTATGGCACCTACGACCCGCAACTGTTCCCGACCGAAGACTTTCGCGAGTGCTGCGCGCGCAGCCTCGCGCGCTCGCAGCTGCCGCACTGGACACCCGACTTCGAAACCGACGACGTGCCCGACCTGATCGAGCAGATCCGCACCCGCCTGTTGCCCAAGCGCGGCGTGTTCGCGCTGAAAGAGGAAATCATCGTCACCGTCGGCGCGCAGCACGCCTACTACCTGCTCGCCGATGCGCTGTTCGACGAGAACCAGCGCGTCGGGCTCGAAGAGCCCGGCCACCCGCACGCGCGCAACAGCTTCGCGCTGCGCAAGCCGAAGTGGGTCGAGGTCGCGGTCGACGACGAGGGGCTCGTCATCGACGCGCTGCCGGCCGTCGACTACCTGTTCGTCACGCCCTCGCACCAGAGCCCGACGACCGCGACCTTGAGCCTGGAGCGCCGCCAGTGGCTGCTGCGCAAGGCCGAGTTGCAGGATTTCGTCATCATCGAGGACGACTACGAGGCCGAGAACCTCTACGAAGGCACGCCGATGCCAGCGCTGAAGAGCCTGGACAAGACCGGCCGCGTGATCTACGTCGGCTCGGTGTCGAAGAGCCTGTCGCCGGTGCTGCGGCTGGGCTACATCGTCGCGCCGCGCGCGCTGATCAAGGAACTGCGGGTGATCCGCCACGCGATGGTGCGGCACCCGAGCGCGTTCCTGCAGCACGCGTATGCGCTGTTCCTGTCGCTCGGCCACCACGAGTCGCACGCGCGCCGCGTCAACCAGGCGATGCAGGAGCGGCTTGCGCTGGCCGCGCAGGCGCTGCGCGAGCACCTGCCCGATTTCGAGTTCACCGTGCCGCAGGGCGGCGCGTCGATCTGGGTGCGCGCGCCGGCCTGGGTCGACGCCGGCGAGCTTTCGCTGATGGCGCGCAGCCACGGCGTGCTGATCGAGCCCGGCGACGTGTTCTTCGGCAAGCCGCCGTACCCGTGCCCGTTCTTCAGACTGCGGCTGTCGTCGATCGCGGCGGGGCAGATCGCCGCCGGCATCCGCGCTCTCGGGCTGGCCGTGGCCGAACTCGCGCAGGCGCGCGGCGAGGCGCGGGCGCCGGCGCGACCGGCGCACTGAGCGCCAGCCGCGGGTCGGATCAGGCCCAGAAGCCGCCGCGCCGGCCGAAGCGGATGCTGCCCGGCCCGAGCAGCGCGATCGCCAGCGCGGTGAACAGGAAGAACGCCTGCAGTTCCAGCGCCCATGCGCCTGAGTTCGGGTTCAGCGCGAACAGATGCTTCGCGTGCGCGAGCAGCACCGCGACCACCATGTTGATCGCGATCACGAGCGCCGCCGGCCGGGTGAACACGCCGATGATCAGCAGCGCCGGCGCGATCAGCTCGCCGACGTAGACGAGGTAACCCAGCTCGGCCGGGTAGCCGGCGGCCGCGACCATGCCCTTGATCGCCGCCGGCCCCGAGACCAGCTTGGCGATGCCGTGGCAAATCAGCAGGCCGCCGAGCATGAGTCGAAGAAGGAGCTTGCCGAGATCGTCGTTGCGCATGAATGGCCTTTTGTGGAGTGACTGGCGCGGTACAAGCAGCGCCCGACCCGGACTATGCCAGCGCGCCGCGCTGCGGCACACTCATGCAGGCGCGCACCGCACCGGTGCGGGCCGTGGCGGTACGCACCAGATCAAGGGACAACCCTTGCTCGCTGGCTCCGTTTGACGCAGATCGCTGGTACTTCGCGGCGCGGGCGCTTGCGTGCACAGTCGCGTTCGCCATCACGGCAGCGCTGGCTGCCACGATCCATCCACCCATGGGAGAAGAGAGATGACCCTGAACAAATCGCTGGTGACCGCTGCGGCGGTCTGGATGCTGGCCGGCGCGGCCTTCGCGCAGACCAAGGAGGTGACCTTCGCGCACCAGGACATGCTGGTGCCGCTGCGGCTCGTGATGGAGTCGGGCGAGGTCGAGAAGGCCACCGGCTACAAGATCAACTGGCGCATGTTCTCCGGCGGCGGCGACGTGATCCGCGCGATGGCCTCGGGCGACGTGCAGATGGGCGAGACCGGTTCCAGCCCGCTGACCGCTGCCGCCAGCCAGGGCCAGGACATCAAGCTGTTCTGGATCTCGGCCGACATTGCCGACGCCGAAGCGCTGATCGCGCGCAATGGCTCGGGCATCAACAGCATCAAGGACCTGGCCGGCAAGAAGGTCGCCACGCCGTTCGTCTCGACCGCGCACTACCAGCTGATGGCCGGCATGAAGATGGAAGGCGTCGACACCAAGACCGTCAACGTGATGAACATGCGCCCGCCCGAAATCGCGGCCGCCTGGGAGCGTGGCGACATCGACGCGACCTTCATCTGGGACCCGGTGCTGTCGAAGATCAAGGCAAGCGGCAAGACCATCGCGACCTCGGGCAGCATCGGCAAGAAGGGTGCGCCGACCTTCGAAGGCATTGTCGTCAACGGCAAGTGGGCGGCCGCGAATGAAGGCTTCATGGTCGCGTTCGTGAAGGCGCTGAACCGCGCCAACGAGGAGTACAAGGCGACCGGCAAGGGCTGGAAACCCGATTCGCCGCAGACCAAGGCGATGGCCAAGTGGACCAAGGCCGACCCGAAAGATGTAGCCCCGGCGATGGCGCTCTACACCTTCCCGACCTTCGCCGAGCAGCTCTCGCCGGCCTGGCTGGGCGGTGGCGCGGCCAAGGCGATGGCCGGGACGGCGGCCTTCCTGAAGGAGCAGGGCCGCGTCCAGGAAGTCAAGCCCGACTACAGCGCGTTCGTCACCACGACCTATGTGCAAAAGGCGATGAGCAAGTAAGGACCGCACCATGCCCACCCTCGACATCCGCGACCTCACGGTCAACTACGCCGTCAAGGGCGGCATGCTGCAGGCGCTCGCGCCGGTCAATCTGACGATGCACGACGGCGACTTCGTCGTCGCGCTCGGTGCTTCGGGCTGCGGCAAGACGACCTTGCTGAACTCGATCGCCGGCTTTCTGCCGCCGTCGAGCGGCGAGATCCTGCTCGACGGCCAACCCGTCGTCGGCCCCGGCGCCGACCGCGGCGTGGTGTTCCAGAAGCACGCGCTGATGCCGTGGCTCAGCGTGCGCGACAACGTCGCGCTCGGGCTGCGCCTGAACGGTGTCGGCAAGGCCGAACGCGACCAGGTCGCGCAGCAGAAGCTCGGCCTCGTCGGCCTCGAAAAGTACGGTGATCGCGCGGTCTACGAGCTCTCGGGCGGCATGCAGCAGCGGGTGGGCATCGCGCGCGCGCTGGCCAGCGACCCGGCCGTGCTGCTGATGGACGAGCCGATGGGCGCGCTCGACGCGTTCAC
>JAZJZJ010000158.1:0-4619 GCA_040389925.1 Pseudomonadota bacterium
GCTCGTTGCGCGAATACTGGCTCATGCCGTTGGTGACGACGCGGCCGGGCTCGGACGTGGCCGCGACCACCGTACCGCCCGGGCACATGCAGAAGCTGTAGACCGATCGCCCGTTCTTCGCGTGGTGCACGAGCTTGTAGTCGGCCGCGCCGAGGATCTCGTTGCCGGCGTTCGGGCCGAAGCGTGCGGCATCGATGATCGACTGCGGGTGCTCGATCCGAAAGCCGATCGAGAACGGCTTCGCCTCCATGAACACGCCGCGTTCGTGCAACACCGCGAAGGTGTCGCGCGCGCTGTGGCCGAGCGCGAGCACGACGTGGTCGGCGGCGATCTGTTCGCCGCTCGCCAGGGTGACGCCGCGCATCCGGCGTGATGATTCGCCACCTTCGATCAGCACATCGGTCACGCGCTGCCCGAAGCGAACTTCACCGCCCAGCGCTTCGATCTCGGCGCGCATCTTCTCGACCACGCCGACGAGCCGGAAGGTGCCGATGTGCGGCTTCGCGACGAACAGGATTTCTTCCGGCGCGCCGGCCTTCACGAACTCGCTCAGCACCTTGCGCGTCAGATGGCGCGGGTCGCTGATCTGGCTCCACAGCTTGCCGTCGGAGAAAGTGCCTGCACCACCTTCGCCGAACTGCACGTTCGACTCCGGGTTCAGCACGTTCTTGCGCCACAGGCCCCAAGTGTCTTTGGTGCGCTCGCGCACCTCCTTGCCGCGCTCCAGCACGATCGGCCGCAAGCCCATTTGCGCGAGGATCAGCGCGGCGAAGATGCCGCACGGGCCGAAGCCGATCACGAGCGGGCGTCCTTGGCCAACGCGGTCGGCGGGCCAGTCGATCGGCGCGTGGCCGACGAAGTGGTAACTGGTGTCGGGCGTCGCGCGGATGTGCGGCTGGCCGGCGAGTTTCGCGAACACTGCGGCTTCGTCGCGCAGTTCGCAGTCGATCGTGTAGGTCAGCACGATCGCGCTCTTCTTGCGTGCGTCGTAGCTGCGCTTGAAGACCGTGAACGCCGTCAGATCGGCATCGGCGACACCGAGCCGCGCGACGATCGCCGGCCGCAGCGCGTCTTCGCGGTGGTCGAGCGGCAGGCGCAGTTCGGTGATCCGCAGCATGGCCTACGCCTTCGCGCTCGCGGGCTCGTCACGCGCCGCGCTGCTCAGTGCCGCCTGCACTTCGGATTCGACATCGATCGGCACCGGGTCGCCGTCCACCGGCAGGAATCCGCCCGACTGGTGCGACCACAGCTTCGCGTAGTGCCCGCCCAATTGCAGCAACTCGGCGTGCGTGCCCTGTTCGGCGATCCGGCCCTGTTCGAGCACGATCAGCCGGTCCATGCGCGCGATCGTCGACAGCCGGTGCGCGATTGCGATCACGGTCTTGCCTTCCATCAGGCCGAGCAGTTGCTCCTGAATCGCGATTTCGACTTCGCTGTCGAGCGCCGACGTGGCTTCGTCGAGCACGAGGATCGGCGCGTCTTTCAGCACCACGCGCGCGATCGCGACGCGCTGGCGCTGGCCGCCGCTCAGCTTCACGCCGCGCTCGCCGACATGCGCCTCGTAGCCCGTGCGGCCGTTCCAGTCCGACAGGTCGACGATGAACTCGTGCGCCTGCGCCTTCTTCGCCGCGGCGACGACCTCGTCGCGCGTCGCATCCGGGTGACCGTAGCCGATGTTCGACGCAATCGAGCGGTGCAGCAGCGAGGTGTCCTGCGTGACCATGCCGATCGCGCCGCGCAGGCTCTCTTGCGTGACCTGGCCGATGTCGTGGCCGTCGATGCGGATGTGGCCCTGCTCGACCTCGTGGAAGCGCAGCAGCAGGTTCACCAGCGTCGACTTGCCGGCGCCCGAGCGGCCGATCAGGCCGATGCGTTCGCCCGGTTTGATCACGAGGTTCAGGTCATCGAGCACGCGCTTGCCGTCCTTGCGGCCGTAGGTGAAGGTCAGATGCTCGAAGCGGATCTCGCCACCGTTCGGTGCGGGCGCGACGACCAGCTCGCGCGCATCCGGCGCGTCGACCAGCGAGTGCGGCACCGCAATCGTCTCCATGCCCTCCTGCACGACGCCGACGTTCTCGAAGATGCCGGTCACTTCCCAGCTCACCCAACCGGCCACGTTGGCGATCTGCCAAGCCAGCGGCAGCGCCATCGCGACCAACCCGGCGCTGACCTGGCCCTGCGCCCACAGCAGCATGCCGATCGTCGCGGTGCTCACGAGCAGCAGCGCGTTCATCACCGCGAGCGTGCCCATGAAGCGTGTCGTCACGCGCATGTGCTGCGCGATCGCACCGGTGTGCTCGTCGATCACGTCGCGCACGTACTTGTCTTCGTCGCGCGAGCGCGCGAACAGCTTGACGGTCAGGATGTTGGTGTAGCTGTCGACCACGCGGCCCATCACTGCCGAGCGCAATTCGGAACTCACCTTCGCGCGGTCGCGCATGCGCGGCACGAAGTAGCGCAGAAAGAAGATGTAGCCGCCGAACCAGAGCACGGTCGGCACCGCAAGGCGCCAATCGGCTGCGCCCATCAGCAGCAGCGACGAGACGCCGTAGATCGCGATGTACCAGAGCGCGCGGATGCTGCTGACGACGCACTCGCGCACCGCGTTGCCGGTCTGCATCACGCGGTTCGCGATGCGGCCGGCGAAGTCGTTCTGGAAGAACGGCCAGCTCTGCCGCACGACGTGCCAATGACTTTGCCAGCGGATCAGGCTGGTCACGTTCGGCACGACCGCGTTGTTGCGCACGAGGCTGTCGGCCAGCATCGCGAGCGGGCGGCCGACCAGCACGATCGCGATCATCGCCAGCAGCGCCGGCGTGGCGGCGCTGAAGGCCGCAGCGCGGTCGGTGGCCTGCATCAGCGTCACGAGCTTGCCGATGAAGACCGGGATCGCGGTGTCGATCAGCGCCACGCCGAGGCCGGTCACCAGCATCGCCAGATACAGCCCGCGGGTTTGGCGCGTGAAGTGCCAGTAGAAGGCGAGCAGGCCGGCGGGCGGTACACCGGGCGGCGGTGCGGTCGGGCGGATGCGGGTCTCGAAGAATTTGAACATCAGCCCGCTATTGTCGCCGCGCATGAAAAAGGCCGCCCGAAGGCGGCCAGTTCATGCGCGGTGCGCAGCTCAGCTTTGCGACTTCGAGAACCTTGCCTTGAAGCGCTGCGCGAAGTTCGCCGAGGCGGCGTGCTGGTTCGCCTTGCGGGTCAGCGAAGCCACGTCGTCGTAGTCCGTGCGTTGCAGCGTGCCGGCCGCTGCAGCACGCAGTGTCTCGTCCTTCACTTCGCTGCGGGCGAGGGTCGAGGTCTCGAGAACCTGCGTGCCCGACGGGTTGTAGTTGCGGTTCGCGAGCGGGCCGACCAGCGCCTTGCGGGACTGCCCGGCTTGCGCGAGCTCGACGCGGACCTGCTCACGCGTCACCGTCGATTGCGTGGTCTCGGCGCGGTACGCGCCAGGACCGTATTCGCGGTCTTGCGCTTCACCGGCCATCGCGACGGTGCTGATCAGGGACACGGCGATGGTCGCGGCGTAGAGAAGCTTGCTGTTCATGGTGTGACTTTCAATTCAATGTTGCTGACGTTCCGGGCAGGGCGGCGTTTGTTGTTCGGTGCCGTCTTGTCCAACCTCGGTGAGGTCGTTCCTCATCGATGGAGTGAACTGTAGACATTGCCGAAGCATCAATAAACAGCGTATGGTTCAATTGGGCATTGCTGAAATAGAAACAAAGCCGGGGTTGAAAAATGGACCGACTGCATTCGATGCGGGTGTTCTCGCGGGTTGTGGACGAAGGCAGCTTTGCACGGGCCGCGCGTGAGCTGAACCTCTCGCCGGCCGTCGTGACGCGGCTGGTGGCCGATCTCGAGGAGCACCTCGGCTCGCGGCTGATCAACCGCACGACGCGGCGGCTGTCGCTGACCGACACCGGCGAGCTCTATCTGGAGCGCGTGCGCCACATCCTGACCGAGGTCGAAGAGGCCGAGGCGCTCGCGACTGCGTCGACCGCCGAACCGCGCGGCCACCTGCGCGTGCTGTGCCCGCCGGCCTTCGCGGTGCACCAGATCGCCAAGCACCTGCCGAAATTCCGCGCGCTGTATCCGAAGGTCTCGCTCGAACTCTCGGTGCCCGGGCCGGTCGAGACGGTCGACGAGAACTTCGACATCAGCATCCTGACCGAAGGCCGGCGCCCGCTCGACGGCAACTTCGTCGCGCGGCGGCTGGCGCGCTCCGAGGTCGTGCTGTGCGCGTCGCCCGAGTACCTCGACCGCCGCGGCCGCCCGCAGCATCCGAAGGACATGGACGGCCACGAAACGATGGTGCCGCCGTTCCTGCGCGAGCTGACCTTCTTCACCGGCGCGCGCGGCGACGACGAGCCGCCGGGCGAGTCGGTCACGCTGATGCCCAGACGCACCGGCCTGAGCACGATCCACACCGACACGATGTACGCGGCGGCGCTGGCCGGTCTCGGCATCACCGGGCTGCCGTCGTTCGTGGCCGAAGACGCGCTGATGGAGAACGCGCTGGAGCGCGTGTTGCCGCAGTGGCACCTGTTCACGACCACGCTGTACGCCGGCATGCCGACGCGCAAACACGTGCCGGCGCGCACGCGCGTGTTCGTCGACTTTCT
>JAZJZJ010000159.1:0-27104 GCA_040389925.1 Pseudomonadota bacterium
TCGAGAAGAACGGCGTGCCGGTGGCCTTCGGTGCCGGCGCGGCGGTGGTCGGCCACCCGGCCGCGGCGGTGGCGATGCTGGTCAACCACCTGGCCCTGCGCGACCAGGAATTGCCGGCCGGCAGCCTGGTGCTGTCGGGCGGCATCACCGAGGCGGTGGCGGTGCAGGCGGGCGACAGCGTCACGCTGAAGATGCAGCACTTGGGCAGCGTCGGCATCCGGTTCGTCTGACGTCAGGAACCCCACATGCCGTTCGCCCAGATCTACATGCTCGAAGGCCGCACCGAGGAGCAGAAGCGCGCGGTGATCGAGAAGGTGACGCAGGCGCTCGTCGAGGCCATCGGCACGCCGGTGGCCAACGTGCGCGTCTGGATCCACGACGTGCCCAAGGAAAACTGGGGCATCGCCGGGCAGACCGCCAGGGACCTCGGGCGGTAGGAAGCCGGCCCGTCGTGGGTCGCTCACCGTCCAACCTAACTAACGTTCACTCATTGAGGGTTTCAAGGATCATGACATCTCAAACCATCAATTTCGTCCGCAAGCCGGTCGACATCGCTGCGTTGATCGAGGACGAGCGAGTCCACGGCAGCCTGTACACCGACGAATCCGTCTTTGAACTCGAGATGACGAAGATCTTCTACGGAGGCTGGGTCTTCGTCGGGCACGACTCTGAAGTGCCGCAAGTCGGCGAATACGTTCGGCGCACGATCGGCCGCGAAGAGGTGCTGATGGTGCGCCAGCGCGACGCCTCGGTGGCGGTGCTGGTGAATCGCTGCGCGCATCGCGGCAACATGCTCTGCGTGGCCAAGCACGGCAAGGAGAAGTACTTCACCTGCGCTTACCACGGTTGGGTCTACGATCTGGCGGGCAACCTGAAGGACGTACCCTACCCGGGCGGCTTCGCAAAGGAGAAGTCGGAGCTTGGCATGAAGGCGCTGCGCACCGAACAGTACCGGGGCTTCGTGTTCGCGACCTTCAATGCGGCGACGCCGCCGCTGCTCGATCACCTCGGGCGCGCCAAGATCCTGATCGATCGGGCCTGCGACATGTCGCCAACCGGCCGCATCAAGCTCACCGCGGGCTGGACCAAGCAGCGCTTCGAATCGAACTGGAAGATGCTGCCGGAGAACGACACCGACGGCTACCACGTCAATGACGTTCACAGTTCGTTCGCGCAGGTGATCAACTCGCAGTACGACTCGGCGGTCATCGCCGGCGAAGACACGCTTCTGTCCGAGACCAAGGCCTGGGGCAATGGCCACACCGAGCTCTACTTCTCGCCGACCTACACGCAGAATCTGACCTGGCTCAACACCTCGGCCGACCGCTTTCCCGAGTACCAGGCCATGATGAAGCAGGCCCATGGGGACGAGAAGGGCGGGCGCATTCTGCGCGATGGCCCGCCGCACGCGGCGATCTTCCCGAACCTGTTTCTCGGCGAGATGAACATCGTGTTCTTCGAGCCGATCAGCGCCCACGAGTGCGTGCACTGGCACACCCCGATGCTGCTCGATGGCGCACCGGACGAAGTCAACCAGCGGATCATCCGCAACTCCGAAGCGGCGATGGGCCCGTCGGCCTTCCTCCTGGCCGACGACAGCGTGATCTCCGAGCGGCAGCAGATGGCGCTGCGCGACCGTGCCGGCTGGATGGACCTGTCACGCGGCCTGAACCGCGAGCACGTCGACGCGATGGGTGTGACCGTGGGGCACGTGACCGACGAGTGCACCAACCGCGGCTTGTGGCAGCACTACAAGAAGATCATGACGGCGCCGACATCGGCCACCTGATCGCGGGTCGGTCTTGCCCGACCTCGCTGGAACAAGGCCACCGTTCAGACAATTCGCCCGCATGGTTCGGGCACAAGGAGATTTGATGACATCCACCACGGATGCTGCTGGCACCGTCAAGCCGGCCGCCATTGGTGCGGACGAACACCGCGAGATCTGCGACTTCCTGTACATGGAGGCGCGCCTCGCCGACGAGTCGCGCTACCTCGAATGGGAAGCCCTCGTCGATGAGGACATGATGTACTGGGTGCCGCGCGGCGAGGGCGACTACGACATGAACAAGCATGTCTCGATCACCGCCGACAACCGCTCGCGGCTGCGCACGCGCATTGCTCAACTCGCCACCGGCAAGCGCCACTCGCAGCTGCCGGTGTCGCGCCTGCGCCGCGTGGTGAGCAACATCGAAATCTCGCGCCACGAGGCAGGCGGCTGGCGCGTGCTGTCGAACTTCGTGCTCTACGAACTGCGGCGCTCCTCGACCGGCAAGATCGAGGTCTGGCCCGGCCGGGTCGAGCACCATCTGCGTCGCAAGCCGGACGGCTCGCTCCTCATGTTTTTCAAGAAGGTGATGCTGATCCACGGCGACGAGGCCGTGCCGAGCCTGGCGTTCATCATCTGATGCGTGCCATGGTCAGCGCAGCGACGAAGAAACCCCGGGCCCGTGCCGCGATCACCGGCCTGGGCTTCAGCGCGATGTCGCGCCAGCCGATCGGCACGATCCGCGAACTGGCGGCGACCGCGATCGCGGCGGCTGCCGCCGATGCCGGCTTGCGCCTGAAAGACATCGACGGCCTGCTGCTCAACAAGAGCCCGACCGCGGCCACCGACGAACTGCCGCTGCGCCTGCACAACGACCTCGGGATGCGCGATCTGGCGCTGCTGGCGGCGATGGACTCCGAAGGCTCCACCGCCGTTCAGATGGTGCAATACGCGGCGCTGGCGGTCGAGGCCGGGCTGGCCAAGTCGGTGGTCTGCGTGTTTGCCGACACGCCGTTGAAAGGCAAGGGCGGCGGCGACACCTTCGCGATGGCGATGCCGCTGTCGGGCATCGAGAGCTGGGAGGCGCGCCAGGGCTTCTTCGGCGCCAGCGCCGGCTATGCGCTGGCGGCGCGCCGCCACATGGCGCTGTTCGGCACCACGCACGAGCAGCTCGGCGCCTACGCGCTGGCCTGTCGCCAGTGGGCGGCGCTGAACCCGCAGGCCTTCCTGCGCAAGCCACTGACGATGGCCGACTACCTCGCTTCGCCGTTCGTCGTCGAGCCGTTCCGGGTGCTCGACTGCTGCTTCCCGGTCAACGGTGCAATCGCGCTCGTGGTGACCTCGGTCGAGCGCGCGGCCGATGCGCCCCAGCCCGCGACCTACATCCACGGCATGGGCCAGGGCCACCGCGGCCGATCGGGCCTGCGCGGCGATGAGGCCGAGGTCGACACCGGCGCCACGCAGGCCGGCAAGACCGCCTACCGCAGCGCCGGTGTCACGGCACGCGATGTCACGCAGGCACAGTTCTACGACGCCTTCTCCTACGTCGGCCTGCTCAGCCTGGAAGGCTACGGCCTGTGCCGGCGCGGCGCCGGCGGCGCCTTCGTCGCGCGCGGCCACACCGCGCCCGGCGGCAAGCTGCCGGTGAACACCGGTGGCGGGCACCTGTCGGGCTTTTACCTGCAGGGCGTGACGCCGTTGTCGGAAGCCGTGATCCAGGCCCGCGGCGACGGCGGCGAGCGCCAGGTCGACAACGGGCTGATCCTGGTCAGCGGCAACGGCGGCTGCCTGGACTACCACGCCTGCCTGCTGGTCAGCCCGAAGAAGCGCCTGAACTGATCGTCAAGGTCGAAGGAAATCCCGATGGATCAGGTTTTCATGCATCGCTACGACGACGAGTTCCTCGCCGGCATCGCGGTCAAGGAGCTGCGCATCGCGGTCGACCGCCGCAGCGGCGCCGCGCTCGGCTATCACGAGCGCGCCTGGTGTGCGCGCGATGACGCCGGCGTGGCCTGGAAGCGCGCCAGCGGCCGCGCCGTGCTGTTGTCGTACACGGTCACGCGCCGGCCGTATTCCCCCGACTTCCCGGTGCCGCTGGTGCATGGGCTGGTTGAGCTCGAAGAGGGGCCGCAGCTGATCTGCCGCATCGTCGGGACCGCGCCCGAGGCGGTGACCGGCGGCATGGCGCTGAAGGTCGACTACGACGACAAGGGCCTGGTGTTCCGGCGCGCGCGCAACGTGGCCCGCGCCAAACACGCTTGAACGAAGGAGACGAAGACGATGCTGCCCAGAGACATGGTCAGGCGCTGCGGGCGCAACTACCCTGACAACACCGCCTACCTGTGCGGTGAGCGCAGTGCCACATGGCAACAGATGGACCGGCGCTCGGACCGCTTCGGCGTGGCCCTGCAGAAGCTCGGGCACCGCAGCGGCGAGACCGTCGCGATCCTGACCTTCGAGACGATCGAGGTCTACGAGCACTTCTTCGCGTGCATGAAGATCGGCGCGCCGCGGGTCGGCCTGAACACGCAGTATCCGTGGCCGGAGATGGTCCACGTGCTCAAGGACAGCGAGACGCGATACCTGCTGGTGCATGCGCGCTGCAGGCAACTGGTGGCAGAGCACTTGGCCGAGATCGCCGCGCTCGGCATCACGCTGATCGGCTACGGCTACGGCACCGGGCACGGCATGCCGCTCGACTACGAGCAACTGCTGGCCGATGCGCACGGCGAGCCGGCTTGGCCGGCACTGCGCGGCGACGACCTGCTGCTGATCAGCTACACCTCGGGCACCACCGGCGTGCCCAAGGGCGTGATGCTGACGCAGGAGGGCGGTGCCAACTGCATCCTGCACTCGTTGATCTCGTTCGGTTTCGCACGAGACGATGTCTGGTACGTGCCGGCGTCGTCGGCCTGGGTCGTCGTGATGATGGGCGTGTTCGGCATCGGCAATGCGATGACGGTGGCGATCCCCGACGGCGCATTCCAGATCCAGAGCTTCCTGCAGGAAGTCGGGCGCTTCAAGGTCACGGTCGGCCTGCTCGTGCCGACGATGCTGCAGCGTGCGATCGCCGAGGTTCAGGCCAACCCGGTCTACAACCTGGCGTCGCTGCGCCTGATGATGTACGGCTCGTCGCCGGCCACGCCGAAGCTGATCCGCGACGCGAAGGCGACCTTCAACGTAGCGCTGATCCAGACCTACGCCATGACCGAGGCCACCGGCGGCTGGATCAGCTACCTCACCAACGCCGACCACGACAAGGCTCTGCTCGACGAACCCGGGCTGCTCAAGTCGGTCGGCAAGATCGGCGTGCACTATGAATGCTCGATCCGCGACGACCAGGGCCAGCCGCTGCCGCTCGGCGAGGCCGGCGAGATCTGGCTGCGCGGCAACACCCTGATGAAGGGCTACCGCAACCTGCCGCAGGCCACCGCCGAGGCCCTCACCGACGGCTGGCTGCGCACCAACGACATCGGGCGACTTGACGAGCGCGGCTACCTGTACCTGATGGACCGCCAGAAGTTCATGATCATCACCGGCGCGGTGAACGTGTTCCCGACCTCGGTCGAGGCGGTGCTGGTGGAGCAGCCGGCGGTCGAGGAAGTGGCCGTGGTCGGCGTTGCGCACCCCGAGTGGGGCGAGGCGGTGGTCGCCGTCGTCGTGAAGCGCGCCAGCCGACCGGACGCGACCGCGGCCGAGATCATCGCCTTCTGCGACGGTCGCCTGAGCCGCCCCGAAACACCCAAGCACGTGGTGTTCGTGCCCGAACTGCCCAAGACCACCAACGCCAAGGTCAAGAAGAACGAACTCAAGAAGTGGCTGAGCAGCGAAGCTGGCCTGGTGCCCTGGAACACCGCGATCGAATGAGCCGGCGCGACGACACACGAACCGAGAACCCCAAGGAGACAACGATGAACAACCCGACGAAGACCATCACCCGCCTCGCCGCCGCACTGCTGGCGGGCGCTGCCGCACTGGCCAGCGCCCCCGTCCTGGCCCAGACCAAGCCGCCGCTGAAGATTGGCGCCTATCTGTCCGTCACCGGCCCCGCCGCGTACCTGGGCTCGGGCGCGATGAAGACGGTGGAGATGTACGTCGAGTCGATCAACGCCGCCGGCGGTATCGACGGCCGCAAGCTCGAGCTCGTCCGCTACGACGACGAGTCCGACCCGGCGCGCGCGAACACGCTGGTCAAGCGCCTGCTCGACAACGACGGCGTGCAGGTGCTGATCGGCGGCTCGACCACCGGCACCACGATGTCGGCCGCACCGCTGGTCGAGCGCGCCGGCGTGCCGATGCTGTCGCTGGCCGGCGGCACGGTCATCATCGACCCGGTCAAGAAGTTCGTCTTCAAGATGAACCAGACCGACGCGATGGCGATCGCGCGGCTGTACGAGCACATGCTCAAGAACAAGATCACGACCATCGGCGTGATCGCCGGCACCGACGCCTTCGGGCGCGCCTGCCTGGGCGCGGCGCAGAAGCTCGCGCCCGAGAAGGGCATGAAGATCGCGCGCGAGGAATCCTTCAACGTGAAGGACACCGACATGACCGCGCAGCTCACCAACCTGCGCCAGGCGCCGGGCGTGCAGGCGATCCTGAACTGCGGCTTCGGCGAGCCGGCGGTGATCCTGACCAAGAACTACAGGCAACTCGGCATCGCGCTGCCGCACTACGGCACGCACGCACTCGCGTCCGACACCTTCGTCAAGCTGGCCGGTGCCGCGGCCGACGACATGGTGATGACCAACGGGCCGATCCTGGTGTGGGACCAGCTGCCCGCCAGCGACCCGCTGCAGGGTGTGGTGCAAGCCTACGTGAAGGCCTACCAGACCAAGCACGGCGAAGCGCCGTCGTACTTCGCCGGCAATGCGCACGACGCGATGCTGGCGATCCGCGAGGCCGTGCAGCGCGCCGGCAGCATCGAGCCCGGCAAGCTGCGCGACGCGCTCGAGGCGAGTTCGTTCAAGGGCGTGACCGGGCCGTTCCAGATGAGCGCGACCGACCACGTCGGTCTCACCGCCGCATCGCTGCGCATCGTGCAGGTCAAGGGCGGGCGCTGGAAGCTGGTCGAGTGACGGCGCTGTCAAACCTGCGACGCATCGCGGCGATGCCGGCCCCAAGGCTGGCCGTTCATTTCCCAAGGACATCTTCCATGCGAAAACGTCAACCACACACCGGCTGGCTGCTGACCCTTGCCGCGATCGGCGTGTTCCTCGCCGCGCCGGTATTGGCACAGACCAAGCCGCCCCTGCGCATCGGCGGGTGCTTCTCGGTCACCGGCCCGGCCGCCTATGCCGGTGCCGGCGCGATGAAGACGGTCGAGATGCTGGTGGAGAGCACCAACGCCGCGGGCGGCGTCGACGGCCGCAGGATCGAGTTCGTCGGCTACGACGACGAGTCCGATGCGGCGCGTGCCAACACCCTGGTCAAGCGCCTCATCGACAACGACAAGGTCCAGGTCATCATCGGCTGCTCGCTGACGGGGCCGACGCTCTCGGCGATCCCGCTGGTCGAGCGGGCCGGCATCCCGATGGTGTCGATGGGTGCGGGTGCCGCGATCGTCGAGCCCGTGAAGAAGTTCGTGTTCAAGACCATCCAGACTGATTCGATGGTGGTCAGCCGGCTCTTCAACCACATGACCGGGCGCGGCCTCAAGAGCATCGGCATCATCGCGGGCACCGACGCGTTCGGCCGCTCGTGCCTGGCCGCCGCGCAGAAGCTCGCGCCGGCCAGCGGCATCAAGATCCTGCGCGACGAGTCGTACAACCCGAAAGACACCGACATGACGGTGCAGCTGACCAAGCTGCGCCAGGAGCCGGGCCTGCAGGCGATCCTGAACTGCGGTTTCGGCGAGCCGGCGATCATTGCCACCAAGAACTACAAGCAGCTCGGCATCACGCTGCCCCACTACGGCACCCACGGGCTCGCGTCGAACGACTTCGTCCGGCTCGCCGGCGGCGCGGCAGAAGACATGGTGATGGCCAACGTGGCCATCCTGGTGTGGGAGCAGTTGCCGACGACCGATCCGCAGCAGCCTGTGGTGCAGGCTTACGTCAAGACGTATCGCGCCAAGTTCAACGAAGACCCGTCGTTCTTCGCCGGCACGGCGTACGACGCCTTCGTCGCGGTGCGTGAGGCGGTGCGGCGCAGCGGCAGCATCGATCCGGCCAGGATCCGCGACTCGATCGAGACCGGCAACGACTTCGTCGGCGTGACCGGGCGCTTCCGCATGAGCGAGAGCGACCACGTCGGCCTGAACGCCGAGTCGCTGCGCATCATCCAGGTCAAGAACGGCCGCTGGAAATTGCTGGAGTGACCCACTCGATGGACGCGGCCTTCATCCAGTTCCTGTCCTCGGGCCTGACCGAGGGTGCCCGCTATGCGCTGGTAGCGCTGGGGTTCACGCTGATCTTCAACGCCAGCGGGGCGCTCAACTTTTCGCAGGGCGAATCCGTCATGCTCGGCGGCATGACAACCGCAGTGTTGCTGCAGTCCCAGGTGCCGCTGGGCATTGCGATGCTGTTGGCGGTGGCGGTGGTGCTTTGCGTGTCGCTGCTGCTGCAGTTCCTGTTCACCCACACGCTGCGGCGTTCCGGCGTGCTGCAGGTGATCATCCTGACGGTTGCTTTCGGCATCATGCTGCGCGGGGTGGCGCACGTGCTGTGGGGCACGCAGACGCGCTCGATCCCGTCTTTCAGCGGCGGCGATCCGATCCGCATCGGCGGCGCCAGCATCCTGCCGCAGGCCATCTGGGTGATCGGCGTCACGGTGGTCGTGCTCGCGGCGCTGGCCTGGTTCTTCCGCAGCAGCCGGATCGGTCGCGGCTTCGTCGCCGCATCGCTCGACCCGGTCACCGCGCAGCTGGTCGGCATCGACGTCAAGCGCGTGCTGCTGCTCGCTTTTGCGCTGTCCGGCATGCTCGGCGCGGTCGCTGGCATCGTCACCACGCCGATCACCTACACCTACTACGACGTCGGCGTGATGGTCGGTCTGAAGGCGATCATCGCCGCCATCATCGGTGGCATGGGCAGCCCGCTGGGTGCGGTGCTCGGCGGTTTCGCGATCGGCCTGGCCGAAGCGATGACCGCGGGCTACATCTCGTCGGCCTACAAGGACGCGGTGCCGTTCGTGATGATCGTGCTGCTGTTCATGGTCAGGCCCAACGGTCTGTTCGGCAAGCCTCGTGTGGAGCGTGTCTGAATGACCAGCAACTCTTCGTCGACCACTGTGGCGGCCCTGCCCGTGGTGCCGCCGGTGGCGCGCCGCCGATGGCGCCGCGCCTTGGTGCTGGCGGCCGTGCTCGTGCTCGCCGCGTTGATGCCGGTGCTGGTGCCGAACCCGTTCTACCTGGCCGTGGCCAATCTGGTGCTGATCAACGCCGCGGTCGCGGTGTCGCTCACCTTGCTGATTGGCACCACCGGCCAGCTGAGCCTTGGACACGCGGCGTTCTTCGCCAGCGGGGCCTACCTGTCGGCGCATCTGTCGGTCGCACGCGGCTGGCCGGTGCTGCTGGCGCTGCCGTGTGCCGTGTTGGGCAGCACGCTGCTGGCCTGGGCGGTGGGCCGCTTGTTCCTGAAGCTCTCGGGTTACTACCTCGCCGTCGCCACCCTGGGCATCGGCCTGCTGCTGGGTATCGTGCTGCGCAACGAGCAGCAATTCAGCGGTGGTCCGGACGGCATGTCGGTCGGCCCGCTCGAGATCGGCCGCCACGTGCTGCATGGCGACGCCGCCTGGTACTGGTTGCTGCTCCTGGTGTTGGCGCTCGTGGTCGGCGCGGCGCTGAACCTGATGCGCTCGCCGGCCGGGCGCGCGCTGCGTGCGCTGCACGACGCCGAGATCGCGGCCACGACGATGGGGGTGGACGTGCGCAGCTACAAGGTGCGCATCTTCGTGCTGTCGGGCGCGATCGCCGGCCTGATGGGCGCGCTCTACGCCCACTACGCGGGCTTCATCACGCCGGCTTCGGCGTCGTTCGTGCATTCGGTGCAGTTTTTGATGATGGCCGTGATCGGCGGCATCGGCTCGATCGGCGGTGCGGTGCTGGGTGCGGCGATCGTGACGCTGCTGCCCAACCTGCTGGCGGGCGCGGCCGAGTACGAGACCCTCGCGGTGGGTGGCGGGCTGTTCGCCGCCGTGCTGTTCATGCCGCGCGGCATCGTGCCGACACTGCGGGATCGTTGGCGCGCACGCCGCGCCGGAGCGCACGCATGAGCAGCCTCGGATCGCAGTCGCCGGCGGCGCCCACCGGGGCCGCCGAGATCGTGCGCGTCGAAGCCTTGCACAAGGACTTCGGCGGGCCGAAGGTGCTCGAGGACGTGACGTTCTCGCTGACGCGCGGCCAGGTGCATTCCTTGATCGGGCCCAATGGTGCCGGCAAGACCACGCTGCTCAACATCGTCAGCTGCCTGTACCGGCCGAGCGCGGGAAGGGTGCTCATCGAAGGGCGCGACCTGGCGGCTCTGGCGCCGCACGAACTGGCGTCTCTGGGCGTGGCGCGCACGTTCCAGAACCTGAAGATCTGCCGCAACATGACCGTGCTCGAAAACGTGCTGCTCGGCGCCCACGTCGGCTTGCAGGGCGGATTGTGGGTGGGCATCTTCCGCCCAGCGTCGCTGGTGCGGCGTGACGACGAGCTCGGTGAGCGCGCGCGCCGGCTGATCGCGATGGTCGGGCTGGATGTCCTGCCCGAGGCGATGCCGGATGCCTTGTCGTACGGTGCGCTCAAGCGCCTCGAACTGGCCCGCGCGCTGATGAACGAGCCGACGCTGCTGCTGCTCGACGAACCGGCGGCCGGCTTGAACCCGCGCGAGAAGCTCGAGATGGGGCGGCTCATCGAGCGGCTCGCTTCGCAGCGCATCACGGTCGTGCTGATCGAGCACGACATGAAGCTGGTGATGGGCGTGTCCGACCACGTCGTGGTGCTGAACTACGGCCGCCGCATCGCCGAAGGCACACCACGCGAGGTGGCGCGCGACCCGGACGTGATCGCCGCCTACCTCGGCACCCGCCACTGAAAGCGAATCGATGCCTGCCACTGCTGCCCCTTCACCGTCCGCCGGACAGCCGCTGTTGCGCGTGAGCGCGGTCGACAGCTGGTACGGCCACATCCAGTGCCTGCACGGCGTGAGCCTGGAGGTGCTGCCCGGCCAGCTGGTGGCGCTGGTCGGCAGCAACGGCGCCGGCAAGACCACGCTGCTGAAGACGATCTCCGGGCTGCAACCCGCGCGCCATGGCAGCGTCGAGTTCGACGGCCGCGCGCTGGGTGACTTGCCGGCGTACCGCCGCGTCGGCCTCGGGATCGCGCACTGCCCGGAAGGGCGCTGCGTGTTCGGCGACCTGTCGGTCGACGAGAACCTGCGCCTGGGCGGGCAGACCCGATCGGCGGCGGACGTGGAACGTGGTCTGCAGCGCATGTACACGATGTTCCCGGTGCTCGCCGACAAGCGCGCGCAGATGTCGGGCCTGTTGTCCGGTGGGCAGCAGCAGATGCTGGCGATCGGCCGCGCGCTGATGAGCCAGCCGCGCCTGCTGCTGCTCGACGAACCGTCGATGGGGCTGGCGCCGCTGATCGTCGAGGAGGTGTTCTCGATCATCGCCGGGCTGCGCCGCGAGGGCATGACAATCCTGCTGGTCGAACAGAACGCACACGAGGCGCTGCCGCTGGCCGACCGTGCCTACGTGCTGGAAAGCGGGCGTGTCGTGCACAGCGGCGCGGGGGCCGACTTGATGAACGATCCGATGGTGCGCGAGGCCTACCTGGGGCTCGGCGTCGAACCCCTGGAGACAGCGCCATGAGTCTGTGGCTGGACCTGCTCGGCGCCACTGTGCGCTACGTCGAGACGCTGAGCTTCGGCAACATCCGCATCGTCGAGGCCGGCGCCGGCAAGCCCGAGGCGCTGTTTCTGATGCACGGCATCGGCGGCCACCTCGAGGCCTATGCGAAGAACGTGCTGGCCCTGTCGGCCCACTACCACGTCGTCGCCTTCGACTTCGTCGGCCACGGCTTGTCAGACAAGCCGCTCGACATCGACTACCTGCCCGCCACCTATGCGCGCCAGCTCGGCGAACTCATGGACGCCTTGAGCATCGCGCGCGCGCACATCTCGGGCGAGTCGCTGGGTGGCTGGGTCGCCGGCACGTTTGCGGTCATGAGCCCGTTTCGCGTCAAGCGCCTGATTCTCAACACGACCGGCGGCATCCCGATCGTCAGCGAGAAAGGCCGGCGCGACCTGCAGAACCTTGAAGAACTCAGCCGCAGGAATGTCGGCCAGGTGCCGACGATCGAGACGGTGCGCAGGCGCATGCAGTGGCTGATGCACGAATCCAACTGGCCCTTGCTCGACGACGAACTCGTCGGCTCGCGGCTGGCGATCTACCTGCGGCCCGACTTCCAGCAGGCCGCGCCGAAGGTGCTCGCGCTGCTGAAGTCGGCCGATTCCGGCGAGGGTGCGCCGGTGATGATCGAACTCGGCAGGCTGGCCTGCGACACGCTGTTCCTCTGGACGCGGTTCAACCCGATTCACGACCTCGAGGCCGCGACCGCAGCCTGCGCGCAGGTGCCCGGCGGGCAACTCCATGTGATCCGTGCCGATGCGGCGCACTGGCCGCAGTATGAGGCGCCGGCCGAGTTCAACACGGTAGTTCATCAGTTTCTGCAGACCGGCAAGGTCTGATCGTCACCTGCTGTCCCACCCTGGAGGTATCGACATGCACACCCCTGACCATGACAACGTTCGCATCCAGCCGCTGATCTGGTCCGACCGGATCAGCCAAGTCCCGAAGGAGGTGTTCGTCAGCGAGCCGTTGTTCGAACAGGAGCTCAAGACCATCTACTACGGTGACTGCTGGCACCCGGTGGCCCACGCGGGCGAACTGCCCGAAGTCGGGGACTTCAAGACCTTCGACCTCGGCCGCATGCCCTTGCTGATTGCGCGCGGCAAGGACCGCGAGCTGCGTGTGTTCCTGAACAGCTGCACCCACCGCGGCACGCAGGTGGAGACCGCGACCTGCGGCAACCGGCCGGAGTTCGAGTGCCCGTACCACCGCTGGCTGTTCGCACTCGAGGGCGACTTGGTCGGCTGCCCGGGCTCGAGGGAATTCGCGCCCGATTTCGACAAGAAGAATTTCGGCCTCAAGCAGCTGCGCACCGCCGAGTACCTGGGCCTGCTGTTCGTCACCCTGGGCGAGGCCACGCCGCCGCTGGACGAATGGCTGGGCGAGAGCATGCGCTCGACGCTGCGTGTGGTGCTCGCGGGCGATGGACGCCTGAAGCTGCTCGGCTACCAGAAGGTTCGTTACGCGGTCAACTGGAAAGCCTATAACGATAACGACGGCTTCCACGCGCCGCTGCTGCACACCGGCTTTCGGCTGCTGAACTGGCAGGGCGGGCAGGGCGCGCAGTTCATGACGCCGAATGGCCACATCGCGATCGAGGCGCAGCTCAAGCCGATCCAGAGCAGCGGCTTCCTGAAGGACCCCTCGTTGATCGAGTTCAAGGGCCAGAACCCGGAAAAGGGATCGTGCGTGGTCGAGCTGTTCCCGGTGAGCGTGCTCGTCAAGCACCTCGACGTCATCAACCTGCGCTTCGCGATCGCGCGCAGCCACGACGTGACCGAAGTGCATTACGCCTACTTCTCGCATGCCGACGACGACGAGGCGATGGTGCGCCACCGATTGCGCCAGTCGTCCAATCTGCTCGGACCCTGCGGCATGGTCAGCATGGAAGACGCGGCGATCTTCCAGCGCATCCACATCGGCAGTTTCACGCCCGGGTACGCGGAGTTCCAGAAAGGTGTCACCGGCGGCAAGGAGCCGTCGTTCGACGTCAAGCAGAACGACGAGACCGGCCAGCTGCCGAAGTGGGAGTACTACCGCAAGCTGTTGGGTTTCAAGCGGGAGGCCGAAGCATGAACGCCGACACCCTGAACGCGATCGACGCCGTGCAGACCCGGCACATCGCCGCGCTCGACGCGCAAGACATGGCCGGCTGGCTCGCGACCTTCTCGACCGACCCGGCGGCGTCGTACATCTGCATCTCGGCCGAGAACGAGCAGCGCGGCCTGTCGATCGCGCTGATGCTCGACGACAGCCGTGCGCGGCTCGAAGACCGCGTGTCCATCGTCACCAAGGTCTGGGCCGGGACTTATCAGGCCTACCGGACGCGTCACTTCTTTCAGCGCCTGGAAACCCGCGAGGCGGCCCCCGGCCGGTTCGAGGTGATGTCGAACTTCTCGATCGCGATGACGCCGGAAGGTGGCGTCTCGACCTTGCTGACCACCGGCGTCTACCGCGACCTGATCGAGGTATCGCCGGCCGGGGCGCTGCTCAGGCAGCGACGCGCCGTCTACGACGCCGACGCGTTGCCTCGCTACGTCGTGTTCCCGTTCTGAGTCCGGGGCGTTGTTGAGAAATCTCGATATTCATTCGGGTTAGCGATAATAGTCGTTACTTCGTAGATTCGAGACACTGCCGTCCGCAGCAAGACTCGTCCGAACGAGGCGTACACCGTCAAAAACAGGCTGCTCTGTTTGTTTTATCGCGCCAACCTGCCATCCACACACTGGCGCTGACGCCACAAGGAGACAAGATGACCGTTTACGACCGCACCGCCATTGCTGCCGCGCTGGCCGTCGCCTGTGCACTTCCGTTGCCCGCTGCCGCTCAGGGCAAGGACATCAAGGTGGGCTTGCTGCTGCCGTTCTCCCAGGTCTTCGCGGTGTACGGCGAGGCCGTCAAGGAAGGCTTCGACCTGGCGATCGAGGAGGCAGGTGGCCAGGCAGCCGGACGCAAGATCGTCGTCCTGAAGGAAGACAACAAGGAAGACCCGAAGGTCACGCTGCAACTGGTGCGGCGCTACACCAAGGACGACAACGTCGACTTCATGGTCGGCCCGATCGCGTCCCATGTGGTCGCCGCGATCCGCGACGAGGTCGACCGCTCCAAGACCTTTCTGCTCGTGGCCAACGCCGGCAACAACGAGGTGACCGGCAAGAACTGCAGTCCGTACATCGTGCGCACCTCGTTCTCGAACTGGCAGGTGAACCATTCGATGGGCCAGTACGCGGCGGAGAACCTGGGCAAATCGGCGCTCACCGTGGCCTCCAACTATGACTCCGGGCGGGAGCAGGCCGGGGCGTTCCGCGAAGGCTTCATGCAGAAGGGCGGCAAGGCGCCGCTGGAAGAGTGGCCGGCGTTGGGCACGGCGGATTTCACGCCGATCATCACCAACATCCGCGCCAAGCAGGCCGAGATCGACATGGTCTGGGGGTTCCTGGCGGGCAGCGCGGCGCCCCGCTTCATCACGCAGGTCACCCAGGCCGGCGTGCGCGGCCCGAAGTTGAAGGTGGTCGTGCCGATCTACGGCGCCGACGAACTGTTCTTTCCGGCGATGGGGGACGCCGCCGTCGGCGTGATGGTCAGCGGCCACTACATGGCCAGCCTCGAGACCCCGCGCAACCGCGCGTTCCAGGCGCGCTTCCAGAAGAAGTACGGCAAGGTCGCTCACGTCATGCACGTGCAAGGCTACGACACCGCCAAGCTGATGCTCGCGACCATCGAGGCGCTGAAGGGCGACCTGAGCGACAAGGCCAAGGTCCGCAAGACGCTGACGACCCTGCAGGTCGACAGCCCACGCGGCTACTTCCGGATCGACCCGCGCACTGGCAACGTGGTGCAGAACATCTACATCGGCGAAGTCATCAAGCGCGCCGACGGCACGCTCGGCCACAAGATCCTGAAGACCTACGAACAGGTCGCCGACAAGGGCGAGGGCTGCGCGCTCTGACACAAGAGGGGCTCGCGCCGCACTCCGAATCACTGCCCCGCACATCATGCAGATCATCGTTGAACAGGTTCTGAACGCCCTGCAGATGGGGGTCCTGCTGTTCCTGATCGCCTCGGGGCTGTCGCTCGTCTTCGGGCTGATGCACGTCGTCAACCTGGCGCACGGCGCGCTGTACATGGTCGGCGCCTACTTCGGCATCACGATCGCGCGCGGGCTGGGCAATTTCTACCTCGCCCTGCTGTTCGCGCCGCTGCTCACCGCGATGCTGGGCGTGCTGCTCGAGCGCACGCTGCTGGCGCGCACCTACGGGCGCGGCATGTACCCGCAGGTGCTGCTGACGCTCGGGCTGGTGTTCGCTTTCGACGAACTGGTGCGCATCATCTGGGGCGCGCCGATCCAGACCCTGGCGTTGCCGCCCGGACTCGAAGGCACCGTCGCCCTGGCGGGTGCCTCGGTGCCGGTGTATCGGGTGCTGGTCGTGGTCATCGGCGCCGTGGTCATCACCACCTTGCTGCTGGGCTTCGGTCGCACACGCCTGGGGGCGATGGTGCGCGCCGGTGTCGACGACCGCGAGATGGCCGCGGCCCTGGGCATCGACGTCACTCGTCTCTTTAGCGGCGTGTTCGCGGTGGGCTCGGCGCTGGCCGGCCTGGCGGGCGTGCTCTCGGTGCCGATCTTCAATGCCTTTCCCGGCATGGGCAGCGAGATCCTGATCTCCGCGCTGGTGGTGGTCGTGGTCGGCGGCATGGGCTCGCTGGCCGGCGCGCTGATCGCGAGCCTGCTGATCGGTGCGGCCACCGTCGTCGGCCAGATCTACGCGGCCGAGTTCTCGACCGCGGTGATCTATTTCGTGCTCGTCGTGGTGCTGCTGGTGCGGCCGCAGGGCCTGATGGGAATCGCGCGATGACCAACATCCGTCACTGGCCGACGCTGGCCGTGCTGGCAGCGGCCTTGGCCCTGCCGCACTTCACCCGCGGCACGCAGACCGAGTTCGCGACCGAGATCATGATCACCGGCATGTTCGCGCTCAGCCTGAACATCCTGATCGGACGGCTCGGGCTGATCAGCTTCGGCCATGGGCTGTTTCTCGGCGTCGGCGCCTACCTGGCCGGGTTCATGCTGCGCCACCTGTCCGAGAACCTGTTCCTGCTGCTGGCGGCGGCGCTGGTCGTCGGCATCCTGGTCTCGGCGCTGGTCGGCGCGATGGTGCTGCGGCTCGGTGGCGTGGGCTTCGTGATGATCACGATCGCGTTCTGCCAGCTGTTCTACGTGCTGATCCTGTCGACGCAGACCTGGTCGGGCGGGATCAACGGCATCCCGTCGATCCCGCGACCGAAGCTGTGGCCGGGCACCGACCTGCCGGCCTGGCTGTCGCTGGACAGCGAGTTCACGTTCTACTACGTCGCGCTGATCGGGTTGGTGCTGTTGGTGTTCGGTCTGAAGCGGCTGGACGCTTCGCCGCTGGGTTCGGTTTTTTCCGGCATCCGCCAGAACGCTGCGCGAATGCGCGCACTCGGCTATCCGGTGCGCCGCTTCCAGCTGATCGGCTTCGTGATGGCCGGCTCGATCGCGGCGGTGGCGGGTGCCTTGCAAGCCAGCCTGTTCAACCTGGTCGATCCGTCGCTGCTGTTCTGGACCACCTCGGGTGAGGTCATCCTGATGGTGATCCTGGGCGGCGTGGGCGCCCTGTATGGACCACTGGTCGGCGCGGCCCTGTTCCTTGCGCTGTTCCACTACCTGGGCACGCTGACCGACCACTGGCGGCTCGTGCTCGGCATTGTCTTCGTCGTGGTCGTGCTGTACGCCCCGAACGGTCTGGTGCCGCTGGTGATGAATGCGCTCGGGCGTTGGCGCGGCACGAAGCCGAGCACCCGCGGTGCTGCCGCGGCGCTGCCCGAGGAGGCGGCGTGACGGCCGCCGCGCTGCTCGAGACCCGCGGGCTCACGCTGGCCTATGGGCGCTTCCTGGCCCTCAATGGCGTCGACCTGAAACTCATGCCGGGCAAGCGCTACGGTGTGCTCGGGCCGAACGGCGCCGGCAAGACGACGCTGCTGAACCTGCTGACCGGAACCTTGCGCGCGACCTCGGGTTCGATCCACTTCGACGGCGTCGACATCACGGCGCTGCCCGCCGAGCGGCGCAGTCACCTCGGCATCGGCCGCAGCTTCCAGAAGACCAGCATCTTTCCGGAGTTCACGGTGGCCGAGAACGTGCGCATGGCAGTGCAGTCGCGCGAGCCGACCCGGGCCTACAACTTCTGGTCACCGCGTGGGCGCGACCACCACTTCGACGAACGCGCCGCGGCCTGCGTCGACAAGGTCGGCCTTGCGGCCAAGGCACAGGTGCCGGCGACCGACCTGTCCTATGGCGAGCTGCGCCAGCTCGAGATCGCGCTGGCGCTGGCGACCGAGCCACGCCTGTTGCTGCTCGACGAGCCCACCGCCGGCATGAGCGAGGAAGAGACGCACGATGTGGTCGACATGCTGCGCGCGAGCCTGCCAGCGTCGCTCACCCTGGTGATCATCGAGCACGACCTGAAGGTGATCGAGGGGCTGACCGATCACGTGTTCGTGTTCGAGCAGGGCGCCTTGTTCGAGCAAGGCTCACCGGCCGAGATCCGCGCCAGCGAGCGGGTGCAGAAGATCTACTTCAAGGGGCGCACGCTTGCTTGAGCTGAAAGACATCCGCGCCGCCTACGGTGCCACGCCGGTGCTGCACGGCATCAGCCTGCGCGCCGACGCATCGAGCTTCCTCGGCCTCGTCGGCCGCAACGGCGTGGGCAAGACGACGACGCTGCGCAGCATCGTCGGGCTGATGCCGCTGACCGCCGGTGACGTCCTGTTCGACGGTGTGTCGCTCGTCGGTCGCGCCACGCACGACATCGCGCGCCTGGGTGTGGCCTACGTGCCCGAGAACCGCGGCGTGTTTCCGTCGCTGACGGTGATGGAGAGCCTGACGCTGGGCGCGCGCCCGCGCCGCGACGGCCCGGTCGGCTGGACCCTGGAACGCGTGCTCGAGATCTTTCCGCGCCTCGGCGAACGCCGGCGCAACCGCGGCGATGCGCTGTCGGGTGGTGAGCAGCAGATGCTGGCGATCGGCCGGGCCTTGCTGACCAACCCCCGGCTGCTGATCCTCGACGAACCGACCGAAGGCCTGGCGCCGCTGATCGTCGAGGAGATTCAGTCGGTGCTGCGCTCGCTGCGCGGCAGCGGCATGGCGCTGATCGTCGTCGACCAGAACCTCGACACGGTGTTCAACGTCGCCGACGAAGTCGCGGTGATGTCGCGCGGGGCGGTCGTGGCGCGGGGGCCGAGCGCGAAAGTGCGTGCCGATCATGAGCTGCTGAACCACTACCTCGGGGTGTGACCTCGCACGCCTCGGTCCTGATCATTCCGCCTCTCGCGCCGCACGCCGGGCGAGGCACCTACTCCCGCAAGGCAACAGGAGAAGCCCGATGAAAGATATCTCCAAGGTCATCAAGCTGCACGTCGACAACGAGCGCCAGCTGTTCAAGGTGCCGCGCACCTCGTTCGTTGACACCAACGTCTTCGAGGCCGAACGCGATGCAATTTTCAACCGCTGCTGGCTCTACCTCGGCCACGCGTCCGAACTCGCCAAACCGGGCCAGTTCGTCACGCGCACGGTGGCCGGGCGCAACGTCATCTTCAACCGCGATGCCGGCGGCACGATCAACGCCTTCATGAACACCTGCCCGCACCGCGGCGCCACGGTGTGCCGCGACCGCTCGGGCACGGCCAAGAACTTCCAGTGCTTCTATCACGGCTGGGTGTTCGGCAACGACGGCAAGCTCAAGGACCAGCCGGGCAAGGAGTCGTACTGCGAGGGCTTCAACGATGAAGGCGGCGCGAACCTCGTGACGGCACCTCGCCACGAGGAATACCGCGGCTTCCATTTCATCGCCTTCGACAAGGACATCGTCGATCTGCCCACCTACCTGGGCAACGCGCGCGAGTACATCGACCTGGTGGCCGACCAGTCCGAAGTCGGCATGGCGATCGTCGGCGGCACGCAGGAATACAGCCTGCGCGCCAACTGGAAACTGCTGGTCGAGAACAGCATCGACGGCTACCACGCCTCGACCACGCATGCCAGTTACCTCGACTACCTGAAAGGCACGGTCGGCTCACTCTCGCCGGTGCCGCTGGTGGGCCACGGGCGCGACCTGGGCAACGGCCACGCCGTGATCGAGTACACCGCGCCCTGGGGCCGCCCGGTCGGGCAGTGGATCCCGGCCTGGGGCGATCAGGGCAAGGCCGACATCGAGCAGATCATCGCCGGGCTGACGCAGCGCTTCGGCACCGAACGCGCCCAGCGCATCGCGCTGAAGAACCGCAACCTGCTCATCTTCCCGAACCTGGTCATCAACGACATCATGGCGGTCACGGTGCGCACCTTCTACCCGCTGGCGCCGAACTTCCTCCACGTCAACGCTTGGGCGCTCGCACCCACCGAAGAAAGCGACTGGTCGCGCAAGTCGCGTCTCGAGAACTTCCTCGAATTTCTCGGCCCGGGCGGCTTCGCGACGCCCGACGATGTCGAAGCGCTGCAGCAGTGCCAGACCGGCTACGAGAACGTGCGCGAGGCGGGCTGGAACGACATCTCCAAGGGCATGGGCAAGGCGCAGCCGGCAATGGACGACGAGATCCAGATGCGCGCCTTCTGGACCGAGTGGAATTCGCGCCTGACACGCGCCAACGCCGCCGCCTGAGGAGCCACCGACATGCAGACCTTCACCCGCCCCGAGATCGAAGACTTTCTTTTCCACGAAGCGGCGCTGCTCGACGACTGGCGCCTCGACGAATGGCTGGCGCTGTTCACCGACGACGCGCGCTACGAAGTGCCGTCGACCGACCTGGCCAAGGACGCCACGCCCGACCGCAACCTGTTCTACATTGCCGACGATGCGTTCCGCCTCGGCGAGCGCGTCAAACGGCTGCAGAAGAAGACCGCCTTCTCCGAGTACCCGCGCTCGAAGACGCGGCACCTCGTCAGCAACGTGCGCATCCTCGACTCGGGCGCCGACGGCTGCCGCGTCGCCACCGCCTTCGTGACCTACCGCACCAAGGGCGGTCACACCGACACCTACATCGGCAGCAGCGAGTACGCGCTGGTGCGCCAGGCATCCGGCCTGCGCATCCGCAAGAAACGCTGCGTGCTCGACCACGATTCGCTGCGCCCGCAGGGGCGCGTGAGCATCCTTCTCTGACGGAGACGACCATGAGCATGCCCTTCCGATACCGCAAGCTGGGCTACGTTGCGCTGAACGTGACCGACCTCGACCGGTCGGCCGCGTTCTACACCGACACCGTCGGTCTCGACGCCTCCGAGCCGGTGGCGGGCGGGCCGGCGTTTCTGCGCTGCGGCAGCGACCACCACCACGTCGTGCTGTACCCGGCCCAGGCGCCGGGCCTCAAGCGGGTCGCGTTCGAGCTCGAGAGCCGCGCCGAGATGGAGCATGCGCGCAAGCACCTCGCCAGCCTCGGCCTCGCCGTGGAGGACATCGATGCCGAGGAACGCGCGGCGCTGCGCCAGGGCGACGGCCTGCGTTTCGTCGAGCCGAACTCCGGGCTGACGATGGAGTTCTACACCCGCGTGCTGCAGATGGCGCTGCCGTTCCGCCAGAGCCTGACCAAGATCGTGCGGCTCGGCCACGTGGTGCTGTCGGTCGAACGCTTCGACGAGATGGCGGCGTACCTGACGGCGAATCTCGGCTTCGCGATTTCGGACTTCGTCGAAGGCCGCTTCGCGTTCATGCGCTGCCAGCCCAACCCGCTGCACCACTCGTTCGCGATCGGGCGCTCGATCGAGGGCAACCACCTGAACCACATCAATTTCATGGTCAGCGACATCGACGACATCGGCGTCGCGATGAACCGGCTCAACAAGGCCGAGGTGCCGATCGTCTTCGGGCCGGGCCGGCACAAGCCCTCGGGCAGCATCTTCCTGTACTTCCTCGATCCCGACGGCATGACCGTCGAGTACAGCTTCGGCATGGAGGAGTTCCCCGAGAAGGGCGCGCGCGAGGCGCGCATGCTCGAAGCGCATCCGTCGGCGCTCGACACTTGGGGCAGCGTGCCCAAGCCGGCGTTCGGCAAGGTGGGCGCGATCGAACGCCGGGTGCCGGCATGAGCGGCGCCGCGCAGGCCGCGCCTTGGGCAACGCGCGCGAAGCCGCACGAAGGCCGCGTCGCGATCGTGACCGGCGCGGCGCGCGGCATCGGCCTGGAAATCGCGTTGCGCCTGGCGCGCGACGGCGCCCGGCTGGCGCTGGCCGACGCCGATACTGCCGGTCTGGCGGCCAGTGCGCAGGCCGTGCGCGCGCTCGGCGTCGAGGTCATCACCGAAGCCGGCGACCTGGCGCAGGAGTCCGTCGCCAACACGCTGATCGCCAGCACGCTGGCCGCGTTCGGCCGCATCGACATCCTCGTCAACAACGCCGGCGGCGGCGTGATCCTGCCGTTCCTCGAACACACGCCGCAAACGCTGAAGCAGACCATCGACCGCAACCTCTGGACCGTGATCTGGTGCTGCCGCGCGGCGCTGCCGACGATGAAGCAACAGCGCTACGGGCGCATCGTCATCCTCGGTGCCGATTCGGTGATGAGCGGGCTCTGGGACCACGCTGCCTACAACGCCGCCAAGGGCGGCGCGCACGGCCTGACCACCGGGCTGGCGCGCGAGTTCGCACGCGACGGCATCACGGTGAACACGGTGGCGCCGTGCGCGGTCAGCACGCCGCAGCTGGTCGAGCTGAACACCAAGGACCCGGCATTGGTGGACCGCTTCGTCAGCATCATCCCGATGGGCCGGGCCGCCGAGATGGCCGAGGTCGCCTCGATGGTGAGCTACGTGGCCTCGACCGAGGCATCGTTCGTCACCGGCCAGGTGATCAGCGTCAACGGCGGCAGCACAATGCCGTGATGGTGTCCGCCGGCATCGCCAGATCGAGCGACTGGCCGCGGATCGGCCTGTTGCTGATGTGCGGCGTGTTCGCCGCCACCCAGGTCGGCAAACTGCCACCGGCGATGATTGCACTGCGCGAGCAGTACGGTGCCAGCCTGGTCCAGCTCGGCTGGATCACTTCGGTCGTCAACCTGACTGCGGCTGTGATCGGCCTGGCCACCGGGCTGCTGGCCGACCGCATCGGGCGCCGCAACATTCTCAAGCTCGGCCTGCTGGCGCTCGGCGTCGGCGCCTTGCTGGGCGCGCTCAGTCGGGGCATCGGCATGCTGTTCGCGTCGCGCATCGTCGAGGGCCTGGGATTCGTCTGCATCGTGGTTTCGGCGCCGGCGCTGATGCGCGAAGCCGCGGCGCCGTCCCGGCTGAAGCTGGCGCTCGGGCTGTGGAGCAGCTACATGGCGCTGGGCATGACGACGATGCTGCTGCTGGCGCCGCAGCTGATGGGCGTGCTCGGCTGGCGCGGCGGCTGGTGGGTCGGCGTGCTCGGTGCTGCCGTGCTGCTGGCGCTGACGCTGTGGGCCTTTCCCGCGGACGATCGCGTTGCCGCCGCCGAGCAGACCCCGGCCGCGCTGCTGCGCGGCCTCCAGTCGGGCACACCCTGGCTGCTGGCCGGCTGCTTCACCGTCTACACCTTGCAATGGATGACGATGATGGTGTGGCTGCCGACCTTCCTGCAGGACGAACTCGGCTTTGGGCTCGCGCGCGCTACCACCTTCGTCGCGGTCGTCATCATCGTCAACGCACCGGGCGCGTTGCTGGGCGGGTGGCTCTCCGGCCGCGGTGTCGCACCGGCGCTGCTGGTGCTGGTGTCGGGCCTCGTGATGGGGCTCGCCGGCTGCGGCGCATTCGTCGTCGCCGCCGACCCGCTGCTGCGCCTGCTGCTGTGCATTGCGTTCTCGTTCGTCGGTGGCGTGCTGCCGGCCGCGATCTACGCCTGCCTGCCGGCGGTCGCGGCGCCACGCCAGAACTTCGGCTCGGTCAACGGCCTGGCGGTGCAGGCCTCGAACCTCGGCGCCTTGCTCGGGCCACCGCTGGCGGCAGCGCTGGTCGGCGTGGGCGGTTGGCACGGCGTGGGCTGGGCCTATCTCGCGACCGCGGCGGTCTCGGCACTGCTCATCCTGCGGGCTGCCAAAGCGCCGGAATTGCGCGCACTCGGCGAAACGAAGGCCGTCCATGGCTGATGCCCCCGTGGCCCGCAGCGCGCGTCGAGGCCCGCCAGTGTCGGCGGCGCCGAAGTCCAGGCGCACGCAGGCCGTGCGCAGCGGCGAGATGAAGCGCCGCATCCTCGATGCGGCCTTCGAGGTGCTGAAGGAGCGCGGCTTCGCCGGCTTCACGACACCCGAGGTCGCGCGGCGCGCGGGCGTGTCGCGTGGCGCGCAGGTGCACCACTTCCCGAGCAAGCATGACCTGGTGACGGCCGCGATGGAGCACGTGTTCGGCATCGCGCTGGCCGATGGCCTGCGGCTCGCCGAGGCCGCGAAGCGCTCGGGGCGGCCGGTCGAGGCGCTGATCAGCGACGCCCAGGCCTTCTACTTCAGCGACTACTTCTTCGTCGGCCTGGACATGCTGCTCGCCGGCGGCAAGGATCCGGCGCTGAAAGAGGCCGGCATTCGCGTCGTGCGCAACTACCGCCGCCCGGTCGAGCAGCAGTGGCTCGCCGTGATGCAGGAACTCGGACTGCCGGCCCGGATCAGCGAGGACTTGCTGCTGCTCACTGTCAGCCTGGTGCGCGGCTTCGGCATCCGCCAGCTGTGGTCGGCGGAGCCCGAGCGCGTGGCGGGTCTGCTCACGCTGTGGCAGGACATGATCGACACCTATGTCGCGGCGAAGGTGCCTGCGAAGGCCTCTGCGGCTCAGGCTGCCACGCCCCCCGGAAAGCGAACCCGAGCCTGACATGACCACCCACGACAGCATCGACATTCACACCCATGTGGTCCCGGCCGAATTCCCGCCCTACCTCGGGCAGCGGCTTGGCGTGCGTTGGCCGTCGATGGCGCCGGCGCAGGCGTGCCACCGCCATGTGATGCTCGACGCCAAGGTCTACCGCACGGTGTCGCACCAGTGCTGGGACTGCCAGGTGCGCCTGGCCGACATGGACACGATGCAGATCGGCCGGCAGGTGTTGTCGCCGATGCCCGAGCTGCTGTCGTACTGGCTCGCGGGCGACGATGCCGCGGTGCTGACGCGCTTCCTGAACGAGGCCATCGCCGGCATGGTGCAGCAGGCACCGGCACGCTTCATCGGCCTCGGCGCCGTGCCGCTGCAGGACGTCGAGCGCGCGATTGGCGAACTCGACCACGCCATTCACCAATGCGGCCTGGCCGGCGTCGAGATCGGCAGCAACATCGACGGCGTCAGCATCGGCGATGCGCGCTTCCTGCCCTTCTTCAAAGCGGCCGAGCGCTGGGGCGCGGCGATCTTCGTGCATGCGCTGCGGCCCGCCGGCATGGACCGCTTGGTCGGTCCGCCGATCCTCGAGCAGGCGCTGGCGTTCCCGGGCGAGGTGGGGCTGGCCGCGGCCTCGCTGCTGACCGGCGGCACGCTGGCGCGCTGCCCGCGGCTGCGCATCGCGTTCAGCCATGGCGGCGGCACGCTGGCGCAGTTGCTGCCGCGCCTGCAGCACGCCTGGGAGAGTTTTCCGGCGCTGCGTGAAGCCATGCCGACGGCACCGCGCGTCGGCGCGCGCGCCATGTACTACGACGACCTCGTCTACGACGCGGCCACGATCGACTACCTGCTGCAGACCTTCGGCGCCACCCAGCTGATGCTCGGCAGCGACTACCCGTTCGCGATCATGGACAAGGCGCCGGTCGGGCGCGTGCAGGCGCTGCAGCTGGACGATTCGGTCAAGCGTCAGCTCCGGCACGGCAATGCCGAACGATGGCTGGGCGCCGCTTCTGCGGTACTGGAAAACCCCGGTGCAGAATGATGACGTTTCTGTAAATATCGAGATTATGGTTAATCTATGGAGATTGTCTCGTGACCTCGGCTAGCTTGGCGATCAGGCCGCGCGACCGCGCGAAGGTCGGTATCGTGATCGGCGATCCCTGCGGCATCGGTCCCGAGGTGGTGGTCAAGGCTTGGGCGAGCGGGCAGCTGCATGCGCTTTGCCGTCCGGTGCTGATCGGCAGTGCCGCCGCAGTGCGGCAGGCGATCGACCAGGGAGGCGTCAATGCGAAGCTGCGTGTCATCGATGCACCCGAGCGCATGTCGGGGCGGGCGGGCACGATCGACATCATCGACTCGGGCGCGCTGGATCCGGCCGACATCACGCTTGGCGAAGACAACCTGGCCTGCGGCCGCGCCACCGGGGTCTGGCTCGACGAGGCCGACAATCTGGCGCGTGCGGGCCGGTTGCAGGCCACCGTGATGGGACCGATCAGCTCCGGCGCGATGCAGATGGCGGGCGTGCTCGACCGGGTCGTGCAGGTCAGGCCCGGGCACAGCTATCTGCTGCTGGTGTCGGGTGCGCTGCGGGTGGCGCACCTGACCGACCACGTCGCGCTACGCGAGGTCTCCGGGCTGATCACCGCCGACCTGATCGAGTCGGCGCTGCGCACGCTCGACGGCGTGCTCCGGCAGTGGGGAATGGCCAGCCCGCGCATTGCGGTCGCGGGCTTCAATCCGCATGCCAAGGGCGCCGAAGAAGAGCAGCACATGACGCCGGGCATCGACCGGGCGCGTGCCGCCGGGGTCGATGTCACCGGCCCCGTGAGTCCCGACACGGTGTTTCGCCACTGCATCGAGGGTCGTTTCGACATCGTGCTGGCGATGTACCACGACCAGGGCCACATCGCGATCAAGACCGCTGCCTTCGCCGGCAACGTCGCGGTCATCCTCGGCCCGCCGTACCCGCATGTGACGGTTGCGCACGGCACCGCCTACGACATCGTTGGCCGCGGCATTGCCGACCACTCGATGATCCTGAACGCCATCGTGACCGCCGGCTCGCTGGCCGCCGGGCGCGCCTTCCCGACCCTGCACTGACATGTCAGCTGCCCTTGCCGACCGAGAGGACCGCTGCGTGAGCGACTCCAAGACCATGACCTTCATCGCCCGCATCGACGACGTCGAGGCGGGCTACGCCCTTCAGGTGCCCGTCGAAGGCCGCGAACCGGTGGCACTGGTGCGCCTGGACGAAGGCTATTTCGTCATCGACGACACCTGCACCCATGGTGCGGCGTCGATGTCCGAGGGCGACATCATCGGCTGCGAGATCGAGTGCCCGTTCCACAGCGGCCGCTTCGACATCCGCACCGGCGCGGCCACCGCGTTCCCGTGCGTCAAGGCACTGATGATCTACCCGGTCAAGATCGAAGGCGACGAGGTCTACGCGGCACTGGACGCGGGTACGCGTGCCGACGAATCCACTTAATCAAGGAGCCCCCCATGGACGCTGCACCCCGAACCCTGCTCGACGACGTCGTTCACCACGAAGACGGGCTGCGCGCCGTCGATCGGCGCATCTTCGTCGACCCCGAGATGTTCGAGCTCGAGCAACGCCAGATCTGGGAAAAGGTCTGGGTCTACGTCGCGCACGAGAGCCAGCTGCCCAAGCCCAAGGACTACA
>JAZJZJ010000160.1:0-20087 GCA_040389925.1 Pseudomonadota bacterium
CTCGCGCGCGTGCTCGAGCGCTGGGTCGCGCACCTGCTCGGCGTGCAGGTCGCGATCACGCCGCTGCAGAAGATCGCCGACGAGGCATGGCGCTGGCATGTCGGGCTCGATGTCGAATCGATGGCGCTGCTGAACGACCTGTACGACGACCGCGCGGTCGAGGCCGACCGCCTGCAGCGCCTGATCAGCCTGTTCAAACTCGAGTTCGAGAACCCCGCCGAAATGCGCGCCGACGTGGCCGGCAAGCCGGTCTACCTCGGGCTGGCGATGACGGCCGACGGCACGCTGCGGCTGAAACCGCAGAACCTGCTGCTGAACCTGCCTCTGCCTGCGTCGATGTAGCGCCGGTCAGTTGCCCGACGCGGCCGCGATCACGCCGCAGGCGATGCGGCCGCCCGAGTTGCCGGTCGGCTGGGTCTTGTAGTCATCGGGCTGCGCGTGCACGATCACCGCCTTGCCGATCACACCGTCGGTCGCGCCCGCGAGCGTCACGCCTTCGATCGTGAAGCTGGCTTCGGCATTGCCCATCGCATCGGCCTTCAGCGACGGCAGGTCGCCGCCGTGGTGAGGCATCGCCTGCGGACCATGCGGCTGTGCCGTCGGGTTGAAGTGGCCGCCGGCGCTCATCGCATCCGGCGCCGAGCAGTCGCCCTTCTCGTGGACGTGAAAGCCGTGCTCCTGGTTCGGCTTCAGCCCGGTCACGCGCGCGACCACGCGCACGCCGCCGGCCTGCTGGTTGAACAGAATCGTGCCGCCGACCTGGCTGCCGCTCTTCGCCTGCAGCGGCGCCAGCGCGCGCGGGCCGGCCGGTCCGGGCGCGGCGCAGCCGGCGAGGCCGGCCATGATCAGCGCGGTTGTGGGGATGACGAGCAAGGTGTTGAAGGTTTTCATCGGGGTTCCCGTTCGGTGCGTCGAGGGTTGGAGTGTCGCGCCAAGCGCGGTCGCCGTCAGCAGGACAACGGCGCAACCTGTCAATCGGGCGGGCGCGCCGGCTTCGGCTTGCGGTAATTCCACCACGGCAGCACCTGGCTCAGCGCCAGCACCTCGCCGCAGCGCTCGGCGGCATGGCCGGGGATCGCGTCGAGCACGCTGCGCCAGCCCTCGGACCGCAGCGTGCTCAGCAGGCTCAGCACATGCGGATGTTTCAGGTGCGCGGCGAGCGTGACCAGGAAATAGCGCTCTTCAGCCAGCGGCAAAAAGTGCAGACCCTTCGCTTGCGCCGCCGGCAGCGTGCCGAAGGCCGCATCGGCGCGGCCGCTCGCCACCGCCTCGGCCGCCGCCTGGTGCGAGCGCTCGCCGCCCTCGAAGCCGGCGATCGCCGCCGGCGCAATCCGGGCCGCCGCCAGCAGTTCCTCGAGCACGACCCGCGTGCCGCTGCCGCGCGGGCCGTTCGCAAAGCGCAGTGCGCGGCCGACCAGATCGTGCAGCGAGCCGATCTGCAGCGGGTTGCCGGCCGCGACGATCAGTCCTTGCGCGCGCCGCGCGAAGCCGATCAGCTTGTGGCGACCGGGCTTCAGGCTGCTGCGGTAGGTGTGGGCGGTCGGCGAGCGCAGTTTGGATGCCGTCAGCGCGTGAAAGCCGGCGAGCAGACAACGGCCGTCGTTCAGCGCCGCGAGCGCGGCCACGCTGCCGGTGAACTCGATGTCGAGGTGCAGTTGCGGGCCGACGCGGTCGCGCAAGCGCGGCAGCGCCTCGTCGAAACTCGCGAACAGCGTGACGACGCCGGCGCTGTCGTCGAACGCGAGCGCGAACGCGCGCTCGAGCTCGCTGCGCAAGGCTTCGATCTGCGGCGCCAAGCGCGCCAGCGCGCGCCGCTCCGACCACAGCAGCTTCTCGCCGAACGGCGCGAGCAGCGCCGGCTGGCCCTTCGCCCACAGCACCAGCGGCTGACCGAGCTCGGCCTCCCAGCGCTTCAGCTCGCCCCAGACATGCCGGTACGACAGTCCGAGCTGGCGCGCCGCGCCCGAGATTGAGCCGGTCGCATGCACGGCCGCCAGCAGCGCGAGCAGCGGGTGGTGCAGCGCGCGCTCGGCCGGGCGCTCCGCGGCGAGCGTGTAGGCCAGTTGGACCTTATGCATGAACGTTCATATCGCGTTGTGCCGCGTGCGCCGTTGAAAATGAACCAAGTATGAGAGATGTCCGTTGAGCGCCTTCGCCGAGAGTTTTCGCACCGCCGTGACGCTGGTGCTCGATGCCGATCCCGTTCTGTGGCGCACCGTGCGGCTCTCGCTCGGCGTCAGCGTGTCGGCCTGTGTGATCGCCGCCGGGGTCGGGCTGGCGGGCGGCGCGTGGCTCGCGGTCGCGCGTTTTCCCGCACGGCGCACGCTGCTCGCGCTGCTGAACACCCTGCTCGCGCTGCCCTCGGTCGTGGTCGGGCTGGTGGTGTACCTGCTGCTCTCGCGCAGCGGGCCACTGGGTTCCTGGGGCATCCTGTTCACGCCGGGCGCCATGGTGATCGCGCAGACGATTCTGGTGCTGCCGGTGATCGCCGCGCTGGCGCGCCAACTCGTCGGCGACAGCCTGCGCGATGGCGGTGACCAACTGCGTTCGATGGGCGCGCGGCCGTTCACGGCCGCCGTGCTGATGCTGCTGCACGAGCGCTGGGCGGTCGCCACGATCCTGCTGACGGCCTTCGGGCGCGCGGTCTCGGAGGTCGGGGCGGTGATGATCGTGGGCGGCAACATCGACGGTGTCACGCGCGTCATCACGACCACGATCGCGCTCGAAACCAGCAAGGGCGATCTACCGCTCGCGCTCGCGCTCGGCCTCGTGCTGCTGGCGCTGGTCGGGTTGATCAACGCCGGCATCTCGGTCGCGCAGCGCGCGCAAGGCGGCAATCTGGCGGTGGCGCGATGACGACGATGCTGGCCCTCGATCGCGTCGGCGTGTGCTACGGCAACGTCGCGGCGCTGATCGACGTGAACCTGCGCATCGCGCGCGGCGATTTCGTCGCGCTGATCGGCGCCAACGGCTCCGGCAAGACGACCTTGCTGCAGGCGCTGCACGGCCTCCTCAAACACACCGGCACGCGCACGGTGGCAAGGCAGGCAGCAGCGCAGGTGATGGTGTTCCAGCGGCCGTTCATGCTGCGGCTGTCGGTCCGGAACAACCTGGCGCTCGCGCTCTGGCTCGCCGGCGTGCCGGCCAGCCAGCGCGCCGCGCGTGCGACCGAAGCGCTGCAGCGCGCCGGCCTGTCCGAACTGCGCGACCGCCAGGCGCGCGCTCTCTCGGGCGGCCAGCAGCAGCGCCTCGCGCTCGCCCGCGCCTGGGCGACGCGGCCGGCCGTGCTGTTCCTCGACGAGCCGACCGCGAACCTCGACCCGTCGGCCAAGCGCGAGATCGAGGCGATGCTCGCAGCGTTCGCCGCCGATGGCATGACGCTCGTGATGAGCACCCACAACCTCGGCCAGGCCAAGCGCCTGGCCACGCGCGTGGTCTACCTCGACCACGGCCTCATCCGCGCCGATCTGCCGACGGCACGTTTCTTTGGCGCGCAGTTGAGCGATCACCTCGATGCGCGCGCCGACTTGTTTCTCAAAGGAGAGTTGACATGGGACATGGAGTAGCGCATCTCGGCGGCCGCCGCGCCACCATCGGCTGGCTGCTGGCCGGCCTCACGGCCGCAGTCGCCACACTGGCGTTGCCCGCCGTCGCACAAGACAAGTTCATCGTGATGGCGTCGACGACCAGCACCGAGCAGTCGGGCCTGTTCCCGCACCTGCTGCCGGCGTTCAAGAAGGCCAGCGGCATCGACGTGCGCGTGGTCGCGGTCGGCACCGGCCAGGCGCTCGACATGAGCCGGCGCGGTGATGCCGACATCCTGTTCGTGCACGACACGGTGGCCGAGGAGAAATTCGTCGCCGAAGGCTTCGGCCTGCCGCGCCGCGGCGTGATGTACAACGACTTCGTGCTGATCGGGCCGGCGAGCGATCCGGCGAACGTGAAAGGCCAGGACATCGTTGCCGCCCTCGGCAAGCTCGCCGCATCGAATTCCGCCTTCGTCTCGCGTGCCGACAAGAGCGGCACGCACGCGGCCGAGCTGCGCTACTGGAAGACGGCCGGCATCGACGACCCGACGGTCAAGATCGCCGGCAAACCTTTTGACTACCGCGCCTGCGGCTGCGGCATGGGCCCGGCGCTGAACATCGCGTCGAGCGCCGATGCCTACGTGCTCGCCGACCGCGGCACCTGGCTGTCGTTCAAGAACCGCGCCAACCTGAAGGTGCTGGTCGAAGGCGACAAGCGCCTGTTCAACCAGTACGGCGTGATCGTCGTGAACCCGGCCAGGCACCCGCAGACGAAGACGGCACTGGCGCAGGCCTTCTCCGACTGGATCGTGTCAAGCGACGGCCAGGCCACGATCGCGGCGTACAAGATCGGCGGCGAACAGCTGTTCTTCCCGAACGCGGCGAAGAACTGATGGCGCAGGGTCATGCGGGTCGAAATACACTCGCCCGCATGATCGATACAAAAGACATCACCGGCCTGATCCTGGCCGGCGGGCGCGGCAGCCGCATGGGCGGCGTCGACAAGGGCCTGCAGAACCACCACGGCACGACGCTGGCGATGCACGCGCTGATGCGCCTCTCGCCCCAGGTCGGCGAGATCATGATCAACGCGAACCGCAATCTCGGCGCATACGAGGCCATGGGCGTGCCGGTGTGGCCCGACACGCTCAGTGACTACGCCGGCCCGCTCGCGGGTTTCCTGACCGGGCTGGAGCGCTGCGAAACGCCGTATCTCGTCACCGTGCCCTGCGACTCGCCGCTGTTCCCCGTCGACCTGGTCGCGCGGCTCGCGCAGGCGCTGGAAGCGAACGACGCCGAGATCGCGATGGCGGCGACGCTGCAGGACGGCGCGTTGCAGGTCCAGCCGGTGTTCTGCCTGATGAAGAGCGAGGTGCTCGACAGCCTGGTGCGCTTCACGGCGGGCGGCCAGCGCAAGATCGACAAGTGGACGGCGCAGTTGCGCTGTGTCGACGTGCCGTTCGACGACGCGCAGGCGTTCGCGAACGCGAACACGCCCGACGAGTTGAAGGCCTTGCAACAACATGAATGAGCGCGAACTGCCGCCGTCGCTGCAGGAAATCGCTTCCTGCGTGAACGGCTACGACCCGAAATCGCTGCCGGTCGCGCAAGCACAGGAATTCATCGCGCGGCTCGTGCCGAAGGTCCAGGCGGTCGAGATGCTCGCGCTGCGCTCTGCGCTGGGTCGCGTGCTGGCGCGCGACATCGTCTCCCCCTTCAACGTGCCGGCACACGACAACTCGGCGATGGACGGCTACGCGTTTCGCGGCCACGATCTCGCGGCCGACGCGGACACGGTGCTTCAGGTTGCGGGCAGCGCGTTCGCAGGTCAGGCCGACCTGGCCAGCGCCGCATCGGGCCAGTGCGTGCGCATCATGACCGGCGCGGTGATGCCGGCCGAGCTCGACACGGTCGTGCCGCAGGAATTCTGCCGTGTCGACGGCGACCAGATCACGGTTCCCGCCGGCGTCGTGCGCAGCGGCGACAACCGCCGTCTGAAGGGCGAAGACCTCGCGCAAGGCGACGCCGCGCTCAGCAAAGGCCGCGTGCTGCGCCCGGCCGATTTGGGGCTGCTCGCCTCGCTCGGCCAGGCCGAGGTGCCGGTGTTCCGCCGCCTGCGCGTCGCGTTCTTCTCGACCGGCGACGAGCTGCGCTCGATCGGCGAAGACCTGCCCGCCGGCTGCGTCTACGACAGCAACCGCTACACGTTGTGGGGCATGCTGGCGCGGCTCGGCGTCGAGCTCATCGACCTCGGCGTCGTGAAGGACGATCCCGAAGCGCTCGAAGCCACCTTCCGCGCCGCCGCGCGCGATGCCGACGCAGTGATCACGTCGGGCGGCGTCAGCGTCGGCGAGGCCGATCACACGAAGATGGTGATGGCCAAACTCGGCGACGTGCTGTTCTGGCGCATCGCGATGCGGCCGGGCCGGCCGATGGCGATCGGGCGCATCGAGACGGACGGCCACAGCGCGATCCTGTTCGGCCTGCCCGGCAACCCGGTCGCGGTGATGGTCACGTTCTATGCGCTGGTGCGCGACGCGCTGCTCGCGATGAGCGGCGCCGCCGCACAGCCGATGCCGCTGCTGCGCGCCGCGAGCGTGGAGCCGATGCGCAAGAAACCCGGCCGCACCGAGTACCAGCGCGGCATCGTCACGCGCGCTGCCGACGGCGCCGGCTTCGAGGTGCGCATCACCGGCTCCCAAGGCTCGGGCATCCTGCGCAGCATGAGCGAGGCCAACGGTCTGGTCGTGCTGCACCATGCACAGGGCAATGTGGCGGCGGGCGAGCTGGTCGACGTGCTGCCGTTCGACGGCCTGGCCTGACAGCGCGTGAACCGAGCCTCATGCGCGTGATCGCTCGCCGCCGAACCCCATACTTGGAGCAAGCATGATCGTCGAGCGCATCTGGACCGGCAACGCGTACCGCAACTACAACTACCTGATCGTGTGCCCCGAGAGCGGCGAGGCCCTCGCGATCGATCCGCTCGATCATCAGAAGTGTCTGGCCGCGGCCAAGGCGAAGGGCTGGCAGATCACGCAAATCCTCAACACGCACGAGCACCACGACCACACCGGCGGCAACGCGGCCGTGGTCGCAGCGACCGGTGCCAAGGTGATTGCGCACCACCTCGCCGGCTCTCGCATCGCCGGCGTGGACCGCGGCGTCAAGGCCGGCGACGTGATCAAGGTCGGCAGGACCGTCGAGCTCGAATGCCTGGACACGCCCGGCCACACGATGTGCCACATCTGCCTGCGTTCGCACACCGAGACGCCGGCATTGTTCTCCGGCGACACGCTGTTCAACGCCGGCGCCGGCAACTGCCACAACGGCGGCAACGCGGAGGACCTGTACGCCACCTTCGCCGATCAGCTCGCCAGGCTGCCGGCCGAAACGCGCGTCTACCCGGGCCACGACTACATCGAGAACAACCTGCGCTTCACGCTCGCGCGCGAGCCCGACAACGCGGCCGCCACGGCACTGTTGCCCGAGGTGGCCGGGCAGGACCCGGCGACGGCCCGCGTCACGACCTTGCACGAAGAGAAGCAGATCAACACCTTCCTGCGCCTGTCCAGCCCGAGCCTGATCGCAGCGCTGCGCGAGGTCTTTCCCGATCTGCCCGAGCAGCCGGATCCGAAGGCCGTGTTCGTCAAGCTTCGCGAGCTGCGCAACCGCTGGTGAGGTTGGGTGGCGATGCAGGGACTGCGCCCGTCCGCCGCTAGATTTCCTCGATCGCCGCGAAGCGTTCGGCAAGAAAGTCGATCAGTGTTCTGACTGACGGCAACAGCCCGCGTCGCGTCGGAAACACGGCGTGGATCACCGCGCCCTTCGAACGCCACTCCGGCAGCACCTTGACCAGCTCGCCGCGGCGCACCTCGCCGCCCATCACCATGACCGGCAACTGGACGATGCCCACGCCAGCCACCGCCGCGGTTCGCAGCGCAACCATGTCGTCGGTGATCAGCCGCGGCGCGTGCGGAATCGCCGCCACCGCGCCGCCCGGACCTTCGAGGTCCCAGAGGTGGTCGCGGCGCGGCGGACCCATGTCCAGGCTGGGCAGGCCGGCCAGTTCGGTTGGGTGTGCGGGCAGGTGATAGCGCTCGCACAGCAAGGGGCTCGCCACCAGGCACCAACTTCGCTGCGCAAGTGTCCGCATCACCAGCCCGCTGTCTTCCAGTGGCGGCGCGCGGGCCCGGATCGCGATGTCCAGGCCTTCGGCGATCACGTCGACGCGGCGGTTGGTCGATTCGAGATGGATCTCGATGCGCGGGTACAGCACCAGGAATTCGGCCAGCATCGCCGCCACCCGCGTCTGCAGCAGTGCGACCGGGCAGCTGATGCGCACGATGCCCTGCGGTTCGGCCCGCACGGCGTCGATCGATTGCTGGGCCGCCTCGGCTTCGACCAGCATCGCCTTGCAATGGCGGTAGTAGGTCTCGCCAACCTCGGTCACCGAGAAGCGCCGGGTCGAACGCTGGATCAGGCGAACGCCCAGCCGTTCCTCCAGCAGGGCCACGCGCCGGCTGAGCTTGGACTTGGGCACGCCCAGCGCGCGGCTGGCCGGCGCGAAGCCGCGGTGATCGACCACTTGGGCGAAAAAGTAGAGATCGTTCAGATCCTGCGGCATCGCGAGGCATCGTTCCACTGATGGAACGCTGAGGATAAATCAGACCACCTACTGCAAGGCGCCCGAAAGAACTATCTTCAATTCACGCCCTCGGCACACAGCGGGCGCTCAACCAGGAGCCTGTGATGAAGAAGATTCTCGGCACGTACGGCAACTCCCGCCAGCATTGGGTGGGGGACGGTTTTCCAGTGCGCACACTGTTTTCGTACAACACCCTGGGCGCACAAGCCAGCCCGTTCCTGATGCTGGACTTCGCCGGCCCGACGCCCTTCGATCCCACCGGCCGGCCGCGCGGCGTCGGCCAGCATCCGCACCGCGGGTTCGAAACCGTGACCATCGTCTACCAAGGCGAAGTCGAGCACCGCGACTCCACCGGCGCCGGTGGCCTGATCGGCCCGGGCGACGTCCAGTGGATGACGGCGGGCGCCGGCATCCTGCACGAGGAATTCCATTCGCAAGCGTTCACGCGCGGCGGCGGCACGCTCGAGATGATCCAGCTGTGGGTCAACCTGCCGGCCAAAGACAAGATGACCGAGCCGGGCTACCAGACGCTGCTGAACACCGACATCCCGGCCGTGGCGCTGCCGGACGAGGCCGGCACGGTGCGCGTGATCGCCGGAGACTACGCCGGCCATCGCGGCCCGGCGCGCACCTTCACGCCGATGGACGTGTGGGACATCCGGCTGCGCCCCGAGCGTGCCGCGACCTTGAGTCTGCCCGCCGGCCGCAACGTGATGCTCGTGGTGCTGCGCGGCACGGTGCTGGTGAACGGCGAGCAGCTGGCGCGCGAGGCCCAGATGGTGTTGCTCGACCGCGCCGGCACCGACCTGCAGTTGGAAGCCAACAACGACGCCATCGTGTTGCTGCTCAGCGGTGAGCCGATCGACGAGCCCATCGTCGGCCATGGGCCGTTCGTCATGAACACGGCCGAAGAGATCGAGCAGGCGATGAGCGATTTTCAGAGCGGGCGCTTCGGCCAGCTGACGGCCGTCGAACGCCAACGGCCGAACGAACCCGTCACGACCTGACGCTTCGAGGCCCGCACATCTCCGTGCGGGTCCGATTCATTGCCACCAAGGAGCACACCATGAGTTCACCCGCCAACTTCAACGGCGCCCGCCCGGTCATCGATCCCGACGACGCGGTCATGTTGCTGATCGACCACCAGAGCGGCCTGTTCCAGACCGTCAACGACATGCCGATGCCCAAACTGCGGGCTCACGCCGCGGCGCTGGCCAGGATGGCGACGCTGTCGAAGATGCCCGTGATCACCACCGCATCGGTGCCGCAGGGCCCGAACGGCCCGCTGATCCCGGAGATCCACGAGAACGCCCCCCACGCCCGGTATGTGGCGCGCAAGGGCGAGATCAATGCCTGGGACAACCCCGACTTCGTCGCTGCGGTCAAGGCCACCGGCCGCAAGACCCTGATCATCGCCGGCACCATCACCAGCGTGTGCATGGCCTTCCCGTCGATCAGCGCGGTGCATGAGGGTTACAAGGTCTTCGCCGTCGTTGACGCGTCGGGCACCTACTCGAAGATGGCGCAAGAGATCACGCTCGCGCGGGTCGTGCAGGCCGGCGTCGTGCCGATGGACACCGCGGCGGTGGCCTCGGAACTGCAGAAGACCTGGCACCGCGAGGACGCGCTGCAGTGGGCCGAGATCTACACCAGGATCTTTCCCGAGTACCAGCTGCTGATCGAGAGCTACACGAAGGCGCAGGACGTGGTGACGAAGCACGAACAGCTCGATTCATCGCGCAGCTGAGCCTCGGCGTGTGCTGCGCTTCAGCACGTCAAAACATCGCCAGGAGACCATCATGACCAGCGAACTCATCCGAGACCCGGCCAAAGACACTCTGCTCACGCCGCAGAACGCGGCCTTCGTCATCATCGACTACCAGCCCGTTCAGGTGAACTCCATCGCCTCGATGGACCGCCAACTGTTGATCAACAACATTGTCGGTGCGGCCAAGGCCGCGATGGTCTACGGGCTGCCCATCGTGCACTCCACCGTGAACGTCAAGACCGGGCTCAACAAGCCACCGATCCCGCAACTGCGCAAGGTGCTCGAGGGCGTACCGACCCATGACCGCACGACCATCAACTCGTGGGAGGACGTCGAGTTCCGCGCCGCCGTGAAGGCGACCGGCCGCAACAAGCTCATCATGACCGCGCTGTGGACCGAAGCCTGCCTCACCTTCCCGGCGCTCGATGCGCTGAACGAAGGCTTCGAGGTCTATGTGGTGACCGATGCGGTGGGCGGTACGTCGCTGGCCGCGCATGACGCCGCGTTGCGCCGAATCGAGCAGGCCGGCGGCAAGATGATCAGCGTGGTGCAGCTGTTCTGCGAGCTGCAGCGAGACTGGGCGCGGGCGGACACCGTTCCGGCCTTCATGAACCTGTTCATCGAGACCGGCGGAACCGCCGGGATCCAGTTTTCCTACGACAAGAGCTGAAATGTCGCGGCGCGGCGCTCCAGCGCGGCTGGTTGCCCGCTCCTACCCCTGAGCCGCACCCGCCAGCGCCCTCGCTGGTTCGGGCTGCGAATCGAAGCGGTCGAAGCCGCTGTAGCAGATGAAGTGCCGGTTCGTCGCGCGGCCGAACAGCGCGAGGCCGAGTTGGTGCGCGAGCTGGTGGCCCATCTGCGTGATGCCGCTGCGCGACACGATGATCGGCACGCCCATCTGCGCCGACTTGATCACCATCTCGCTGGTCAGTCGGCCGGTGGTGTAGAAGATCTTGTCTTCGCCGGTCACGCCATGCAGCCACATCCAGCCGGCGATCGTGTCGATCGCGTTGTGGCGGCCGACGTCTTCGACGAACATCAGCAGCTCGTCTTGCCGGAACAGCGCGCAGCCGTGCACCGAGCCGGCCGACTTGTAGGTGCTCTCCTGAATGCGCATCGCGTTCAGCAACCCGTAGAGCGCGTGCTGGCTGATGCGCGCCGTCGGTTCGTCGGCGGGCGGCAGCCGGATCGATTCCAGATCGCCCATCAGGTCGCCGAACACCGTGCCCTGGCCGCAGCCGGTCGTGACGACGCGCTTCGCGGTCTTCTCGTCGAAACGCTCGATGCCGGCGCGCGTTTTCACGGCGGCGGCCTGCACGTCCCAGTCGACGGTGATCGAATCAATGTCGGCGACGCTGTCGACGAGGCGCTGGTTGCGCAGATAGCCGAGCACCAGCAACTCCGGTGCGGCGCCGAGCGTCATCAAGGTGACGAGCTCGCGCTTGTCGACGAACACGGTCAGCGCACGTTCGGCGGGGACCGAGATGCGGCGCGTCGCGCCGAATTCGTCGAGCACGTCGACCTCGTGCATCAAGGGCGCCGAAGCGGCGGTGAGTCGGGGCGCGATCGTCATGCGCTGACTGTAGAGCAACCGACAAGGCCATGAAAAAGGCCGCGACGGTGCGCGGCCTTGTCGAGCTTGGCGACGACGCTCACTTCTTCGGCTGGCCCTGAATCTCGGCGGCGGTCGCCTTCGAACTCGGCGGCGAGGTCGCCGTCGCGGGCGGCGAATGCGCGCCGGCGGCTTCGAGCGGCTTGGCCGCAGCGACCGGGGCAACGAACGGGCCAGGGTCGGCACAGGCCGGCGTATCGACCGCGGCGGGCGCGTCCTTGCCGGCCGCCTTCTGGGCCGCGCGATAGTGCTCCGCGGTGCGGTTCATCGCCTGGCAAAGCTGGTAGCCGCCGACCTTGTCGGTCCACGCGCTCTTCGCGGCGGCCTCGGCCGCCTTGGCCTTGGCTTCGTCGCTCGGCGGGGGCAGCTTGGCGAGTGCCGGTGCGGCGAGGCCGGCCGCGATGATCAGTGCGCAGAGCGGGGGGATTGCGAGTCGCATGCGTCGTCCTTCTTGTCGTCGTGTCACAGCTGCGGAGCCGTCATATCCGGCCGGCCTTCGACCGGCGGCGTGCGCTGTGCCGGCACCTTGCCCGCCTTGATGTCGTCGTACCAGAGCCCGTGGTGTTCCCTGGCCCAGCCTTCGTCGACGTAGCCGGTCTTCATCGCGCCGTAAGCGTCCTTCATGCCGATCGTGCCGAGGTAGATGTGACCGAGGAACATCGCCATCATCAGCACCGTCGCGACAGCGTGGATCATGTTGGCGATCTGCATGTCGCCGCGCGTGTAGGCCAGACCCGGAATCAACTTGTCGAGCACCAGGCCCGAGCCGACGACGATGATGCCAAGGAAGAACACACCGCCCCAGAAGATGATCTTCTCGCCGGCATTGAAGCGGCCCGAGGCCGGCTCGCTGCCGCCTAACAGGCCGCCACCCTTCATCAGCCATTGCAGATCGCCACGGCCGGGGAAGTTGTCGCGCACGAAGGTCAAGAACACGATCACCAGCGAGACCGCGAACAGCGGCCCGGCGAAGTTGTGCGCGGTCTTCAGCGCATAGGTCAGCCAGCCGAACAGCGAACTGCCGATCACCGGCAGCATGAAGAACTTGCCGAATGCCATCACGATGCCGGAGATGGCCAGCACGCAGAACGCGATCGCGTTGGACCAGTGCGCGGCGCGCTCGAAGTACGTGAAGCGCTCGATCTTGCGGCCGGTGTTCGGCACGTGGCCGCCGAGCACACCCTTCGCGAAGTAGTACAGCGCAATCGCCAGCACGACGATCAGCAGCAGCGCTCCGCCGTACGGGATGATCCAATGGTTGCGGACCTGCCGCCACGCCTCGCCGGCGTTCGTGAGCATCGAACCGGGGTACTGCACGAACTCCTGGATCAGCACGCCCTTCTCGGCGCCCGGCAGATTCGAGATGCCCTGGGTCACGCCCGACTGCTGCACCGCGCGCCAGAACGGCGCGTTGTTGCCGGGCTGGCTTTTCGCGCGCTGCGCGTTGGTTTCGTCGGGCTTCGGCTCGGCCGGCGCGACGAAATCGGCCGGCGGCCCGGACGCGGCCACCACGGCCGGCGTGCTTTGTGCCGACGCGCACATCAGCGTCAGCGCCGCGAGCAGGCCCGCCAGCGCACGGGGGAGAGTGAGGCTTCGCATCGCGGTCTCCTCGGCGTCAGCGCACGTAGTCGTTCTGCGCCTGAGCGCGCTGGCGGATCTGCGCTTCCCACGCGGTCTTGTCGCCGGCCTTCCAGCCGCTCGCGTAGAACGCCGGGTTCGCAACGCTCGACGTGGCCCACGCCTGGCCGTCGGCCTTCTTCGCTGCCGTGTCCGTCGTCTGCGGCTTCTCGCCACAGGCGGCGAGCGAAAGAGCCAGCGCCGTCGCGGCGCCGACCACCAGCGTGCGGCCGATCACTTCTTCACCCCGGTCGGTGCGACCGAGCTGGTTTGCGTCGGCTTGCCGTAGGCCGTGCCCCAGCCCCAGACCTCGCTGCCCTTGCCGCGGTTCAACACGCGGGTGCGGAAGATGTCGGCGACCACGTCGCCGTCACCGCCCAGCAGCGCCTTGGTCGAGCACATCTCGGCGCAGGCCGGCAGCTTGCCTTCGGAGAGGCGGTTGCGGCCGTACTTCGCGTTCTCGGCCTCGCTGCCGTTGGCCTCGGGGCCGCCGGCGCAGAAGGTGCACTTGTCCATCTTGCCGCGCAGGCCGAATTCGCCGTTCGCCGGGAACTGCGGCGCACCGAACGGGCAGGCGTACGAGCAGTAGCCACAGCCGATGCAGACGTCCTTGTCGTGCAGCACCACGCCTTCGTCGGTGCGGTAAAAGCAGTTGACCGGGCACACCGCCATGCAGGGCGCATCGCTGCAGTGCATGCAAGCGACCGAGATGCTCTTCTCGCCCGCGACGCCGTCGTTCAGCGTGACGACGCGGCGCCGGTTCACACCCCAAGGCACGTTGTGCTCGGCCTTGCAGGCGGTGACGCAGCCGTTGCACTCGATGCAACGCTCGGCGTCGCAGATGAACTTCATTCTTGCCATCGTGTTCTCCTGTGTTCCGGGTCGGTCAGGCCGTGGCCTTCTGAACCTGGCACACCGTCGTTTTTGTTTCCTGCATCATCGTCACGCTGTCGTAGCCGTAGGTCGTCGCGGTGTTGACGGCCTCGCCGCGGATGACCGGGTGCGCACCGTCGGGGTAGTACGCGAGCATGTCGGCGCCCTGCCAGCGGCCGGAGAAGTGGAACGGCAGCCAGACCGTCCCGCGGTCGACCCGCTCGGTGACCAGCGCCTTCACGGTCAGGCGCGCGCCGCTCGGCGTGGTGACCCAAACGGCCTCGCCGTTGCGAATGCCGCGGTCGTTCGCGGTCGCCGGGTTGATCTCGACGAACATCTCCTGCTGCAGCTCGGCCAGCCACGGGTTCGACCGCGTCTCTTCGCCGCCGCCTTCGTACTCGACCAGCCGGCCCGAACTCATGATCAGCGGGAAGGTCTTGCCGATGTCCTTGTTCTTTTCCTGCACGGTCTTGAACAGCGTGGGCAGGCGCCAGAACGCCTTCTTGTCGTCGTGCGTCGGATACTTGGCGACGAGATCGGGGCGCGTCGAGTACAACGCCTCGCGGTGCTTCGGCACCGGGTCGGGGAAGTTCCAGACCACCGCGCGCGCCCGGGCGTTGCCCCAAGGGTGGCAGCCGCGGGCCATGACGACGCGCTGGATGCCGCCCGACAGATCGGTCTTCCAGTTCTTGCCCTCGGCGCCCTTCTTCTCGGCATCGGTCAGGTCGTTCCACCAGCCGAGCTTCTTCAGCAGGATGTGGTCGAACTCGGGGTAGCCGGTCGTGAGCTGGGCGCCCTTCGAATGCGAGCCGTCGGCGGCGAGCAGGTTGACGCCGTCGCGCTCAACGCCGAAGTTGGCGCGGAAGTTGCCGCCGCCGTCCATCATCGCCTTCGAGGTGTCGTACAGGTTTGGCGAGCCCGGGTGCTTGATCTCGGGCGTGCCGTAGCACGGCCACGGCAGGCCGAAGTAGTCGCCGTCGAGCTTGTAGCCGGTTTCCTTGTCGACGCCGCCCTTGGCCCTGAGCGTCTTCACGTCGAACACGTTCATGTTGCGCATGTGCGCCTTGAGCCGCTCGGGGCTCTGGCCGGTGTAGCCGATCGTCCACATGCCGCGGTTGATCTCGCGCAGGATCGACTCGACTTCGGGCTCCATCATGCCGGCCTTGCCAGCGACCAGCTTGTGGCTCTTGACCAGCTCCTTGTCGAAGCCCAGCTTGCCCGCGAGCTGGTACATGATCATGTGATCGGTGCGCGATTCCCAGAGCGGCTCGATCACCTTCTCGCGCCATTGCAGCGAGCGGTTCGAGGCGGTCACCGAACCGGAGGTCTCGAACTGCGTCGCGGCCGGCAGCAGGTAGGTCGCGCGGTTCGGGTTCAGCTCGCCGTCCTTGCTCGGCATCGCCGCCATCGCGGCGGTGGCCGACGGGTACGGGTCGATCACGACCAGCAGGTCGAGCTTGTCCATCGCGGTCTTCATCTCGAGGCCGCGGCTCTGCGAGTTCGGCGCGTGGCCCCAGAAGAACAGGCCGCGCAGATTGCTGTCCTGGTCGATCAGCTCGTTCTTCTCGAGCACGCCGTCGATCCAGCGCGAGACCGTCATGCCGGGCTTGGTCAGCATGCCGGGTGCGTACTGCTTCTTGATCCACTCGAAGTCGACGTCCCAGACCTTGGCGAAGTGCTTCCAAGCGCCTTCGGCCAGGCCGTAGTAGCCCGGCAGCGAGTCGGGGTTCGGGCCGACGTCGGTCGCGCCCTGCACGTTGTCGTGACCGCGAAAGATGTTGGCGCCACCGCCGCTGACGCCGACATTGCCGAGCGCGAGCTGCACGATGCACGAGGCGCGCACCATCGCGTTGCCGATCGAGTGCTGGGTCTGGCCCATGCACCACACCAGCGTGCTGGGGCGGTTCTCGGCCATCGTCTTGGCAGCCAGGTAGCAGGTCGCCTCGTCGACACCACAGGCCTCGAGCACCTTGTCGGGGGTCCAGTTGGCGAGCACGTCCTCGCGCACCTTGTCCATGCCGTAGACGCGGTCGGCGATGTACTTCTTGTCTTCCCAGCCGTTCTTGAAGATGTGATGCAACATGCCGAACAGGAACGGGATGTCCGAGCCCGAACGGATGCGAATGTACTGATCGGCCTTCGCGGCGGTGCGCGTGAAGCGCGGGTCGACCACGATCATCTTGCAGCCGGTTTCCTTGGCATGCAGCATGTGCAGCAGCGACACCGGGTGCGCTTCGGCGGCGTTCGAGCCGATGTACAGCGCCGCCTTCGAGTTGCGCATGTCGTTGTACGAATTCGTCATCGCGCCGTAGCCCCAGGTGTTCGCGACACCGGCGACCGTGGTCGAGTGGCAGATGCGCGCTTGGTGGTCGCAGTTGTTGCTGCCCCACAGGCTGACCCACTTGCGCAGCAGGTAGGCCTGCTCGTTGTTGTGCTTGCTCGAGCCGACGATGAAGATCGAGTCGGGTCCGCTCTGCTTCTTCAGCTCGAGCATCTTGACGCTGATCTCGTTCAGCGCCTGATCCCAGCTGATCTTCTCGTACTTGCCATTGACGAGTTTCATCGGCGTGCGCAAACGGTATTCGCCGTGGCCGTGCTCGCGCAGCGCCGCGCCCTTCGCGCAGTGCGCGCCGAGGTTGATCGGCGAATCGAACACCGGCTCCTGGCGCACCCAGACGCCGTTCTCGACCACCGCATCGACCGCGCAACCGACCGAGCAGTGGCCGCAGACGGTGCGTTTGACGACCGTCTTCTTCGCCTGATCGGCGGCCGGTGCGTCGGCGGCATGCGCTGATTTCTGCACCAGCGTGAGTTGCGATGCGGCCAGACCGGCGCCGACGCCGAGGCCGGAGCGGCGCAGGAAGGCGCGCCGGTCCATCGTCGGGATCGCACGGCTGACGCCGCGTGCAAGGCTGGTGACCAGACCGCTGGAAGAAGCCGATCCGGCGTGGTTCGATTTGCGTGTCAGCAGCATGGTGACCTCAGGCGCGGGTGGTTTCGTAGTAACGCAGCACGTGGTCGGTGACCTGGTAGCCGCCCTTCGTATCGACGACCTTGTTCGCGATCACGGCCGCGGTCGTCGCGGCGGGCGCGGCGCCGGGCAGCGCCTTGACCGCCAGCACGGCAGCACCCGCGGCGCCCGCGCCGATCAGCAGGCCCCGGCGTTTCAGTGCTTGGGCCGTGTCGGCGGGCTTGGAACGGTCAGCAGTCGAGTCGCTCATGGCGCAGTGCTCCGGGTCGGGCGCAGCCCCCGGCACGACGATGTCGAACAGGGGATGTACGCGTGGATGGATGGAATGTATGCAAGTTGTTTCATAGCGTCATCAGGGTCAGTCCGTAAAGCCATACCCTGCGCTGCGGCGTCAGTTTCGTGAAAGGCACGGGGCTACGCCTCCAGCAGATCGAAGCCCTGGGCCTCGACCGCGAAGAAGTCGCGTGCGAAGCCGGCGACCGCACGATAGAAGTCCGCGGTCGGGTGCGCGGCGACCGCATCGCACAGCCGCTCGACCCACGACCGCAGGTGCGCGTCGAAGAAACGCTGCTGGCTGGCGAGGTTGCTGACGCCGAGGTCGTCACCGGCGATCAGGTAGCGCATCACTTCGCAGAGGCTGGCAATGTGGTCTTCGGTTTCGAGCACGCCGAGCGGGCGTTCCAGACCGAGCACGGCGAGGCTGCTCCGCAGTTCGACCAGCGGCTTCTCGTTCAGCGTGCCGGCGATGAACCACGAGCCGTACAGAAAGATCTCGGGCTTGCCGACGCCGCCGAACAGCGCGCCGTACTCGGCGTGAATCTCGTCCAGCGACAAGCGACGCGATGCAGCGACGACCTCGGACCAACTCTTCTCCAGAAACCCGCCGGCCGACGGTGCCTCGGTGACCGCGACGCGCAACTGCGCGTAGAGATCGGCCGATGGCGGCCCGATGAACAGGCTCGCCAGCAGCCCGTAGACCTCGGCGCGCGCGATCTCTTCGCGGTCGTCGGGCGTGCTGAAGTTCAGGGCGGCCTCAGACATCGGTGATCCTCACTTCGTTCGGGTTCGTGTGGATGTCGATCACCCGACAGTCACCGCACATGCGCAGGCGGTCGGCACCGGCGCCCTGGAACATCGGGTGCGCGCCGAGCTTGCCGACCATCAACTCGATCGCCTTCAGCGTGCCGAACGGCTTGCTGCAGCGGATGCAGCGGTACGGCTCGACCTCGTTCAGCACGCGCGCCTGCTTGCGCGCCTTGCCGGCGTCAAGCAGCCACAGGCGCGGCTCGAGCGTGATCGCGTCTTCGGGGCAGGTGCTCGCGCACAGGCCGCATTGCACGCAGTTCTTCTCGATGAAGCGCAGCTGCGGCTTGTCGGGGTTGTCGGCGAGCGCGGCCTCGGGGCAGGCGCTGACGCAGCTCAGGCACATCGTGCAGCGCTCGGCGTTGACGATCAGGTTGCCGAACGGGCTCGCGTCCGCCGGCAGCGCGATCGACTCGGGCGCGGCGTGCGCGTGCTGCAGCAAGTGCTCGATCGCGAGGTCGAGCGTCGCGCGCTTGTCGGCCTGCACCGTGAAGGTGGCGGCTTGCTTCACGACTTGCGCCGGCGCGGCCTGCAGCGCGGCGTCGAGTGCGCGCGCATCGCGCGCCTCGACGATGCGCAAGTGCGCGCCGCTCAAGCCCATGCCGGCCAGGATCGCCTGCGCGACCTGCATCTGCGCCGCGACCGCGCTGCGGTACTCGGGCGCTTCCTCGTCGGTCATCAGCACCCAGACCTGCGCCGCGCCGAACGCGATCGCCGACAGCCACAGGTCGATGCCGGTCGAGGCGGTGTGCCAGACGTCGAGCGGCAGCACGCGCGCCGGCACACCGCGCACAGCCTTGTCGGTGCGCGCGGCGCGGCCGAGGGCGTCGATCAGCTTCGTGCCGGCCGCCTGGCTGTGAATCAGCAATGCCGCATCCTTGCCGCCGGCGCGCTGATACGTCGTCAGCAGCGTGCGGATGCGTTTGCCTTGTTGATCGGGGCGCGGCGTCGCATAGCTGATCGCGCCGCTCGGGCAGACAGTCGTGCACGCGCCACAGCCGACGCACAGGTGCGGCTCGACGATGATGCCGGCGAGCGTCGCGCCGCCCGCCTTGCCCTTGCGCGACGCATCGCTGCGGATCGCCTGCGCCGAGCACACGTCGATGCAGGCGGTGCAGCCGATCTGCTCATTGCGGCTGTGGGCGCAAATCTTCTGCTTGTAGCTGAAGAACTTCGGCTTCTCGAACTCGCCGACGCTTTCGCGCAATTGCAGCACCGCCGCGATCAGCGCCGCATCGTCGGTGGCATGAAAGTAGCCTTGCGGCGGCTGGTGCAGCGTGACCAGTGGCGCGTCGTTCAGATCGAGCACGAGGTCGAAGTTCTCGCTCGTGGCCTGCGGCGCGCGCGTGAAATCGATCGCACCGGCGGCGTCGCAGACGCGCACGCACTCGCGCTGGCTCGTGCACTTCGCGAGGTCGATCTGGTAGCTGAAATCGATCGCGCCTTCGGGGCAGACCTCGATGCAGGCGTTGCAGCGCGTGCACAGATCGAGGTCGATCGGGTTGCCCTGGGTCCAGCTCACCTCGAACGCACCGAGCCAGCCGGCGATGTTCGTGACGCGGCCCGAATGCACGGCCATCGTGCGCTGCTGCGGCAGCGAACCAAAGCCTTGAAGCAGCACGCTCACGTCGAGCTTGTCGGCGAGCATCTGCGCAGCACGCGCCGCACGATCGGCATCACCGATCACGAGCACACGGCCGCCCGACTGGTAGCTCACCGTCGGCACCGGGTCGGCCTCGGGCAACTGCGCGAGCGCGATCAGCGCGGCGATCTTCGGGGTCGCGCTCCTGGCGTCCTTCGACCAGCCACCGGTCTCGCGGATGTTGACGAAGCGGATCGGCCGCTCTTCGACGCCGGCCGCACCTTCGGTCTGCGCGTTGAGTTCGAGGAACAGGCGACTTTCCTGCGTGCAGGCGACGAGCAGGTCGTCGCCCGACTTGGCCGCGCGCTGGAACGCACCGGCCTCGCGGCGGCAGAGTGTCGTGTGGACC
>JAZJZJ010000161.1:0-1655 GCA_040389925.1 Pseudomonadota bacterium
TGATGATCGATGCGAGCGGCCAGCCGCGCACCGTCGAGTTCAACTGCCGGATGGGCGACCCCGAGACCCAGCCGATCATGATGCGGCTGAAGAGCGACCTGTTCGACGTGCTGATGCACGCCACCGACGGCACGCTCGACAGCGTCGAGCTCGAGTGGGACCGGCGCGTCGCGCTCGGCGTCGTGATGGCCGCGAGCGGCTACCCGCTGACACCGCGCAAGGGCGACGCGGTGACGAACCTGCCGGCCGATGCGCCGGATGCGGTCGTCTTCCACGCCGGCACCGTGTCGACGCCGACGGGGCCGGTTACCTCGGGCGGGCGTGTGCTGTGCGTGACGGCCCTGGGCGACTCGGTCAAGCTCGCGCAGCAGCGCGCGTACGAGGTGCTGCGCGGCATCCACTTCGATGGCGCGCAATACCGGCGCGACATCGGTCACCGCGCGATCAAGCGATGAGCGGCGCGAACCCGCCGGTCCACCCGATCCAGCTGCGCGGCAGCCGCTTGGCGCAGGCCGCGCTGCGGATGCTCGGCTGGTGCCTGTGCTTCGACGGCCTGCCGGCCAAGCAAGGCGTGCTGATCGTCTACCCGCACACCTCGAACTGGGACTTCCCGCTCGGCGTGCTGACGAAGTGGGCGGTCGGTATCGACGTCACCTTCTGGGGCAAGGACACGCTGTTCAAGCTGCCGCTGTTCGGCCGCTGGCTGCGCTGGCTCGGCGGCGTGCCGGTCGACCGGCGCTCGACGAACGGCATCGTCGGGCAGATGGCGCGCGAGCTCGAAGCGGCGCGTCTGCACGACCGTTTCCTGTGGCTCGCGCTGTCGCCCGAAGGCACGCGGCGCTACACCGATGCTTGGCGCACCGGCTTCTATCACGTCGCCTTGCAGGCGCAGGTGCCGGTCGGGCTGGTGTTTCTCGACTATGCCCGGCGCGAGGTCGGCGTGCGGCGTTTCATCACGCTGAGCGGCGATGCGGCGGCCGATCTGGCCGAGATCGCGCGGCAGTTCGACCAGCCCGTCGGCAAGCGGCCGGCGCTGGCGGCGCCGATCCGGTTCAAGCCTTCATGAGCACGACCCAAGCGGTTCGCGCCTACCTGCTCGGCCTGCAGGACCGCATCGTCGCGGCCATCGAGGCCGAAGACGGCCAAGCGTTCATCACCGATGCGTGGCAACGCGAACCCGGCGGCAAGCTCGAAGGCGAGGGCCGCTCGCGCCTGCTCGAAGGCGGCGCGGTGATCGAGCGCGGCGGTTGCAGCTTCTCGCACGTCAAGGGCAAGACACTGCCGCCGTCGGCGACCCAGCACCGGCCCGAACTGGTCGGTGCGCCGTTCGAGGCGATGGGCGTGTCGCTGGTGTTCCACCCGCGCAATCCGCATGTGCCGACCGTGCACATGAACGTGCGCATGCTCGCGGCCTTCCCTGTCAATTCAGCCGAGGGCAAGGAACCGGTCACCTGGTTCGGCGGCGGCATGGACCTGACGCCGTATTACGGCGACGAGCTCGACGCCGCGCACTTCCACCGCGTCAACCGCGACGCGCTGGCGCCCTTCGGCGCCGACCTGTACCCGCGCTTCAAGCGCTGGTGCGACGACTACTTCTTTTTGAAGCACCGCGACGAGCCGCGCGGCATCGGCGGCGTGTTCTTCGACGACTTCGC
>JAZJZJ010000162.1:0-3192 GCA_040389925.1 Pseudomonadota bacterium
TCACGGTCGAGCATAATCAACCCCAATTCATTCGTTGAATTCATTATTACACCGGCGTGACGGGATTCAACCCCTGCGGTTTCCCGCAGCCCTTGGTGGCCACAGCACCGGTGCCGCGCTCAGCCGCACACCCACTCGCGTCCTGCCCATGAAAGCATCCCGGTTCTTCATCTCCACGCTCAAAGAGGCGCCCGCCGACGCCGAAGTCGCGAGTCACAAACTGATGATGCGCGCCGGCTTCATCAAGCGGCTCGGCGCAGGCATCTACAGCTACATGCCGATGGGTCTGCGCGTGATCCGCAAGGTCGAGAACATCATTCGCGAAGAGATGAACCGCGCCGGCGCGGTTGAGCTGCTGATGCCGGTCGTGCAGCCGGCCGAGTTGTGGCAAGAGACCGGCCGCTTCCAGAAATACGGCGCCGAATTGCTGCGTCTGAAGGATCGCCACGACCGCGACTTCGTGATCCAGCCGACCAGCGAAGAAGTCATCACCGACATCGCCCGTCAGGAGCTGCGCAGCTACCGCACGCTGCCGCGAAATTTCTATCACATCCAGACCAAGTTCCGCGACGAGCGCCGGCCGCGCTTCGGTGTGATGCGCGGACGCGAGTTCACGATGAAAGACGCGTACTCGTTCGACCGCGACATCGCCTCGGCGAGCAAGAGCTACGACATCATGTTCGCAGCCTACACGCGCATCTTCGAGCGCATGGGCTTGACCTTCCGCGCGGTCGCGGCCGACAACGGTTCGATCGGCGGCGTGCGCTCGCACGAGTTCCAGGTCATTGCCGACACCGGCGAGGACGCGATCATCTACTGCCCGACCTCCGACTACGCGGCCAACATCGAGATGGCCGAGGCGGTCGCGCCGGCCGCGCCGCGTGCGGCGCCGAACGAAGTGCTGGCGAAGACGCCGACCCCCGGCAAGGCCACCTGCGAAGACGTGGCCCAGTTGCTCGGCGTGCCGCTGCAGAAAACCGTCAAATCGCTGGTGCTCGCGACCGACCAGATTAACGCCGCGGGCGACGTGATCGGTGCGACCGTCTGGCTGTTGCTCGTGCGTGGCGACCATGCGCTGAACGAGATCAAGGCGAGCAAGGTGCCGGGTCTGACCGAAGGTTTCCGCTTCGCGACCGGCGCCGAGATCGACGCGCACTTCGGTTGCAAGCCTGGCTATCTCGGGCTGATCAATTCGAAACAGCCGGTCAAGGTCATCGCCGACCGCACGGTCGCCGCGATGAGCGACTTCATCTGCGGCGCGAACGAAGTCGACTTCCACTACACCGGCGTCAACTGGGGCCGCGATGTGCCCGAGCCCGATGTCGTGGCCGACATCCGCAACGTCGTCGAAGGCGACCCGTCGCCCGACGGCAAGGGCGTGCTCGCGATCCAGCGCGGCATCGAGGTCGGCCACGTCTTCCTGCTTGGCTCGTACTACAGCGAGAAGATGAACGCCAACTACCTCGACGAAGCCGGCAAGCCGCAGCTGATGCAGATGGGCTGCTACGGCATCGGCGTCACGCGCATCCTGGGTGCGGCGATCGAGCAGAACTTTGATGACCGCGGCATTGTCTGGCCGGCCGCGATCGCGCCGTTCGCCGTCGTGATCTGCCCGATCGGCTACGACCGCTCGGCCGACGTGAAAGCCGCAGCCGACAAGCTGCACGACGACTTGCAGGAGGCCGGCATCGACGTGGTGCTCGACGACCGCGGCGAGCGCCCCGGTGCGATGTTCGCCGACTGGGAACTGGTCGGCGTGCCGCACCGCGTGGTGCTCTCGGACCGTGGTCTCAAGGAAGGCAAAGCCGAGTACCAGGGCCGGCGCGAGGCGCAAGCCACGCCGATCGCGGTCGATGAACTGCTGGCTTCGCTGAAAGCCAAGTTGGCAGCATGAGCGACCAACTCTCCCGCAAAGGGAGAGCGCGGCGCTGCTTGGCCGCCGCGGCGATCACGAGCCCGTTGGCGGCGTTGACGGCATTCGTGCCGACGCGCGCGTTCGCCGGCGCGCAGGTCGAGGAGCCGCTCGCGAATGCGGTGCGCTCCGCGCTCGCCGCCGCGGTCAGCGACGCCGCGCCGCCGAAGCCGCAGTTCGACACGATGGACGCGCGCCTGGCCTATTTGCGATGGCTCGGCGAGATGAGCGGCCGGCTGAAAAGGCGCGAAACCGAGCATGTGCGGCGCGTCGACTTTCTCGAGACCGCCTGGTACGAGAGCACGCGCGCAGGCATCGAGCCCGCGCTGCTGCTGGGCCTGATCCAGGTCGAGAGCGGGTTCCGCCGCTACGCGATCAGCAGCGCCGGTGCGCGTGGCTACACGCAGGTGATGCCGTTCTGGGCGCGCCTGATCGGCGATGGCGACCCGGGCCGCCTCTTCCACATGCAGACCAATCTGCGCTTCGGTTGCGTGATCCTGCGCCACTACCTCGACCGCGAGCGCGGTGACCTGTACATGGCGCTCGGCCGCTACAACGGCAGCCGCGGTCAGCCGCAATACCCGAACGCGGTGTTCGCGTCGCAGCGGCAGTGGCTTTACAAACCCATGGTGGCCTAGAGACCCGACCAAGCCTTCGGCGCGGCGCCCGGCACGCCGAGCAAGGGCAGCACCCGCTCGACCGTGTCGTCGACCATCTCGTCGATGCTTGTCGGCCGGTGATAGAACGCCGGCAGCGGCGGGAAGATCACCCCGCCCATCTCCGCTACCAAGGTCATGTTGCGCAGGTGCGCGAGGTTGAACGGCGTCTCGCGCACCATCAGCACGAGGCGGCGGCGCTCTTTCAGCACCACATCGGCGGCGCGCGTCAACAGGTTGTCGGACAGGCCATGTGCGACCGCCGCGAGCGTGCGCATCGAACACGGCGCAACCACCATCGCGTCGGTCGTGAACGAGCCGCTGGCGATCGCGGCGCCGATGTCGGCCGGATGGTAGGCGCGGTCGGCGAGCGCTTCGAGTGCATTGCGATCGAGGCCCAGTTCGTGATGCACGTTGAGCACACCGGCCGGGCTAACGACCAGATGCGTTTCGCTCCCGGCCGCCTTCAGCCGCTGCAGCAACCGCACCGCATACACCGCGCCAGTGGCGCCGGTGATGCCGACAATGACTCGCGAACTCAAGCCGTGGTCAGCAGCGGTTGCAGTTCACCGGCCTGGTACATCTCCATCATGATGTCCGAGCCGCCGACGAATTCGCCGTTGA
>JAZJZJ010000163.1:0-1944 GCA_040389925.1 Pseudomonadota bacterium
CACCAGCACGCCTTCGAGGCCGAGGTTGATGCGGCCGGATTTCTCGGTCAGGCACTCGCCGAGGCTGACGAACAGGAAGGGGACGCCGACTCTGAGCGCGCCGCCGAGGATCGCGGCGAGGAAGGGCAGCAGGATGTCGCTCATCGCGTGGTGCTCAGGTGGGCTTGACGGTGCTGTTGAGAGGCACTTCCTTCGGCTGCATCGAGCGCCGGAAGCGCTCGCCGGTGGCCTGCCAGTCGACCCCGCGCAGCGCCTCGCTCGCGAGGATCAGCACGAACGCGATGCCCTGCAGCACCTGCACCGAGGCGTCGGGCAAGCCGAGGCGCCGCTGCAGCAGGCTGCCCGCCGCACCGAAGCCGCCGAACAGGATCGCGACCGGGATGATCGCGATGGGGTTGTGCCGCGCGATGAACGCGACCAGGATGCCCGCATAGCCGTAGCCCGCGATCAGCGACGCGTTCGCGTTCGTGTGCACGGCTGCCACTTCGATCGCGCCCGCCAGCCCCGCGCAGCCACCGCCGAGTGCGCACGCGAGCAGGATCAGCTTGGCTGCCGGCAAGCCCACCAGTTGTGCGGTGCGCGGGTTGCCGCCGACCACGCGCACCGAGAAGCCGCGCGCGGTGAACGCCAGCCACAAACCGAGCGCGATGCACGCGACGACGCCGATCACGAAGCCCCAGTGCACGTCGGAGCCGAAGATGCCGCCGATCCGGATCGCCTCGTCGAGCGCGCGGGTCGATGGCTTGTTCAAGGTCGCCGGGTCGCGCATCGGGCCCTCGACCAACTGCTTGAAGATCGCGATCGCGGTGTAGGCGAGCAGCAGGCTGCTGATCGTCTCGTTGACGCCGCGGTACTGGCGCAGCGCGCCGGCCAGCGCGATCCACGCGCCGCCGAGCGCGAAACCCGCTGCGCAGACGAGCACGGTACCGATCAGGTTGCCCGGCAGCGGCATCAGGTACGGCAGCGCCGCCGCGGCCAGCCCGCCGAGCACCACGGCGCCTTCGCCGCCAATGATGATCAGCCCGGCGCGCGCCGGCAGTGCGACGCACAGCGCGGTGAGCATCAGCGGCGCCGCGCGGGTCAGCGTGTTCTGCCACGAGAACCAGTCGCCGAACGCGCCCTTGAACAGCAGCGCCCAGGTCTCGACCGGGCTCACGCCGCCGAGCCAGACGAACAGTCCGAACAGCAGCAGCGCGCCGATCAGCGCACCGATCGGCAGGAGCGCGTCAACGAGGTTCTTGTGCATGTTCACTCCCGCGGATCTCGGGCCAGCGCCGGGCCGCCCCAAGCGGCCCGAGCTCCCCCTCGGGGGGGCGATGCCGCAGGCATCTTGGGGGCCAACATCAGACCGAACCGATCACGCCTTCGACCAGGTAGTTCATGCCTTCGAGCGCCGGGTCGGTCTGCTTCAGCGTCTTCGGCACCACGACCACGCCCTTGTTGCTCTTCAATCCGCCAGCGAAGATGTCGAACGTGCCGGCGAGCATCTTGGCCTTGATCGCCTCGGCGTCCTTCTTCGCGGCGTCGGGCACCATCGCGCCATACGGCGACATCCTCACGTAACCCTCTTTCAGCCCGCCACGCAGAAAGTTCGGGTGCGGCTTGCCGGCCAGGGCCGCGTCGACGACCGTCTTGTACGCGGTCGACCAGTTCCACTCGGCGCCGGTCAGGTAGGCGGCCGGCGCGAGCTTGGCCTGGCTGACGTGATAACCGCAGACCATCTTGCCGCGTTTGGCCGCGGTCTCGACGATCACCTTCGGGCTGTCGACGTGCATCGTGAACACGTCGATGCCCTGATCGGCGAGGCTGTTGGTGGCTTCGGCTTCTTTCACCGGCATCGACCACTCGCCGGTGAAGATCACCGTCGTCGTGATCGCCGGGTTCACCGAACGCGCGCCCATCGTGAACGCGTTGATGTTGCGCAGCACCTGCGGGATCGGCTTG
>JAZJZJ010000163.1:1954-5980 GCA_040389925.1 Pseudomonadota bacterium
GCTGCCGGTGTTCTTCGGGTGCTTGCCTTCGGTCCACATGCCGCCGCAGTGCGAGAAGCGCACGTCGGTCTCCTTCGCGGCCAGACCGATCAGGTACGGGTCGAAGTAGCCGAACGAGGTCGGGAACAGCAGCGTCGCGCCGTCCTGCTTGATCATGCCGGTCATGGTCTTCGTGACGGCCGCGGTCTCGGGCACGTTCTCTTCCTCGACGACCTTGATGCCGGGCAGCTTTTTCATCTCGGCGGCCGCGGCCGCCTGCGACTGGTTGTAGCCGAAGTCGTCGCGCGGGCCGACGTAGATCACGCCGACCGTGATCGGCTTCTGCGCGGCTGCACTGCGAATCGCCCACGGCGAGACCCCGGCGAGCGACAGGGCAGACAGCTGCGCCAGATGGCGGCGGCGCGAGGCATTGAGAAGTGCGTCGTCCAGAGGATTCGTCATGAGTTTTCTCCGCGAGGTTTTGGGGGCCGGGGCGTACTTTGGTGCACGCTTTGGTATACCAGCCGGAATCCAGCAAAACCCGTGCCCGTCGGTTCGACGGACTGGCCCCTCAGCGTGCCAGGCGTGCGCGCGCCTCATGCAGCGTGTGCAAGGTGATCTTGCGCACCTCGGCCTTGCTCTGGTCGATGTGCGTCTTCAGCAGCAGCTGGGCCTGGTCGGCCTTGCGCTGGATCACCGCGCGCAGGATCTTCGCGTGTTCGGTGTAGGTCGCCTCGATCCGATCCGCGCGCGTGAAGTCGAGGTGCCGGATGATGCGGATGCGCTCGGTCACGTCCCAGTGCACGCGCGCCATCTCGGGGTTGCCGGCGGCGCGCACCAGAGTGGCGTGGAACTGCTCGTCGTTTGCACCGACCTGTCGCGCGTCGCTGAGACGCTCGGCGACCGGCACGAGCCAGATGTCCTTCAGCGCGTCGAGCTCGGGCGGGTCCTGGGTACGGTTGCACAGCTTGGTCACGCTCGCCATTTCGAGCACGACGCGCAGGTCGTAGAGCTGCTCGAGCTTGTCGAAGTCGATCGGCTTGACGAACCAGCCGAGCTTGGCCTCGACATCGAGAAAGCCCTCGTTGCGCAGGCGGAACAGCGCCTCGCGCACCGGTGTGCGGCTCACACCGAGGCGGCTGCCAAGCTCGGCCTCCGAGAAGCGGTCGCCGGCGACGAGTTGGAAGTCGTTGATTTCGGCTTTCAGCGTCGCGTACACCTGCTCGGCGAGGTTGGCGCGGGCGGCGGGCAGCGGTCTGGGCGTCGAGATCATGACCCCGATCTTAGCGAGCCGTCACGGATCGATCGGGCCGATGAGGCTGACATGGGCCGCGACCACGCGCCAGCCGTCCGGCATGCGCACCCAGGTCTGGCTTTGCCGGCCGACTTTGGTGCTGCCGTCGCGGTGGAACTCGGTCATCGCGGTTGCGAAATCGCGACCCCACGTGGTGATCACGGTGTTCGCGAGGCGCCGCGCCAGCCCGGTCGCCGGCCGCGCGAGGCGAAACGCGCGGATCGCCTCGATGCCGATCAGGTTCTCCGTGGCGCCGTAGCGCACGGTCAGCGGCGAATCGCAGAAGAGTTCGTCGAGCACGTCGATCTTGTTGGTGACCAGCGCGTCCTCGTAGCGCGCGAACACGGCGGTCATCTCGGCCAGCACCGCGGGGTCGTTGATTCGCAGATTGCTGTCCATCACAACCCCGCCACCGGTGATGCGGCGATGCCGATCGACTGCAGGTGATGCGCGACGCGCAGCGCCAGGTCTTCGCGCCACGGCGCCGCGATGACCTGCACGCCGATCGGCAGCGAGGCATGCGCGCCCCAGATCGGCACCGCGCATACCGGCAACCCGATGCACGAGATCGGCTGGGTCAGCAGGCCCATGCTCGGGCGCGCGGGCAAGCGTTGACCGTTGATGTCGATCCATTCGGTGCCGATGGTCGTCGCCGCGCACGGCGTGGCCGGCGCGAGCAGCACGTCGACCTCCTCGAACAACTCGGCCGCACGCAGCGCAAACACCCGTCGCACGCGCTGCGCCTGCTGCACCCACGCAGCGGGCAGCAGCGCGCCCGCGAGAAAGCGGTCGCGCGACAGCGGCTCGAAGTCGGCAGCGCGCGTGCGCAAGTCGGGCAGGTGCAGCGCGGCGCCTTCGGCATTGCTGATCAGGAAGGCTGCTGCGCGCGCCCGTGCGACCTCGGGCAGCTCGACCGTGCGTGTCACATCGAGCGCCTGCGCGACACGCGCGACGGCGGCGCGCGCCTCCGGGCCGGCGTTGTCATGAAAGTAGCCGCCCAGCGTCGCGATGCGCAGCCCCTTGACGCCGAGCGCGAGCGCATCGGCCGTCGGTTCGATCGCGCGGTTCACGCAGCCCGGGTCGCGCGCATCGAAGCCCTGCAGCGCGTCGTAGACCAGCGCCAGATCCATCGCGGTGCGCGCGAACGGCCCGAGGTGATCGAGGCTGGCGACGAACGGGTAGCTGCCGTTGCGCGGCAGACGCCCGTACGTCGGCTTCAACCCGAATGTGCCGCACAGCGACGCCGGTACGCGAATCGAGCCGTTCGTGTCCGAACCGAGCGTGATCGGCACTTGTCCGGCCGCGACCGCCGCGGCCGAACCGCCCGACGAGCCGCCGGCGATGCGCGTCAGGTCGTGCGGGTTGTGGCAAGCGCCCTCATGCGTGTTCTCGGTCGTGAAGCCGTACGCGTACTCGTCCATGTTCAGCGCGCCGACGAGCACCGCGCCGGCCGCCTGCAGGCGCACGAGCAGCGGGCCGTCCTGCGTCGCAGCGGGTCGGTCGCGCTCGATCTTCGAGCCGGCCAGCGTGGTGACGCCGGCCACGTCGAACAGGTTCTTGACCGCGAACGGCACGCCGAGCAGCGGCAGCGACTGCACCGTGGTGTCGCCGACCGCGAGCCGCGCGTCGAGCCCGGACGCGGCCTGCAGCGCGCGCTGCGCCGCGACAAAGGTGAATGCGTTGATGCGCTTGTCGGTCTCGCAAATGCGCACCAGGCTCGCCTGCACCAGCGCGGTCGCGGTCAACGCACCGCGGCGCACCGCGGCGGCCATCTCGGCGGCGCTGCCCTTGAGCAGTTCGTCGGCGCTCACCGAAGCACCTTCGTGCTGCGCACTCCGGTATTCGCTCTTGGGGCGGCCCGGCGAGCTCATGTGCGAGCGGTGCCAGGCGAGATCGGCACGAAAGCCTCGGCCGGGTCGTCGGTCACTGCGAGCGGATGCGCGCCGACCAGATCGGCCATCGATGCCGCGAGCGCGAAATAGCTGAGCACGCCCGGCCGATGCGCGGCGGCCAGCGGCAATTGCAATGCGGCGGCTGCCGCGTCCACATAGTTCTCTATCTGCGCAGGGGTCATCGAGCGGCGAGCCTTCCATGTCTGCCTAGCGCCGCACCTCGCGTTGGAAGATTTCCAGGCTGAGTTTCTTGGCCGCCACGAAGCCGGGTTCCGACAGCGTGGCGACCGTGCGCGGGCGCGCCTCGCCATATTGCAAGATTTCGGCCACCCTGGTCGGCCGCTTTGTCAACAAGAGCACCTGATCGGCCAGATAAACCGCCTCTTCGAGGTCGTGCGAGACCAGCATCATCGTCGTGCCGGTCTGCATGAAGACCTCTTGCAGCTTCTCGCGGATGAACAGCGTCATCTCGAAATCGAGCGCCGAGAACGGCTCGTCGAGAAACAGCACCTCGGGGTTCGGGGCCAGCGCGCGCATGATCGACGCGGTTTGCTGCTGGCCGCCCGAGAGTTCGTACGGGTAACGCTTCAGGTCGAACTTGACGTCGAAGCTCGCGACCAGCTCGGCCATGCGCCGGTCGACCTCGGCCTTCGATTTGCCTTCGAGCACCAGCGGGTAGGCGATGTTGTCGATCGTGCGCATCCACGGAAACATCGCTTCGCGGTAGTTCTGGAACACGTAGCCGATCTTCGTGTCTTTCAGGCTCTTGCCGTCGAACAGGATCTGTCCCGAATCGATCGGGATCAGCCCGGCGATCATGTTGATCAGCGTCGACTTGCCGCAGCCGTTCGGGCCGAACAC
>JAZJZJ010000163.1:5990-19136 GCA_040389925.1 Pseudomonadota bacterium
CGCGTGCTTCGGGATGTCGAGGTCGAAGTTCTCGTACAGCGGCCAGCCGGCGAAATACTTCGTCAGGCCGCGGATCGTGATGTGGGTGCCGGCCGGGCCGGGCTCGAAGGGGCGGACCGGCACATCGGCGATGACGGGGGCGTTGAGGACGGTGGACATATCAGCTTCTCCTCTGCGTTGAAGATTCGAGCGCGCTGCGGACACGGGGTGGCCGACTGCGCTCGTGTCCCCCGGCCCGGGCTTCGCCCGAGCCTCCTCCTTTACCTCGCTCCGTCAGCCACCCCGTATCCGCAGCGAGGCAACCGTTGAGCGCATCGGACCGCAACGGTGCAGGATCAGGCCGGTGGGGCGTACTGCGCAGCGAGGTAAAGGAGGAGACGACGGCCGCAGGCCGTTGGCGGGGGACACGAGCGGAGCAGTGCGCCCCGCCGGCCTGATCCCGCTCAGAGATGGAAGGATTCACCGCCCGCTCCAATGCACGATCTTCCGCTCCATCACCAGAAACAGCACGTTCAGCGCGTACCCCAAAGCACCCGCCGCCAGGATCGCCGCGTACATGCTTTTCACGTTCAACACCTGCTGCGCATCGATGATCCGGTGGCCCAGGCCGTTGTCGGAGCCGATGAACATCTCGGCGACGATCACGATGACCAGCGCCATCGACACTGCAGAACGCAAGCCGACAAAGGTGGGCTGGAGCGACTCCCAGATCAGCACGTCCTTGAAGATCTGCCAGCGCGACGCACCCATCACCTTGGCTGCCATCACGCGCTGCTTGCGGGCGTTGATCACGCCGTACGCGCTGTTGAACAGCACGATCAGCAGCGCGCCGAATGCCGCGATCGCGACCTTGTTGATGTCGGACACACCGAAGATCAGCAGGAACAGCGGGATCAGCGCGGAGCTCGGCGTCGAGCGGAAGAAGTCGATCAGGAACTCGACGCTGCGGTAAGCCTTCTCATTGCTGCCGAGCAGCACGCCCAGCGGCACGCCGACGACCGCGGCGATCACGAACGCCTCCAGCGTGCGCAGCAGCGTGACGCCGAAATCGAGCAGCAGCGGCCCGCCGGCCAAGCCGGTGACGAGTGCATCGAGCGTCGCCCACGGCGTGGGCAGCAGGATCACCTTGATCAACCCGGCGCGCACGACCAGATCCCATATGACGAACAGCGCGACCGGGCCGACGAAGGGCAGCAGCTTGCCCCATGAGAACTTGCTCGGCGCGGCGGAGGCGTCGGTCGACGCGCTCCACGGCTTGGCTTCGGCGGTGGCGGGGTTGGTGCTCATCGCTCAGGCCTTGTAGAGCAGCGGCTCGACGATCACCTTCTTCTCGAAGATGCCCTTGTCCGAGAACAGGTCGTAGAACTTCTGGAAGTAGGCCACGTCGCTGGTCTTGAACTCGTTGTAGAGCATGTACGACGCGAGCGGCACTTCTTTCGTCAGTGGCCCTTCGATCGCGGTGTAGCCCTTCATGAACTGGCGTGCCTCGTCGGGCTGGGTGCGCACCAGCGCGATGCCCTTCGCGTACGCCGCGATGAATTTCTTCGCCTCGGCCGGGTTCTTCTTGATGAACTCGCTGGTCAGGCTGGCCGAGCCGCCGTGCCACGGTGCCATCGGGTCGCCGAGGATGTAGTGCGCGACGACGCCGGCCTCGAGCACGCGCGTCGTGCCGTTGAGCCGGCCGATCGTGCCGGTCGGCTCCAGCGTGTAGGCGGCGTCAATCTGCCCGGCCGCGAGCGCGGCCACGTGCTGGCCAATCGGCAGCTCGGTGACGCTCATCACGCCGGCGCCGGCCTTCTCGAGCATCGTCTTGGCCAAGGTCACGTTCTGGATGCCGGGGCCGGACGCGACGCGCTTGCCCTTCAGCTCGGCCATCGTCTTGACCGTGCTGCCGATCGGCACGAGAAACTCCTCGAGCACGTACTTCGCGTTGCTCGGATTCGTGGCGAAGATCTTGAACAGCCCCGGCTGCGCGATCTCGCCGATTGCGAGATTCGCCGAGCCGGTGCCGTTGGCGCTGCCGTCGGAGCGGCCCGAGAGCATCGCCTCCATCACCTGCTGCGCGCCGGCGAATTTCAGCGGCTCGACGTCGAGCCCGGCTTCCTTGAAATAGCCCTTCTCGATCGCCGCGAAGAACGGCAGCCCGGCCGCCACCGGCCAGTAGCCGACGCGGATCTTCGGGCCGGCCTGCGCGCGCGACAGCATCGGCACGCCGAGGCTCGCGAGCGCGGCGCCCGAGGCCGCGACGCTGAGCAGGCGGCGGCGCGTGGTGGGGGGGGTGGATGAACTCATGGCGAAACTCCCGAAGTGGCGATGGATGAACGTCAAGGGGTTGCGGCGGACGCGAGAAACGCGCGCCAGCCGCCGAACGCGGTGATGTCGCGCGCGCCGACCAGCGCGTGCGCTTCGCAGACGAAGCCGTGCACGTGGCGGCCATCGGCGAGTTCGAGCGAGCCCAGACCAAGCGGCGGCGGGATCAGTGCGAGGAAGGAGCCGACCGCATCGAGTGGCATGTCCCAGACCTCGACCGCGATCGCGGCGCCGCGCTCGTGCGCGCTGGCGCGCTGCAGCCCGGGCTTCGGCGGCGTCGTGTTCGGCAGCGCGAACAGGCGGTAATGCGGCGCGGTGGTGGTCGCCTCGCGCAGGGTCGCGCCGCGCTCGGTCAGCTGGCCGTTCAGCGGCAGACCGCTGAGGTGCGCGCCGACGACCGCGATCGGCAGCGTCGCCCGGCTCGCGGGCCATGCTGCGGGCGGTTCCGTGGCCGGTGTCTCTGCAACAGGGCCGTGCGCGCGGCCGGTCGCGCCGAGCGGCAATTTGACGCTCGCCTCCCAGCGCAGGCCGACCCGTGCCAACGCCGCGTCGGCGGCACCGGGCGCGATCAAGGTCACGCCGAACGGCAGGCCGCTCGCTGTGAAGCCGGCCGGCAGCGCGAGCGCGCACCAGCCGAGCAGGTTGACGAAGTTGGTGTAGGTGCCGAGCAGCGCGTTCGCACCGAGCGGGTCGGCATCGATGTCGGTGTGGGTCGGGTGCGTCGGCGCGGTCGGCACCATCAGCAGGTCGAGGTCGTTCCACAGCGCCGCGGTATCGCGCTGCGCATCGCGCAGCACGTACTGCGCGCGGAATGCGTCGGTCGCGCTGAACTGGTTCGCGACCTCGATCACGCGGCGCACCGTGGGGTCGAGCGCGCCGGGGTCGCGCGCCATCAACGCCTGCACCACCGCATGCCGCTCGGCGACCCACGGCCCGCCGTAGAGCAGCTTCGCGACCGCGAGCAGCGGCGCGAAGTCGATCGGTACGACCGTGTGGCCGAGCGCGCGCGCCTGCGCGAGCGCCTGCTCGAAGCAGGGCGCGTAGGCGCCGTCGATGACCGGCACGGCCGGCACGCCGATGCGCAGCGCCGGTTTCGCGAACGTCGCGGCGCCGGGCCTGAACGCGCTCCAGGCGTCGGTCGCGTCGGCGCCCTCCATCACCGCCAGCACCTCGGCCGCGTCGGCGACGGTCAGCGCGAGCACCGAGATGCAGTCGAGGCTGCGGCAGGCCGGCACCACACCGCTGCTGCTGACGCGCCCCGGTGTCGGCTTCAGCCCGACGAGGTTGTTGAAGCCGGCCGGCACGCGGCCCGAGCCGGCGGTGTCGGTGCCGAGCGCGAACGCGACCTCGCCACGCGCGACGACCACCGCCGAGCCCGAGCTCGATCCGCCGCTGATGCGCTCGGCTGCGAACGCGCTGCTCGGCCGGCCGTACGGCGAGCGCGCGCCGACCAGGCCGGTGGCGAACTGGTCGAGATTCGTCTTGCCCATGCAGACCGCGCCGGCGGCGATCAGCTTCGCGACCGCGTGCGCATGCGCCGTCGGGGTGCGCGCGAATGCGGGGCACGCGGCGGTCGTCGGCAAGCCGGCGACGTCGATGTTGTCCTTGACCGCGAACGGCACGCCGAACAGCGGCATCGCGCGCAGTGCGGCGGTACGGTCGGCATGGCGCGACGCGCGGAACTCAAGTGCCGCGATGGCCGCTTCGAACTCCGCCGGGCCGATCAACGTGATCCAGGCTTCCGGCGCGGTGGTGCTGCGCAGCCGCTGCAGCACCGGGGCCAGCAGCTGCCGCGGCGACGCACCGTCGCGGTAGGCGCGGCGCCAGTCGGGCAGGGTCAGGAGGATTGCGCTCATGTCACGAATTGGTGCACGTAGTGGTATACCGATACGTGCACAGCATGATCCGTGCCGACTCCGAGCCGATTGGCTGTGGGGGTTTCGTCGCCGTGTCATCGACGGCATGCATCATGCAAAGCACCCCGACCCGATCGTCTTCACCCTCGCCACCTCAAAAAGTGCCCCGATGAACCCGACCTTGTCACTGCGCCGCGCGTGCGCCCTGCTGCCGGCGCTCGGCCTGCTCGCCGCCTGCGCGTCTGCGCCGAAACCGTTGATCGACAACAGTGCGATCGGGCAGCCGGAGTTCCGCACCCACGTTGCAACTTACGGGCTGGTCTACCGGCTGCCGAAGGAGTCGACCGACCTGCTCGACGCGAACGTCAGCGCACCGCTGCGCACGAAGCTGCTCGCGCTCGGTCTGCGCGCCGAGACGCAGACGTTCAACCTGCCGCACGTCACCGTCGTGCACTTGCACAGCGCCGACCCGGCGACGCCGCAGAAGATGCTGAAGGCGCTGAACGCGCTGCCGCCGGTGATCAACTTCCGCTTCAAGGATTTCTATACAACCGAAGCCGCGAAGGACGCCGGCCGGCCTTGGTGGCTCGACCTCGGGATCGTCAAGACCGGCCAGGGTTTCGAGGACATGATGGCGTTCAACACCGTGGCCACGGCCGCGCTGACCCCGCTGCGCGACGGCCCGCTCCCGCGCTGCACCGGCCCGGTCTACGCGAAGATGGGCGACGCGGCCAAGGCGCTGGTCGCGAGCGTCGGCGTCAGCGGCGTCAACGTGGTGCGCGACGGCAAGGAACTGCGTTCGCACAACCCGCACAACACGCTGATCTACAGCATGGCGCCGTTCGACGCGAAGACGCAGGCCGCGATGAAAGGCGTGGCCGCCGACTTCAACAAGCTGCTGCCCGAGGGCTTCCCGACCACGTTCCGCGAGGTGTCGATCGTCGAGATCGGGTTCTCGGGCAACGTGCTGCGCGAGTTCTACCGAATCGGGCTGGACACGCGGGTCGCGGTCGACGTGGCGACCGGGCAGCCGGTCGCCGGCGGCTGGAACTAGGGTGACGCGGCGACGACCGTGCGCAGCACGGCGTCGATCAGAAACGCCTCCCAGTGCCCGAGCGCATCGGGCGTGTCCAGCTGCTCGCCGAGAAACGCCGACAGCGTGAAGCGGTTCGACAGGTAGAAGTAGCCCATCGACGCGATCATCAGGTAGACATCGCGCGCGGCCACGTCGGCGCGAAACAGCTTCTGCGCTGCGCCGCGCGCCAGCACCTCGCCGAGCACGCTGACGGCCGGCGACGAATATTCGCGCGCCCGCAGCGATTTCGAAATGTGCTTGCCGCGGTGCAGGTTCTCGGCGTTGAGCAGCGTGATGAACTCGGGGTGCTTCTGGTAGTGCACCCACATGAAGCGGATCACCGCCTTCAACGCATCGACCGGGTGCGCATCGGCCAGCGACAGCTTCGACTCGGCCTCGTTGAAGCGCTGGTACATCTCTTCGAGCACGGCAATGAAGAGGCCTTCCTTGCTGCCGAAGTAGTAGTAGATCATCCGGTCGTGCGACTTCGCCGCCTTCGAGATTTGCTCGACGCGGCCGCCCGCGAAGCCGTGCTTCGCGAACACCTTGGTCGCGGCGCGCAGGATGCTCTCGCGCGTGGCCGCCGCCGCTTGGGCCCGGACGCCGAGCGGCCGAGTCGCGGTCATGCCCGCGGACGCGCGGCGGGCCGAGCGCCGGGCCGCTCCCAAGCCGGCCCGCACCCTCCCGAGGGGTCGATTGGCGTACTCGCCAAGCGGGGGGTTGTCATTTACTGCTCGGCGAACGCGCGCTCGATGACAAAGGCGCCCGGCGTGGAGGTATTGCCCTCCTTGAAGCCGCGGCCTTCGAGCATGTGTTTCAGATCGCGCAGCATCCCGGGGCTGCCGCAGATCATCACGCGATCAACCGCAGGGTCGAGCGCTGGCAGGCCAAGGTCGGCGAACATCTTGCCGCTCTCCATCAGTTCGGTCACGCGGCCCATGTTCTTGTAGGCCTCGCGCGTCACGGTCGGGTAGTAGAGCAACTGGTCCGAGACCGTCTCGCCGAGGAACTCGTGCGCGGGCAGGTGCTGCAGGATCAGGTCGTGGTACGCGAGCTCGTCCTTGGTGCGCACGCCGTGCACCAGGATCACCTTCTCGAAGCGCTCGTAGGTCTCCGGGTCGCGGATGATGCTCATGAACGGCGCCAGGCCGGTGCCGGTCGAGAGCAGGTACAGGCGCTTGCCGGGCGTCAGGTAGTCGATCACCAGCGTGCCGGTCGGCTTCTTGCCGACGATGACCTTCTCGCCGACCTTGATGTGCTGCAGCTTGCTGGTCAGCGGGCCGTCCGGCACCTTGATGCTGAGGAATTCGAGATGCTCCTCGTAGTTGGCGCTGACGATGCTGTACGCGCGCAGCAGCGGTTTGTTGTTGACGCGCAGGCCGATCATCGTGAAGTGGCCGTTCGAGAACCGCAACGCCGGGTCGCGCGTGGTCGTGAAGGTGAACAGCTTGTCGGTCCAGTGGTGCACGCTCAGCACGGTTTCTTCGTTGAAGGCGCTCATGTCGGTCCAGCAGAAGTGAAGGGGGGTTGTACGGTCGCGCGGGCCATTGCGTTGCGAAAAGCGGCCATGTAGTATCCGCAACACCATCGTTTAGTAAATACTACATGAAACGATGGTCCGGAGCTTGCGTCAGGTCAAGACGAATCGTACCGCGGGGTTGGACGCAGATGACTGAACACACCAAGACCGACGGCTTGCCTGAAAGCATGCCGGCTCCCGATGCGCCGCAGGTGCTGGACCGCTCGCGCCCGCGCAACGAGCGCATGGCGACCGACAAGATCGAGTGCAACGCCTGCCCGGTGTTGTGCCAGATCTCGCCCGGCAAGACCGGTGCCTGCGATCGCTACGCGAACGCGCACGGCACGCTGATCCGGGTCGACCCGGTCGTGCTGCTGCGGCGCACGCTGGCGAGCGCCGATGCGGTGCTGGTGCCGTTCACGGCCCGCAGCGAAGAAGCCGAGGCCGAGCTCGCCGCGAATCCGCTCGCGTCACAGGACGAAATCTTCGTCACCGGCATCGGTTCCAGCACCACCTACCCCGACTACAAGCCCGCGCCCTTCATCGTCGCCTCGACGGCGGCCGGCGTCGACATGGTCACCGTCGTCACCGAGGGCATCTTCAGCTACTGCAGCTACAAGGTGAAGATCGACACCGACCGCTGGCTCGGCCCCGAGCAGGCCAATGTGCGCTGCAAAGGCGAGGTCGTCGGCCACGTGACGACGGCCGAGTACGGCTCGCAGATGCTCTCGCTCGGCGGCGTGCACCACCTGACCGGCGGCAGCAAGAAAGAGGGCCGCGTCACCTGCGAGATGATGCTGGCGCTCGGCAACAAGCAGCCAGTGGATCTCTCGATCGACGGCGGTGCGCAGATCGTGATCCAGGCCGGCAAGGCGCCGATCGTCAACGGCGTCGAAGAGCAGCGCATGCGCGTCGGCTGCGGCTCGGCGACGGTCGGCATCTTCGCGAAGCAGTTCTTCGGTCAGGCCGACGAGGTCGTCGTCGTCGACGACCACATCACCGGCGTGCTGACGCAGCACCAGGCCGGCCGCTGCCTCGACATGCGGCCTTCGGGCATCCGGATTCGCGGCCGCAAGTCGACGCCGGGCCGCTACTTCCAGGTCGCGAACCCCGGCATCGGCTGGGGCGGCACCGACATTGCCGATCCGCTGTCGATCATCGAAGGCTGGGACGACACGCTCGCGTGGTCGGGCCTGAAGTTGCTGATGGTCTCGACGACCGGCGAGCACGCCGCGTGGTACGTGCTCGACGACGCGCTGGTGCCGCAACCGGCCGCGATGCCGGCAGCGATTCAAGCCGTCGTCGACCGCATCGGCGAAAACTGCGAACCGTCGCTGACGACGGTGCTGTTCCTCGGTGGCGCCGGCGGCAGCCTGCGCGCCGGTGTCACCGACAACCCGGTGCGGCTCACGCGCTCGATCAAGCAGGCGGTCGTCAACGTGACCTGTGGTGGCGCGCCGGCCTATGTGTGGCCGGGCGGCGGCATCACGGTGATGGTCGACGTGGCGCGCATGCCCGACAACAGCTTCGGCACCGTGCCGACGCCGGCGATCGTCGCGCCGATCGAGTTCAGCATGACGCTGGCCGACTTCGCTGCGCTCGGCGGTCACGTCGAGTACGTGCGCAGTCTCGGCGATGCCCTCGCTCGGGGTGCGTGGCACAACGACGGCGCGCCGACCGCGCGGCGCTTCGAGCCGCTGCCGGCCGCGAACCCGTGGCCGCTCGGGCAGCCGCCCTTGCTGGGCTGATCGACGGCATCGCATGCAAGCGCAACGCGCTCCTCTGCCCGACGGCCGCTGGCACTTCCAGCACGGGCCGATCGATCTGGTGATCGGTGCCGACGGCGAGGCGCGCGCCGTCGAGGCCGCGCACGACGTGGCGTGGGCGCGGTTTCAGACCGTGTTGCCCGAACTCGTCACGGAGTTGCGCGCGCTGCGGCTCCCTGTTCTCGGCCCCTGCCCGCTGCAAGGCGTGGTCGCCCGCCGCATGTGGCTCGCGTGCCGGCCGTTTCACGCGCAGTTCATCACGCCGATGGCGGCGGTGGCCGGCGCGGTCGCGCAGGAAATCGTTGCCTGCTACGCCCTTGCCGGCATCACGCGCGCCTGGGTTAACAACGGCGGTGACATCGCGCTCCATCTGGCGCATGGCGCGTCGGTCAAGGTCGGCTTGTTCGCCGATCTGGCGCGATTCGATCCGGCCGACGCAACGATCCGCCTCGATGCCGACTTCGTCGTCAGCGCCGACCTGCCGGTGCGCGGCATCGCGACCAGCGGCTGGCGCGGCCGCAGCTTCTCGCTCGGCATCGCCGACAGCGTGACCGTGCTCGCGCGCAGCGCCGCGATGGCCGACGCCGCCGCGACGGTGATCGCGAACGCCGTGAACCTCGACGACCCGCGCATCGGGCGCCGGCCGGCGAGCGAACTGAAGGACGACAGCGACCTCGGTGACATCCCCGTCACCGTCGACGTGCCGCGCCTCGCCGCCGAGCAGGTCCGGACCGCGCTGCGAGCCGGTGCGCTGCGCGCCCGCGCGCTGCAGCGCGACGGCCTGATCCATTCGGCCGTGCTCGTATGCCAACATCGCGCCCTGGGCGTTGAAGCCGAGGCGTCATCCGCACCGCGGCTTGCTGCCGCGGGCGCCGAACTTGGTTCAGTATTTGCTTAATGAAAGTCGACATGCACGACCTCAGCCACTTCCGACGGAGCGCACGGTGATCGAGATCCGCCGCGTCTTCACGCACGTCGAAGACATCCACCACGAGTTCGGCCCGCCAGCCGGCGTGCCGCTGCGCCGCGGGGCGATCGGCGCGGTGCTGACGAACCCGTTCGCCGGCCGCTATGTGCAAGACATCCTGCCGATGATGGACGCGCTGCAGCCGGTCGGCCTCGACATGGCGCAGCAGCTGCGCGCGGCGATGCAGGTGCCGGTCGAGAAGATCGAGAGTTACGGCAAGGGCGCCATCGTCGGCGCCAACGGCGAGCTCGAACACGGCGCGCTGTGGCATGTGCCGGGCGGCTACGCAATGCGCGAGCTGCTGGGCTGGAAGGGCGATCGCAACGCCTACGCGGCGGGCAAGTCGTCGGCTGCCACGGGGCCTGTCGGCCAGCCGCAGAACGCGCTCGCGATCGTGCCGTCGACCAAGAAGGTCGGCGGCCCCGGCGCCACGCTCGACGTGCCGTTGACCCACATCAACGCGGCCTACGTGCGCGGCCACTTCGACGCGATCGAGGTGCGTGTGCCCGGCGCACCGCTGCCCGACGAGATCGTGTTCATCCTCGTGATGAGCACCGGCGCGCGCGTGCATTCGCGCGTCGGCGGGTTGAAGGCGGAAGACATCGCGAAATGGGACGGACTGCGCTGAGCGCAGGGAACGGCCCGCGCTGAAGAGACAAGGACAAGCCACATGCTCGCGAAGATCAGAAAACTCATCGTCCAGGTCGACGAAACCCGCATCGAAATGGGCCAGGCAGTGACGCCGCCGACGCGCCGCGCGCTCGCGATGGCCGTGATCGAGAACCCGTTCGCCGGCCGCTACGAGGAGAACCTCGACGCGCTGATCGCGATCGGCGAAGAACTCGGCGGCCTGCTTGGCGACAAGTGCGTCGCAGCGCTCGGCATCGAACCCGGCGCGGCGCAGAGCTACGGCAAGGCCGCGATCGTCGGCGAGGCCGGCGAACTTGAACACGCCGCCGCGATCCTGCACCCGAAACTCGGCGCGCCATTGCGCAAGTCGGTCGAGAAGGGTGCGGCGCTGGTGCCGTCGGCGAAGAAGCGCGGCGGCCTCGGCACCGCGATCGACGTGCCGCTCGGTCACAAGGACGCCGCCTTCGTGCGCAGCCACTTCGATGCGATGGAAGCGCGCGTCTCGGATGCGCCGCGCGCGAACGAGATCGTCGTCTGCGTCGTCGTCACCGACAGCGGCCGCCCGCTGCCGCGCATCGGCGGCCTGCAGGCCCGCGACATCAAGGGCGAGGATGGTTTGCGCTGATTCGCGCAGCGCTTTTCAGTATCACCATCGCCATCACAATTCCGTCTCTCTGACCCGCCTTCCTTCAAGGAGCTTTCGATGATTCAACGCCGCCCCCTGCTGCTCGCCGCCACCGCCGCTGCGGCCGCGCTCGCCTTCTCGAACGTGAACGCCCAAGGCGGCGCGACGATCAAGATCGGCGAGGTCAACAGCTACAAGGCGCAGCCCGCCTTCCTCGAGCCCTACAAGAAGGGCATGGAACTCGCGGTCGAAGAGATCAACGCGGCCGGCGGCGTCAACGGCAAGAAGCTGGAACTGATCACGCGCGACGACAACGCCAGCCCGGGCGATGCGGTGCGCGCCGCCGAGGAACTCGTCTCGCGCGAGAAGATCGACGTGCTGGCCGGCGCGTTCCTGTCGAACACCGGCCTCGCGCTGACCGACTTCGCGAAGCAGAAGAAGTTCTTCTACCTCGCCGGCGAGCCGCTGACCGACAAGATCATCTGGGGCAGCGGCAACAAGTACACCTTCCGGCTGCGCCCCGGCACTTACATGCAGGCTGCGATGCTGGTGCCCGAGGCCGTCAAGCTGAAGAAGAAGCGCTGGGCCATCGTCTACCCGAACTACGAGTACGGGCAGTCGGCGGTCGCGGCATTCAAGGAGTTGCTGAAGGCGGCGCAACCTGATGTCGAGTTCGTCGTCGAGCAGGCACCGCCGCTCGGCAAGCTCGATGCCGGCAGCGTCGCGCAGGCGATCGCCGACGCCAAGCCCGACGCGATCTTCAACGTGCTGTTCGGCGCCGACCTGACCAAGTTCGTGCGCGAGGGCACGACCCGCGGCATCTTCCAGGGCAAGGAGGTCGTCAGCGTCTTGACCGGCGAACCCGAGTACCTCGATCCGCTGAAAGAAGACACGCCGAACGGCTGGATCGTCACCGGCTATCCGTGGTACGGCGTGCAGACGCCCGAGCACAAGGCGTTCTTCCTCGCGTACCACGGCAAGTACAAGGACTACCCGCGCCTCGGCTCGGTCGTCGGCTACACGATGATCAAGTCGATCGCGGCCGGCGTGAAGAAGGCCAAGAGCACCGACGCCGACAAGCTCGTCGCCGCGTTCGAGGGGCTGCAGATGGATTCGCCGTTCGGCAAGTTCATGTACCGCGCCGAAGACCATCAATCGACCATGGGCGCGTTCGTCGGCAAGACGAAGAACGAAGGCGGCAAGGGCGTGATGGTCGACTACAAGTACCTCGACGGCGCGAAGTTTCTGCCGAGCAACGAGAAGGTCAAGGCCTTGCGCGCGGCGAACTGACCGGCAATGAACTTCTCCGGCTTCGTCGTCCAACTTCTCAACGGCCTGGCCGGCGCTTCATCGCTGTTCCTCGTCGGTGCTGGGCTGTCGCTGATCTTCGGCGTCACCCGCATCGTCAACTTCGCGCACGGCTCGTTCTACATGCTGGGCATCTACATCGCCTACATGCTGGCCGAGAAGTTGGGCGGCGGGATGTGGTTCTGGCCCGCGCTGCTGCTCGCGGCGATCGCGGTCGGCGTGATCGGCGCGCTCGTCGAGATCGTGCTGCTGCGGCGCGTGTACCGTGCGCCCGAATTGTTCCAGTTGCTCGCGACCTTCGCGCTGATGCTCGTGATCAAGGACGCCGCGCTGTGGATGTGGGGCCCCGAAGACCTGCTCGGCCCGCGCGCGCCAGGGCTCTCGGGCGCGGTCGACATCCTCGGCCGGCGCTTCCCGACCTACGACCTGTTCCTGATCGCCATCGGCCCGTTGGTGCTCGGCGGGCTGTGGCTGCTGCTGACGCGCACGCGCTGGGGCACGCTGGTGCGCGCGGCGACGCAAGACCGCGAGATGGTCAGCGCGCTCGGCGTCAATCAGGCGTGGCTGTTCACGGCCGTGTTCGCGCTCGGCACGATGCTCGCAGGGCTCGGCGGTGCGCTGCAGTTGCCGCGTGAGCCCGCCAACCTCGGGCTCGATCTGGCGACGATCGGCGATGCGTTCGTCGTTGTCGTCGTCGGTGGCATGGGTTCCATTCCGGGCGCCTACGTCGCGGCGCTGCTGATCGCCGAGATCAAGGCGATCTGCATCGGCATCGGCACGGTCGATCTGTTCGGCATCAGCTTCTCGTTCTCGAAGCTGACGCTGGTGGTCGAGTTTCTCGTGATGGCGGTCGTGCTGGTCGTGCGCCCGTGGGGCCTGATGGGCAGGCCGCAGGCGGCGAGCCGCAACGCCGGCCCGGCCGAGGCACCGCTGCGCCAAGCCGACACGCCGTTGAAGATCGCCGGCGCCGTGCTGCTGGTCGCGCTGCTCGCGTGGCCGGTCGCGACCGCGAGTTCGCCGTACCTCACGGTGCTTGCGATCGACCTGCTGACCGCGGCGCTGTTCGCGACCAGCCTGCACTTCATCATGG
>JAZJZJ010000164.1:0-12281 GCA_040389925.1 Pseudomonadota bacterium
GCTGTCGACATACTCCTGCTCCTCCTTCTCGGGGTTGGTGTCGTCGAAGCGCAGATGGCAGACGCCGCCGTACTCGGCCGCCAAGCCGAAGTTCAGCACGATGCTTTTGGCATGACCGATGTGCAGGTAGCCGTTCGGCTCGGGCGGGAAGCGGGTGCGGATTTTCGCCGGATCGGGCAGGCCGGCCGCGTGCTGCGCCGCATCGCCCGGCGTGCCGGCGAAGCGCCGCTGCGCGTAAGTGCCATCGGCCAGGTCGCGCTCGACGATTTGGCGCAGGAAGTTGCTGCTGGGCTTGGGGTCGGCGGGTGCGGTCATGGGTGGCTGGTCGTGCAGCGGCAGGGCGATGGGCGTGGAGCGCGATTCTGCCAGCAACGTCTCTTTACCTCTGTTCATCCGAAAGCCGTCAGCCCAGGGAACCCGGTCGCGCGTTGAGGTTCTCACCGAGTCGCCCTTTCGGGCCCCGAAGCAGGAGAGACAGATGATCAAGTCTTTGGTACTTGCCGCCGTTACCACCGCCGGCGCGCTAGTCGCCACCAGCGCCAACGCCGGTGTTTCATGGTCGGTCAATGTCAACACCCCCATCGTCGGCACCGTGATCTCCGGCGGGCCGGGCTACTACGGCTATGGAGATGGCTACGACTACGGCCGGGTTTACGCCCCGGCGCCGGTCTACCGCGTCCGCCCGCCGGTTGCGTACTATCCGCAGGCGGTCGTCTACAGCCCGGTGCCGGTCGTGTACCCGCGTTACTACCCGAGCTATCGCGCCGGTTGGCGTCACGGCGACCGCTACGATCACCGCCACGACCGCCGCTGGGACGGCCACGGCCGCCGCTGATGCTGTAGGCGGACGACGACGCGGCGCGGGCGCATCGCCTCACACGCTCGCGTCGGCGCCTCCGATGGTCGGCGCAGCCGAGAAGTAAAAGAATGATTCGCAAGCTGCCCACGGCGATGCTGTGGCAGTACTGATTCGATCCGAAGGAGTCTTCCATGTCCATCCGCCGAATGTCGACCCTTGCCACGGCGTCCGCCTTGGCCTTTCTGACGGCCGGCTGCGTCGTCGCGCCGCCGCGCGAGCGTGTCGTCTATGCGCCGCAGCCGGTGCAGCGCCAAGTGCCGGTCTACGCCGAGTACGGTCGCGTCGAGAACATCGGCTACGTCCAGGTGTCGCAGCGCCCGAGCGGCGCCGGTGCGGTGCTGGGCGCGGTGATCGGCGGCGTGGTCGGCAACCGTTTCGGTGCCGGCAGCGGCCGTGCGCTCGCGACCGGCGTTGGCGCGGTTGGCGGTGCGGTCGTCGGCAACGCGATCGAGAACCAGAACAACCGCAATCTGCGCGACGGCGAGATTTACCGCGTGCAGGTGCGCTTCGACAACGGCAGCGTGCGCGACTTCGACTTCCAGCGCATCGACGACCTGCGCACCGGGGACCGCGTCAAGTTCGAGGGCGGGCAACTGCACCGGCTCTGAGTACCCCAAGGCCGAGTAGCGCCCAGCCCGCCCCCGTAGGGTTCAAGCGAAGTGGCGGAGCCACATTTGCTTGAGATCACTCAGCCTTCGCCGCGGCGAAGGCGTTCGATCTCGCGCTCGAGCATGCCGCGGCGCACGCCTTCGCCCTGCAGTCCGATGAAGGTCACGAGGCCGTGGATCGCGAGGCCCAAGCCCCAGCCCATCAGCGGGAAGCGCGCCCAGTGCGGCTCGCCGCTGATCGCATTGATCGCGAACAGGCCGAGGTTCACGAGCACGAACACGGTGGCGTGGATGTAGAAGCCCATCTTGCGGCCGACGCGACGGCGGGCGCGGGCTTCGAGGCTGGTCGATTCGGGGTGGTGGGTGGTTCGCATGGTTCGCTCCGCTGGGTGAATAAGCGAATCTTCGATCCGGCGGCCTCTTTGCAGTGAGCCGCTGCGACGAAACGACGAAAGCCGCGACGAAACCACTCCCTTGCAGCGCCGGTTGAAGCCGGCGCAGACGACCCGCACCGTCACATCGCCTTGAACAGGTGCGCGTAGAGGCGGCTCGCGACGAGCTTGTCGGTGTGGCCGCGCAGCGTGATGTGCACCTTGCCCGACTCGTCGCGCAGCGCGGTCGCGATCGCATCCGCGCGCACCACCGTGCCGCGGTGGATTTGCCAGAAGCGCTGGCCGTCGAGTTGCGGCAGCAGGTCGCGCAGCGCGGTGCGGATCAGGTACTCGCGCTCGGCCGTGATCACGCGCACGTATTTGTCGGCGGCCTCGAAATACAGCACATCGACCACGGGCACCATGTGGATCGCCGCGCCCACGCTGGCCTGAATCACGCTCAGCCGTTGTGCGGCCGTGCTCGTGGTGGCGGTGAGGCCGGGCGCGGTGAGCAACTGGCGCAGCTGGGTCAGCGTGGCGTCGAGCACGGCGGGCGCCGGTCCGCTGCGCGCCTGGAGCGCGGTCTGCAGGCGCACGCAGGTCTGCGCCAGGCGATCGGTCTGCACCGGCTTGAGCACGTAGTCGATTGCGGCGCGCTCGAACGCCTGCATCGCGTACTGGTCGTAGGCGGTGACGAACACGATCAGCGGCAGCGGCATGCCCTCGGGCCAGTCTTCGGTCAGCGCCTGCGCGGCCTCCAAGCCGGTCATGCCGGGCATGCGAATGTCAAGGAACACGACATCCGGTTTCAGCGCCAGCCCGTGCTCGACCGCGGCGGCGCCGTGGCCGACGTTGGCGACGATTCGCAGTTCAGGCCAGAGTTGCGCGAGTTCGACCTGCAGGTTCGCGGCGAGCAGCGGTTCGTCTTCGGCGATCAACGCGGTGGCATTCATGGCGTGGTGGAGTCGGTCGCGGTTTCAGAGAAGGGGCAATCGGATGGTCGCCAGCGTGCCACCCTCGGCATCGCCGGCATTGCGCAAGCTCAGCGAGGCACGCTCGCCGTACAGGGCCGCGAGCCGCTCGCGCACCTGCACGAGGCCGAATTGCGTGCCTTCGAGCGATGGCGTCGCGAGGCCCGCGCCGGTGTCGCGCACGCTCAGCACCAGCACATCGCCGTCGCGTGCGGCGCGCAGGTCGATGCGGCCGCCGGCCAGCGCCGGCTCCAGGCCGTGCTTGATGCAGTTTTCGACCAGCGGCTGCAGCAGCAGCGGCGGTACCGGCAATTCGGCCAGCGCCTCGGGCAGCTCGAAGCGGGTTTGCAGACGCTCGCCCATGCGGATCTGCATCAGCGCGAGGTAGTCGCCGAGCCGCGCGAACTCGGCGCGCAGCGGATGCTGCGCGGCGCGCGAACCGGCCAGCGTGGCGCGCAGGAACGCGATCAGCTGGTCGAGCATCGCTTGCGCGCGCTTCGGGTCGACGCCGATCAGCACCCGCAGGTTCGCCAGCGTGTTGAACAGCATGTGCGGCTCGAGCTGCGACTCGAGCAGCTTCAGCTGGTGCTCGGCGGCCTGGCGCTGCGCGGCCTGCATCGCGGCCTCTTTGGCGGCGATGATCTCGCGCGAATAGAACCAGTAGGTGATGACAATACCAGGCACCAGCGAGCCGAGCAGCAACGCCAGCATCTGCTGCCAGTCGCCGCGGAAGTGGCCACCGAAGCTGCGCCCCAGCGCGAGGTTGGCGAGCGCGTTGCCGACCGTGAACCCGAAGACCGTGCCGACCACGATCGCCACCAGCATCAGCGGCCAGCCGGGCCAGTGGCTCGCGGCCGCGGGCGAACCGGGCGGGTCGTTGCGGTGGGCCCAGCGCGCCAGCGGGATGCGGCCGAGGTCGATCCCGAACCAGCAGCAGACCGCGATGCTGACCGACTGCACCAGGTTCGGCCAGAACGCGCTGCCGAAGGCGCCGGAGATCAGCAGCGCGATCACCGCGCCGAAACCGGCGCTGCGCAGGCCGCGCACCAGGAAGCGGCGGCGCTGCGCGGGGTGGAGGGCTTGGGCGATCGGTGGCGAGGGCATCGGCGCCGATTCTGCGGTACTGGCGCGCGCGGCGAGCGCCACCTCAGGCCGCGAGCAAGCCGGCCGGGCGCTTCGCCAGATGGCGCAGCGACCAGCCGCGCGCCAAGAACAGCCCGCTGAACATGCCGTACGCGAGGCTGATCAGCCCGGCGAAGCGCGTGTCGACGGCGAGCTCGGGGTGCAGGGCCAGGCTCACGCCGACAACGTACTTGAGCGCGAACAGCGCGACGATCAGCACCAGCGGCAGCCAACTGCCCGGCACGTGCAGCGTGGCCGTCTGCGCCGACCACGCCGCGCCGCGCACTGTGATGAACGCGCGCCCGAAACGGCGGGCCAGGGTCAGCGCCGCGCCGACGCCGGCGGCCCAGCCGCCGAGCGCCACCGGAAAGTGGCCGAACGCGCTGAGCACGCCCGACATCGAAAGCACGATCATCGCCAGCGGCAGGATCGTGACCCGCACCAGGCTCATCTCGCGGTCCCGCGCCTGCGACAGGCCGAGCGCGATCAGCGCGGCGAGCAGGCCCCAGACCCAGAGGGGTGTGTGTTGGACGATGGCGATGAACATGCTGCGGCTCCTTGGCGGTTCGGGACAGGGCGCGATGCGCCGATGCCTCGCACTGTGCCGACGCGACCCGTGCCGCGCGACCGGCCTGCGACGAAGCGCCTTGAAACGGCGCGAAACGTCGTTCGTCGAGCGCGAGATGGCTGCGGCAGAATGCGCCGACCACGAGCGGAGCCACCTACCGATGACAGACGCAGTCGAGACCGGCAACCCCAGCGCCGCGCCGCCGATCGCCGAAGCCCGCCACGGCCGCGTGCCGCAGGTCGAGTTCGCGGGTGCGCGCTTCCACAGCCTGCACGGGCAGGGTGTGATCGTCACCGGCGGCGCCAGCGGCATTGGCGCCGAGATCGTGCGCGGCTTCGCGGCACAAGGCTGCGTGGTGGGTTTTCTGGATCGCGACGCGGTCGCCGGCCAGGCGCTCGCGGCCAGCTTGCCGACCGCGCACTTCCAGAGCTGCGACGTGACCGACGTGCCCGCGCTGCAGGCCGCGATGGCGACGCTGATCGCGCGGCTCGGCGGCGTCGGCGTGCTGGTCAACAACGTCGCGAACGACGATCGCCACGCGCTCGAAGCGGTCACGCCCGAATTCTTCGATGAGCGCATCGCCGTCAACCTGCGGCCGCACTTCTTCGCGACCCAGGCGGTGATCGGCCCGATGCGCGAACGCGGCGGGGGTGCGATCGTCAACCTCGGCTCGGTCAGCTGGAAGAACAAGACGCTCGGGCTGTCGGTGTATGCCACCGCCAAGTCGGCGCTGAGCGGCTTCACGCGCAGCCTGGCGCGCGAGCTCGGGCGCGACGGCATTCGCGTCAACTGCGTCGCGCCGGGCTGGGTGATGACGCAGCGCCAGATCGACCGCTGGCTCGACGCCGCCGGCGAGGCCGAGATGGAACGCAGCCAGTGCATTCCGGGTCGCATCGTCGGCGCCGACATCGCCCACATGGTGATGTTTCTGGCCGCCGACACCGCGCGCATGATCACCGCCCAGGAGTTCGTCGTCGATGCGGGCTGGAGCTGAACGCATGAATCACATTCGGGAGCAGGGAATGGCGGGTTGGAGGTCGCGTTGGGCGCTGGTGCTGCTGACCGGTCTGGCAGCCTGCGGCAGCGTACCGATACCGGTGTGGCCGGTGCCGCCGCCGAGCCCACCGGTGCCTGCTGCATCCGTCCCGATGGTGCAGCCGCCGGTGGCGGCGCCGAAGGCCATGCCGGCGCCCGCCTCGCCCGCGCCCGCGCCGCCGACCGAGAGCGCCGCGCTGGCGGCGCGTTTTCCCGATCCGCCGGTTGCGTACCGCACGCCGGCCTTCGAGCCCGGCCGCAGCGGGTTCACGACCAACGCCGAATTGCGCAGCCTGTTGAAGGCCTTGGCGCGTGACGGCGACGGCAGTGCGGGCTCGACCACGATCCGGCTGCTCCAGGCCGGCAGCTCGCAGACCGGGGTGCCGCTCGAAGCGCTGCATTTCAGCCGCGCGCCGGTGCCGCTCGCGACGACGGGTGCGACCGCTCCCGTGCCGCGCCCGACCGTGCTGCTGGTCGGCCAGCAGCACGGCGACGAGCCGGCCGGCGCCGAGGCGCTGATCGTGATCGCGCAGGAACTCGCTGGCGGCCCACTCGCGGCGCTGCTCGATCGCATCGACGTCGTGGTCCTGCCACGTGCGAACCCCGACGGCGCGGCGGCCGACAAGCGCGCTACCGCGAGCGGCATCGATGCGAACCGCGACCACCTGCTGCTGCGCACGCCCGAGGCGCAGGCCCAGGCGCAGCTGGTGCGCGAGTTCAACCCGGTGGTGGTCGTCGACGCGCACGAGTTCACCGCGCTCGGCCGTTTCGTCGAGAAGTTCGGCGCGGCGCAGCGCTTCGACGCGCTGATCCAGTACGCGATGACGGCGAATCTGCCGGCCTTCGTCACGAAGGCGTCGGAAGAGTGGTTTCGCTTGCCCGTGCTGCAGGCATTGAATGCGCAAAGCCTGCGCCACGAGTGGTACTACACGACCTCGGCCGACATCGCCGACAAGAAAGTCTCGATGGGCGGCGTGCAGCCCGACACCGGGCGCAACGTCAACGGTCTGCGCAACGCGATCAGCGTCCTGATCGAGACGCGCGGCGTCGGCCTCGGCCGCGCGCACCTCGCGCGCCGCGTGCACACGCATGTCACCGCGATCTCAAGCGTGCTGCGCAGCACGGCAGCGCGCGCCGACGACCTGCTCAAGCTGCGCCGCTATGTGGATGCCGAGGTCGCGTCGAAAGCCTGCCAGGGCGAGATGATCGTCGAGGCCGCCGCGACGCCGAGCGAATACAACCTGCAGATGCTCGACCCGCAGACCGGCGCCGACAAGACCGTCACCGTCGCCTGGGATTCGGCCCTCGAACTTGCCACCGTGAAGCGCCGCACCCGACCGTGCGGCTACTGGCTCGGCGCCGACCAGACCGATGCGGCGCTGCGCCTGCGGGCCCTGGGCGTGCAGGTGCAGCGGCTCGACGACGCCGGCGCGCTGCGTGGCGAGGCCTATGCCGAGACCGCGCGCGAGCTCGCCGTGCGCAACGACGTGCGCGGCAGCATCGTCGACGCGGGCGGGGTGCTGCGCGTGCAGGTCGATCTGGTGCCGGCGCTGATCGACGTCCGCGCCGGCAGCTATTACATCGGCCTCGATCAGCCGCTCGCGAACCTGATCATCGCCGCGCTGGAACCCGACACGCAGAACGGCTTCGTCGCGAACCGCATCGTCACCGAGCTGAAGTCGCAGGCGCGGGTGCTGATGCGGCCCGAAATCAGGATGACGCCGATGCCGTGATTCCCGCGCCGGCCGGCGTCGGCGCACTGTAAGGATCGCCCGCCAGCGCCGACCGACCGCCATGACCTCGCCCACGCCCTCGCCCAAGCGCATCTACCGCCACCGCCTGCCGGTGCGGGTGATGCACTGGATCAACGTGATCTGCCTGACGATCCTGCTGATGAGCGGGCTGCAGATCTTCAACGCGCACCCGGCGCTGTACTGGGGCCGGGACTCGACCTTCGACAAGCCGTGGGTCTCGATCGGCGCACTCAACGTGGCGGGCGGCGGCGTCACCGGGATCACGACAATCGCCGGCCACCGCTTCTCGACCGACGGCGTGCTCGGCGCCTCGACCGTCGGCGGCGAGGGCGCCAAGGTGGTGCGCGCGTTCCCGTCGTGGGCGACGATCCCCGGCCCGCAGTGGCTCTCGATGGGCCGCCACTGGCACTTCTTCTTCGCCTGGCTGTTCGTGCTCAACGGCATCGCCTACGTGGCGTACGCGCTTCTCAGCGGCCACCTGTCGCGCGACCTGCTGCCCACGCGCACCGAGTTGCGCCACATCGGCCGCTCGATCAAGGATCACCTGCTGTTCAGGCACGAGACCGGCGACGCTTCGAGACGCTACAACGTGCTGCAGAACCTCGCCTACCTCGTCGTGATCTTCGGGTTGCTGCCGCTCGTGATCGTTGCCGGCATGGCGATGTCGCCGCGGCTCGACACGGTGTTCACCGGCTGGGTCGACCTGCTCGGCGGGCGCCAGTCGGCGCGCACCTTGCACTTTCTCGCGGCGGCCGGGCTGCTGCTGTTCGCGCTGGTGCATGTGTTCGAGGTGCTGATCAGCGGAGCGTGGAACCAGATTCGCTCGATGGTGACGGGCTGGTATGCGTTGCCGACGGACAAGGAGGCCAAGTCATGATCCGCAAGCCGATTTCGAGCGGCCGACCGAAGGCTGCACCGAGCCGCCGCACGGCGCTGCGAGCAGCGCTCGCCGGCGCCGGCACGGTGTCGTTGGCGGGCTGCGACCGGCTGTCGAACAACGCCGCCTTTGTCGACGTGCTGAAAAGCGCGCAGCACCTCAGCCATGGCGCGCACAAGCTCGTCGCCGGCCGCAGGGCGATGGCGCAGGAGTTCAGCCCCGCGGACGTGGCGGCGCATTTCAGGGCCAACGGCACACTGGTGCCACGCGACGCCGACTACCAGGCCCTGATGAAAGGCGGCTTTGCGGACTGGAAGCTGCAGATCGGCGGCCTGGTCGAGAAGCCCTTCGCGTTCACGTTGGCCGAACTGCGTGCGATGCCGTCGCGCACCCAGATCACGCGCCATGATTGCGTCGAAGGCTGGAGCTCGATCGGCAAGTGGAAGGGCGTGCCGCTGAGTCATCTGCTCGAACAGGTCAGGCCGCTGCCGAATGCGAAGTTCGTGGTGTTCCGCTGTGCCGATTCGATGGACGACCCGACGGCGAGTGCCGATTCGACCTATTACGAGAGCGTCGACATGGACGACGCGTATCACGTGCAGACCGTGCTCGCCTACGAACTCAACGACAAGCCGCTGCCGGTCAACAACGGCGCGCCGCTGCGCGCGCGCATCGAGCGCCAGCTCGGCTACAAGCATGCCAAGTACCTGATGCGCATCGAGCTGGTCGAGAGTTTCGACCGTATTCGCGACGGCAAAGGCGGCTACTGGGAAGACAACGGCTACGAGTGGTATGCCGGGATCTGAAGCGCCGCCTCTTCGGATCAGTCTGGCGCCTCAGCGCCGCCTGCTGCCGCCGAGCAAGCTGCCGAGCACGCCACGCACGATTTCGCGCCCGACGCTGGAGCCGATCGTGCGGATCGCCGAGCGCGCCGCCGATTCGGCCAGGCCCTCGTGCTTGCCGCCGCGCGGCCCGGTGCTGCCGAACAGCACGTCTTTCAGCCCACCGAGCAGGCCGCCGCCTTCGTTGCCCGCGGCCGACGGCCCACCAGGCAGGCTGGCGGTGCCGGTCGGCGGCAGCGTCGTGGCGGAGGTGCCGCCCGGTGCGGCCGGGCTGGCCGCCGCGCGCCCCTTCAGCTTCTCGTAGGCCGATTCGCGATCGGCCGCCTTCTCGTAGACGCCCGCGACCAGCGAGCCGTCGATCAGCGCCTGGCGCTGCGCGGCCGTGATCGGCCCGATCTGGCTGCCGGGCGGGATCACGAACACGCGCTGGGTCGGACAAGGCCGGCCCTTTTCATCGAGCAGGCTGATCAGCGCCTCGCCGACCGCGAGTTCGGTGATCGCGGCTTCGACGTCGAGGCCCGGGTTCGCGCGCATCGTGCTCGCCGCGGCCTTCACCGCCTTCTGGTCGCGCGGCGTGAACGCGCGCAGCGCATGCTGCACGCGGTTGCCGAGCTGCGCCAGCACGGTATCGGGGATGTCGAGCGGGTTCTGCGTCACGAAATACACGCCGACGCCCTTGCTGCGCACCAGCCGCACGACCAGTTCGATGCGTTCGACCAGCGCCTTCGGTGCCTCGTTGAACAGCAGATGCGCCTCGTCGAAGAAGAACACCAGCTTCGGCTGATCGAGGTCGCCGACCTCGGGCAGCTGCTCGAACAGCTCGCTGAGCATCCACAACAGGAAGGTTGCGTAGAGACGCGGCGCGTTCATCAGCTGGTCGGCGGCGAGGATGTTGACCACACCTTTGCCGTCGACCGTCTGCATGAAGTCCGCGATGTTCAGCATCGGCTCGCCGAAGAAGCGGTCGCCGCCCTGCTCGTCGATCTGCAGGATGCCGCGCTGGATCGCGCCGATGCTGGCCGCGCTGACGTTGCCGTACTCGGTCGTGAACTGGCTGCTGTTGTCGCCGACGTATTGCAGCATCGCGCGCAGGTCTTTCAGATCGAGCAGCAGCAGGCCGTTGTCGTCGGCGATCTTGAAGACGAGCTGCAGCACACCTTGCTGGATCTCGTTGAGCGCGAGCATGCGCGCGAGCAGCAGCGGGCCCATGTCGCTGACGGTCGCGCGCACCGGGTGGCCATCCGCCTTTTTGTCGTTCGCAAAGACGTCCCACAGCGTCGCCGGGCAGGCAACTGAGGGGGAGGGCTCGATGCCGCGCTCCTTCAACACGGCGCCCAGCTTGGCGCCGACCGTGCCAGCCTGCGTGATCCCGGTCAGGTCGCCTTTCACGTCGGCGAGGAAAACCGGCACGCCGAGGCGGCTGAAGTTTTCGGCCAGCGTTTGCAGCGTGATCGTCTTGCCGGTGCCGGTGGCCCCGGTGATCAGGCCATGGCGGTTCGCCAGTGCCGGCAACAGGAAACACTCGGTCTTGTCGTGTTTGGCGATCAGGATCGGCTCGGCCATCGTTGGTGCTCCCGGGGCGGGGCGGCGGCCCCAAGTAAAATTCGAGTCTATCGAACAAACACCGCTGCGCCGGAATCAACCGGGCGGCATCAAGGGAGCCTCATGGCCGGTCACTCCAAATGGGCCAATATCCAGCACCGCAAGGGGCGTCAGGACGAGAAGCGGGGGAAGGTCTGGACCCGTGTCATCCGCGAGATCACGGTCGCGGCCCGCCAGGGCGGCGGGGATCTGGCGATGAACCCGCGCCTGCGCTTGGCCGTTGAAAAGGCCAAGGCGGTCAACATGCCGGCCGACACCGTCAAGAAGAACATCGACAAGGCCACCGGCAATCTCGAAGGCGTGAGCTACGAGGAGATCCGCTACGAGGGCTACGGCATCGGCGGCGCCGCGCTGATCGTCGACTGCATGACCGACAACCGCGTGCGCACCGTCGCCGAGGTGCGCCATGCGTTCAGCAAGTACGGCGGCAACATGGGCACCGAAGGTTCGGTCGCGTTCCAGTTCAAGCACGTCGGCCAGTTCGTGTTCGCGCCGGGCACGAACGAAGACAAGGTCATGGAGGTCGCGCTCGAAGCCGGCGCCGATGACGTGGTCACCGACGACGATGGCGCGATCGAGGTGCTGTGCGCGCCGCCCGAGTTCGAGGCGGTGAAGGCGGCGCTCGAAGCGGCGGGGCTCAAGCCCGATGTCGCCGAGGTCACGATGCGGGCCGAGAACACGGTTCAACTCGCCGGCGAGGAAGGCCAGCGCATGCAGAAGCTGCTCGACATGATCGAAGACCTCGACGACGTCCAGGAGCTTTATCACAACGCTGAAATCTCCGAATGAAGGTTCTTGTCATCGGCAACGGCGGGCGCGAGCACGCACTGGCGTGGAAGCTCGCCCAATCGCCCAAAGTGCAGACCGTGTTCGTGGCGCCGGGCAACGGCGGCACGGCGGCGGATCCGAAGCTCACCAACGTCGCACTGACCGACTACGGGCAAATCGCCGACTTTGCGCAGGCCGAGAAGGTCGCAGTCACCGTCGTCGGGCCGGAAGGGCCGCTGGCCGGCGGCATCGTCGACCTGTTCCGCGCGCGCGGGCTGCGCGTGTTCGGGCCGACGCAGGCCGCGGCGCAGCTCGAAAGCTCGAAGGCCTTTGCGAAGGCCTTCATGCAGCGCCACAAGATCCCGACCGCGGCGTTCGAAACCTTCACCGACGCGGCGGCTGCGCATGCGTATGTCGACGCGCAGGGTGCGCCGATCGTCATCAAGGCCGACGGCCTGGCCGCGGGCAAGGGCGTGGTCGTCGCGATGAGCCTGCCGCAGGCGCACGAGGCGATCGACTGGATGTTGAGCGTCGACGACAACAAGCTTGGCGTGCAGCACAACGCCGGCCAGGCCCGTGTCGTGATCGAGCAATTCCTCGAAGGCGAAGAAGCCAGCTTCATCGTGATGTGCGACGGCAAGTCAGTCGTCTCGCTCGCCACCAGCCAGGACCACAAGCGCCTGCTCGACGCCGACGAAGGCCCGAACACCGGCGGCATGGGCGCGTATTCGCCGGCGCCGGTCGTCACGCCGAACGTGCACGCGAAAGTGATGCAGGAGATCATCCACCCGACCATCGCCGGCATGGCGAAGGACGGCATCGTGTTCACCGGCTTTCTGTATGCCGGCCTGATGATCGATGCGAGCGGCCAGCCGCGCACCGTCGAGTTCAACTGCCGGATGGG
>JAZJZJ010000165.1:0-14836 GCA_040389925.1 Pseudomonadota bacterium
GGACGCGCAGCTGATCGGCCAGTTCGGCGTCGGCTTCTACAGCGGCTTCATCGTCGCCGACCGCATCGTCGTCGAATCGCGGCGCGCTGGCGTGCCGGCGGATCACGGCGTGCGTTGGAGTTCTGAGGGCAGCGGCGATTTCGAGGTCGAGACGATCACGCGCGCGGCGCGCGGTACCAGCGTGACGCTGCACCTGCGTGAAGGCGAAGAAGAGTTCCTGAGCGGCTGGAAACTGAAGTCGATCATCGGCAAGTACTCCGATCACATCTCGCTGCCAATCCTGATGCAGAAGGAAGAGTGGGATCCGGAAGCGTCGAAGCAGGTCACGAAGGACGAATGGGCGCCGGTCAACAAGGCGGCCGCGCTCTGGACGCGCAGCAAGAGCGACATCACACCCGAGCAGTACAACGAGTTCTACAAGCAGATTAGCTACGACACCGAAGCGCCGCTGGCCTACACGCACAACCGCGTCGAGGGCCGCAGTGAGTACACGCAGCTGCTGTACGTGCCGGCCAAGGCGCCGTTCGATCTGTGGAACCGCGACAAGCGCGGCGGCGTGAAGCTGTACGTCAAGCGCGTCTTCATCATGGACGATGCCGAGGCGTTGATGCCGGTCTACCTGCGCTTCGTCAAGGGCGTGATCGACAGCGCCGACCTGCCGCTGAACGTGAGCCGCGAACTGCTGCAGGAAAGCCGCGACGTGAAGGCGATCCGCGAAGGCTCGACCAAGCGCGTGCTCGGCATGCTCGAATCGCTGGCAAACAGCGAAGACGAGGCCGAGAAGGCCAGGTACGCTGCGTTCTGGAAAGACTTCGGCGTCGTGCTGAAGGAAGGCGTCGGCGAAGACCACGCGAACCAGGAACGGCTCGTCAAGCTGCTGCGTTTCTCGTCCACGCACGCCGACGAGGGCGTCTCGCTGAACGATTACCTCGGCCGCATGAAGGAAGGTCAGGAGGCGATCTACTACGTCACCGCCGACAGCCTCGCCGGCGCGAAGAGCAGCCCGCAGCTCGAGATCTTCCGCAAGAAGGGCATCGAGGTGCTGCTGCTGATCGACCGCGTCGACGAGTGGATGCTCTCGCATCTGTACGAGTTCGACGGCAAGCCGCTGCAGAGCGTCGCCAAGGGTTCGGTCGATCTGGGCTCGCTGCAGGACGAGGCCGAGAAGAAGCAGGCCGAAGAGGTTGCCACCGCCTTCAAGCCGGTGCTCGATCGGTTGAAGGAGGCGCTGAAGGAGCGCGCGAAGGATGTGCGCGTGACGACGCGGCTGGTCGATTCACCGGCATGCCTGGTGGTCGAAGAGGGCGACATGAGCGGCCACTTGGCGCGCTTGATGAAGCAGGCCGGGCAGGCCGCGCCGACATCGTTGCCGACGCTGGAAGTGAACGCCGAGCACGCGCTGGTCAAACGCCTCGATGCGAGCGCGCATTTCGACGCGCTCGCGAACATCCTGTTCGATCAGGCGCTGCTCGCCGAAGGGGGGCAGCTCGAAGACCCGGCCGCCTACGTGAAGCGCGTCAACGCGCTGCTGGTTGCCTGAGATTCAAGCCCGACCGCTGAGCGGCCGGACCTACAAGCCGCCCAAGGGCGGCTCGTTCATCGCGTCGATCTGCTGACGCAGGCGGGTCGTCTGCTCGGCCCAGTATTTCGGGCTGTCGAACCACGGGAACGCGATCGGGAACGCCGGGTCGTTCCAGCGCCGCGCAATCCACGCGCTGTGGTGGATGATGCGCAAGGTGCGCAACGGCTCGATCAGGCGCCGTTCGCGCCAGTCGAAGTCCATGAAGCTCTCGTAGCCTTGGAGCACGGCCGAGAGCTGGCGTGTCATCGCAGCTCGGTCGCCCGACAGCAGCATCCACAGGTCCTGCGTCGCCGGGCCCATGACCGCATCGTCGAGGTCGACGAAGTGCGGCCCGTCGGCAGCCCAGAGCACGTTGCCGAGGTGGCAGTCGCCGTGCAGGCGCAGGGTGCGCAGCGCGCTGCCGCTGGCGAAGGCTTCGGCGATCGCCGCGAGCGCTTCGTCGGTGGCTTGGCGCCAACCGGTTTCGGCATCGGGCGGGATGATGTTCTGCGCGAGCAGCCAGTCGCGGTTGTCGAAGCCGAAAGTCTGCGGGTTCAAGGTCTGACGAAACTCGAAGGCTTGGCGCGCGCCGACCGCGTGCATGCGGCCGACGAAACGGCCGATCCACTCGAGCGTGCCATCGTCTTCGAGCTCGGGTGCGCGGCCCGCGAGGCGCGCGCTGACGCTGAAGCGGTACGCGCCGTGGGTCGTGTCGAGTTGCGCCAGCGTCGGCCCGAGCAAGGTGACGCGATCGGCGTGGCGCGAGGCAGCGATCGTCAACGGCCACACGGCCGCGACCGGAATCTCGCTCGCCGCCAGCTCGTTCGCGAACCCATGCTCTTCGAGAATCTGCGCGTCGCTCCAGCGCTGCGGCCGGTAGAACTTTGTCACGACCACGCGCCCGTCTTCGAGGAAGACCTGGAACACGCGGTTCTCGTACGAGTTGAGCTGGATCAGCCGACCGTCGCCGCGCAGCCCGACGGCGTCGAGCGCGTCAAGCACGGTGTCGGGATCGAGGCCGGCGAACGGCGTGTCGGAAGTGGCCTCGCGCGCAGATGTCATGCGCGCATCCTACGCGCCGACCCGGCGTGCGGTATCAGCGGCGCATGCCGCTCGAGAACTTCGGCGTGTCGGTGGCGGTGCCGCCGTCATCCAGCTCTTCGGTATCGAGGCCGGTGAGCGGATCGGGCTGGTCGTCCGGGCCGCCGAAGCCCGGCGGTTCGGCGCGGCGTGACGACGCGCGCAGCGGCTTGGCCCCGGTCAGCGGTGCGAACTCGCTGCTGCTGAAGCCGTCGCGCGAGTCGGGCGCGAAGAACGAATCCTGGAACACGGTCGAGTCCTGCCAGAGTGCGGTGCGTTCGGCGCGACGCGACACGGCGGTGGTCGACAGTGAATCGCGGGTCCGCTGCAGGGTGGCAGGCGCCGCCGAGGCCGGCTGGGGCCCGCGCGCCGGCGCGCTCGCGCTCGGCACGAGCAGCTGCAGTTCGGCCACCGATGGCAGTTGGTCGACCGGGCAGCGCAGGTAGCGCACGCGGCAGGCACTCAACACCGACTGCTTGATCTGCATCACCCGGCGCGAGTTGCCGCGGTCGGTGTCGAGGTCGATCGCGGCGAGCACCCGGCCGTTCGCGCTACAGACCGCGAAGGTGACGTGGCTGGTGCCGAGCAGATCGAACCAGTAGCGCACCTCGTTCGGATCGGTCGGCTGACAAAAGCGCACCAGCGGCAATTTCGACAGCACGATGTGATGCGGCAGCGCTTCGCGCAACAGACGGTAGACGCGGCGTTCGTCGGTCGAGAAAACGGGGCGCGGCGCGAGTGCCCATTCAGTGGGCAACTCCACCGACTTTTTCGGCGCACGCTTCACGGCCCAAGCTGCCAGCGCGATGGCCAGCAGCGCCAAGGCAGTGAGCGCGATGATCCACGGGAGCATTTGCATGGTCGGACAGCGCGGGTTCGAAAGGCCGGGGGCACGCCGATTCGACGAGCCCGATCACGAACTGTAACGGATGTGACTTGACGGGCTGCCCTCGCCGCATCCCCGACATGGGGGTCGGCCGCGGCCCGTCGCGTATCGCGTGCGGAATGCACGCGCGAGCGTCACTCTTCCGCGACGTGCGAGGTCTTGCCGAGCGAGGTCTTGACCTCGCCGATCGCATCGAGCAGTCCGCCGACCTGACGTGCGTGCACCTTCAGGCGGTAGTCGAGCTCGGCAGCCTGGTGTCCGACGAGCTCGTCGACATGCGATGCAAAGGTGTCGGGTGGCAGTTTCAGCCACGCGTCGGATTCGGAGCCGTCGCGCACGACGGTCGCCCCCGCATTGCGCGCGATCTTCAGCATCGCGGTGTTCTCACTCAGCGCGTGGATCAGCAGCGTCTCGACGCCGCGGTTGCGGGCGTGCAGCATGGCGTGCTCGAACAGGCGGCGACCGAAGCCGCGTTTGCGGGCGGTCGGCAGCACCGAGACGCCGAATTCCGACATCGCCGGGCTGTCTTTCTTCGGCGGGGCCACCGCGTGCGCGAGGTGCGCCATCGCGATCAGTTCGAGCCGGCGGCTGAAGATGCCGAACACTTCGTCCTGCTCGAAATCGAGCATGTCGACGTACTTCGAGATCTGTGCGTCGGTCGCTGCATAGCCGAATCGCAGATAGCGGTCGCTCGGTTCAAGCGACAGGAGGTGGGCAGTGATGCGCTCGCGGTGGCGCGGGCCGAGCGAGCGGATCGGGACCCAGCTCCAGTTCGGAGCGGCGGTCACAGGCATGTGGGTGGGCGGTGTTTCAGGCAGGTCAGGAATGCTCATCGCTGAGGTCTCCCGTGTTCAGGGTTAACCCCAGTCTACGTGATTCACTTAGGTGATACTCCCAAATTGTTGCGCTGCACCACGACGGAACAATGGCCTCTCTGCTATAGTTGCAGGCTTTCCCGAAATTGCCCCTGGGGGAAGAAGGCTGTTGCGAGAGTCCACCGTTTGAAGAAGTGGTAACCGAGCACGGCGCACGATGGGGCTGACAAACCAAACTGACTCAACATGAAAACCTTCAGCGCCAAACCGGCCGAAGTGGTGCATGAGTGGTTTGTGATTGACGCAACCGACAAGGTTCTCGGAAGGGTGGCCAGTGAAGTCGCCCTCCGTCTGCGCGGCAAGCACAAGGCCATCTACACGCCTCACGTCGACACCGGCGACTTCATCGTCATCGTCAACGCCGAAAAGATCCGCGTGACCGGCAACAAGGCCAATGACAAGGTGTACTACCGTCATTCGGGCTACCCGGGCGGCATCCACGCCACCAAGTTCAAGGACATGCAGGCCAAGCACCCCGGCCGCGCCATCGAGAAGGCCGTCAAGGGCATGCTTCCGAAGGGTCCGCTGGGCTACGCGATGGTGAAGAAGCTGAAGGTCTACGCCGGTGCCACACACCCGCATACCGCTCAGCAGCCCAAAGTGCTGGACATCTAAGGAGCTGCAGCAATGATCGGTATTTGGAACTATGGAACCGGCCGCCGCAAATCGTCGGTGGCGCGCGTTTTCATCAAGAAGGGCACCGGCCTGATCACCGTCAACGGCAAGACCGTCGACGAGTATTTCGGCCGCCAGACCTCCATCATGGTCGTGCGTCAGCCGCTGGTGCTGACCTCGAACGATGCAGCGTTCGACGTCAAGGTCAACGTGCACGGTGGCGGTGAGTCGGGCCAGGCCGGCGCCGTGCGCCACGGCATCACCCGCGCCCTGATCGACTACGACGAGACGCTCAAGTCGCCGCTGAAGCACGCCGGCTTCGTCACGCGCGATGCGCGTGAAGTCGAACGCAAGAAGGTCGGTTTCCACGGCGCTCGCCGTCGCAAGCAGTTCAGCAAGCGTTAAGACACGCGGGCTTCGCGCCCACCTTGCAAAGGCCACCTTCGGGTGGCTTTTGTGTTTCCGGGCGGCGATCGTGCGGCTTCTACAATCGCGCCTCTTTCACGAGGAGCGAACCCGCCGATGCGCTTCAAGCTGCTGCGCCGTCGCCTGTCGATCAGCGCGCCGCGCATGATCGTGCGCAGCCACCTGCCGTGGCCGCTGCGCTGGGCCGTGATCGCGCTGATGTTCGGCTTCTCGGCCGCGCTCGCGCTGTGGGCGTTCGAGTTCGGCAAGAGCATCGCCGGGCTCGATCGCAATGCGACCAAGGAGCTGCAGGACCTGCGCATCGAGGTCGCACAACTGCGCGGCGAGCGCGAGGGGGCGCTTCTGATCGCGAACACCGCCGAGAGCCTGCTGAAGACCGAGAAGACGGTGCAGGACAAGCTCGCGCAGCAGCTCAGGCAGGTCGAGGCCGACAGCATGGCGATGAAGAGCGATCTCGGCTTCTTCGAGCGCCTGCTGCCGGCCGGCGCGAGCGAGGGGCTGATGATTCGCGGCCTGCAGGTCGAGCCGCAATCGCCCGGCCATGTGCGATTCCAGCTGCTCGTGATGCAGGCCGGCAAGACGCTGCCCGAGTTCAGGGGCCGCTACGAGATCACGCTCGCGGGCACGCTCGATGGCAAACCGTGGACGTTCACACCCTCGGGCGGTGCGCAGCCGTTGCAGTTGAAACAGTATTTGCGCGTCGAGGGAATGCTCGATCTGCCGCCGCTGGCCGTGGTAAAAACCGCCTCGGTCAGGGTGACGGACTTGAACGGCGTGCTGAAAGCCAGCTTGACCGTCAAGCCGTAGTTCGTCGTTGGAGAACGCCTCATGTTCGGCAAGAAAAAGCAGCCACCGATCCGCACGCTGATCGGCGAGGGCACCTTGATTCACGGTGAAGTGCGCTTCACCGAGGGCCTGCGCATCGACGGCGAGGTGCTCGGTGACGTGACGGCGACCGGTGACGGCGCCAGCATCCTCGTGATCAGCGAGAAAGCCCGCGTGACCGGCAAGGTTTCGGGCGGGCACCTGATCATCAACGGGACCGTGAACGGGCCGATCCGGTCGACCGAACTGCTCGAGCTGCAACCCAAGGCGGTGATTGTCGGCGACGTGCGCTACGAAACGCTTGAAATGCACCAAGGCGCCACCATTGATGGTGAACTGCGACCCATGAATGCCGCAGAAAAACCCGGTCTCAAACTCGCCGCGTCGAATCCGGGATAATCGAGCACATCGGCACTTTGCCGCAGGAGTCTTGCCATGAGCGCAGTCGCTGAAAACATTCAATCGCTTGCCCAGATGGACGAGCCGCCGGTGCCGCTGGTCTTCACCGACAGCGCCGCCAACAAGGTCAAGGAACTGGTCGACGAAGAGGGCAACCCCGAGTTGAAGCTACGCGTGTTCGTGCAGGGCGGCGGGTGCTCCGGCTTTCAGTACGGCTTCACGTTCGATGAAATCGTCAACGACGACGACACGCAGATGAGCAAGAACGGCGTCACGCTGCTGATCGACGCGATGAGCCTGCAGTACTTGGCCGGCGCCGAGATCGACTACAAGGACGATCTGCAAGGCGCGCAGTTCGTGATCAAGAACCCGAACGCGACGACCACCTGCGGTTGCGGTTCGAGCTTCTCGGCTTGAATCTTCGGCCCAGGCGTTTCACCTCGATGACAAAGCCGCCTTCGGGCGGCTTTTGCGTTTTCAGCCCGCGGGATACAGCGCGCCGAGCACGCGCGGGCCGGCCGCGCCGGTCACGCTCGGCAGGTTGGCCGGCTCGCGCCGCGTGAACGCGCGCGCCAGCCACGCGAACGCGCAGGCCTCGACCTGATCGGCGGGCAGGCCGCGCGCATCGGTCGGCAGTACCGTGACGCCGGGCAGGCGTGCGGCGAGGCGCCGCATCAGCTGGGCGTTGAGGGCGCCGCCGCCGCACACCAGCAGCTCGCGTGCGCCTTCGGCATGGCGCAGCACGTCGGCCGCGCACGCGGCTGCGGTGAGCTCGGTCAGCGTCGCCTGCACGTCGACCGGAGCGGGCGACGGATGGCACGGCGCGAGCTGCGCCCGCAGCCACGCCGGATTGAACAGATCGCGGCCGGTGCTCTTCGGCGCTGGCAGCGCGAAGTAAGCGTCGGCGCGCATCCGGGCGAGCAGTTCATCGACCACCTGGCCGGTCGCAGCCCATGCGCCGGCGTCGTCGTAACGCCGGCCGGTATGTTGCAGGCACCAGTGGTCCAGCAGCGCGTTGCCGGGCCCGCAATCGAAACCGATCGTCCAGCCGTCGGCGCGCAGCGCGGTCAGGTTGCTGATGCCGCCGAGGTTGAGGACGGCGACCGCTTCGCCCGCGCGGCCGAACACCGCGCGATGAAACGCCGGCACCAGCGGCGCGCCCTGGCCACCGGCGGCGACATCGCGGCTGCGCAGGTCGGCAATCACGTCGATGCCGGTCAGCTCGGCCAGCAGCGCCGGGTTGTTCAGTTGCACCGTGTAGCCGATGCCGTCGAACTCGCGCGGGCGATGGCGCACCGTCTGGCCGTGCGCGCCGATCGCGCGCACTTGCGCGCGAGGCATGCCGCCGGCCGTGAGCAGTGCCTCGACGACGTCGGCGTACACCTGCACCAGCGCATTCGCTGCCAGCGCGCCGCGGTGCAATTCGCTCTCGCCCGGCACATTCAGCGCGAGCAACTCGTGTGCGAGCGCGGACTCGAACGCGTGGTGCGCGTGGGCGACGACACGCATCGGCACCGCCTCGAAGTCCACCAGCACGCCGTCGACGCCGTCCAGCGACGTGCCGGACATCAATCCGATGTAGAGCTCAGTCATGTCTCGATTGTGCCGGCGCCAAGGAAAAGGCCCGCAACAGCGGGCCTTCGGTCGTCGGGTGCGGGGCGATCATTCCGCGTAGGTGCCCGATCGCGCGACCGTGTCGGCCACCTCGAGCTGATCCTTCAGGCTCTTCGCCAGCTGCGCAAACTCGGCCTTCTGTGCCGGCCCGAGCGGGATCGACTCGGACGCCTTGGCCATGATCAGCGGGTTCTGTTGAACCCCGCCGACCTTGACCTCGAAATGCAGGTGCGGGCCCGTGGCCCAGCCGGTCGAGCCGACCGCGCCGATGCGCTGGCCCTGCTCGACATGCGCGCCGCGCTTGACGTCGATGCGGCTCATGTGCGCGTACAGGGTCGAGCGCTGCGCGCTGTGGCGAATCTCGACGACGTTGCCGTAGCCGTTTTGCCAGCCCGCGAAATCGACCGTGCCGTCGCCGACGGTGCGGATCGCAGTGCCGCTCGGCGCGCCGTAGTCGACGCCCTTGTGCTGCTTCCAAGTGTTCATGATCGGGTGCATGCGCATTGCGAAGCCCGAGGTCACGCGCGAGAACTCCATCGGGCTCGCGAGGAACGCGCGCTTCTTGCTCTGGCCGTCGAAGCCGAAGTAGCTGCCCTTGCCGCCGGCGTCCTTGAACCAGACGGCCGAGTAGGTCTTGCCGTTGTTGACGAAGTCGGCGGCGAGCACCTTGCCTGCGGCCGAACTGCTCCAAGTGATCGGCTCGCCGTCGGCCGTCAGCGCCTCGTACAGTACCGAGAAGGTGTCGCCCTTCTGCAGCTGACGATGGAAGTCGAGGTCGGTCGCGAACACTTCGGCGATCTGCGTGGCAACGCCATCCGGGATGCGTGCCTCGTCGGTCGCCGCGAACAGCGACGAGCGGATCGTGCCGCTGCCCATGCGCACTTGCGCGGCCAGCGGCGCGGTCTCGAGCATGGCCAGCAGCTTGCCGGCAATGCGCTTGACGGTCAGGCGGGTGAAGTGCGTGCCGAGCAACTCGGCATTGGCCGGCGCGTAGCGCGCGACGAGTTCGGTCAGTGCGCCGTTCTCGTCGGTTTGCACGCGGACCATCTTGCCGCCGCGGCCTTCGAGCAACTGGCGTGCGGTCGCGTCGCTGCGCAGGAACTGCGCGGCGCCGACATCGCTGACGTTCAACCGCTTCAGCAGGCTGTCGACCGTGTCGCTGGCGCGAGTCAGGTCGGTTCGGTACAGCTCGAGCTCGTGTTCGGCCAGCGCGTCGAGTTGCGACTGAATCTCGTCGGGAACGACGATTTCAGTCACCAAACGTTTCGGAATGTCAGCGGCATCCGGTGCCATCGGGGCGATACCGAAGGCGGTGACGCCGAATCCGGCCAAGCCCAGCATCACCGCAGCCGACAGGCTGCGCGGGTGCGCCGAGACGAAACGGCCGGTGCGCGCGGTGGCCGAAGCGACGGCGCGATCAATGAGGTCGAGCGATTTCAATTCGGTTCAGGAGCACTTGAGGCTCGGTGCGAGTGGCGGCAGCGTGGCCGCGCACTTCGTTTCTTTATCCCTACCACCCCGAAGGGCCTCTACTAGAATCCGGGGCGCCTGCCTCTGTGCGTGGGTGTATCCAAGCCCGAATGCCGCGTCCGGACCGCATCCACCCAGCCGGTGCGCGGGCTCCGTGAGCAGCGCGCAGTATAACGACCCGGCCCAGCGTCCATCTCCGTAAAAGCCCCGCATGTCCCAGCCTTTCAGTCAAGCTCCCGAATCCGCCACCAAAGGCCCCATTCACCCGGTGACAGATCGGGTCAAGGAGGCGCTGGCGATCTCGCTGCGCGGCTGCGACGAACTGCTGCCGCAAGCCGACTGGCTGGCCAAGCTTGCACGCTCAGAAGCAACCGGCGTGCCACTGCGGATCAAGTTCGGCCTGGACCCGACTGCGCCCGACTTGCATCTGGGCCACACCGTGGTTTTCAACAAGCTGCGGCAGTTGCAGGACCTGGGCCACACGGTGATCCCGCTGATTGGCGATTTCACCTCGATGATCGGTGACCCGTCGGGCCGCAACGCCACCCGCCCGCCGCTGACCCGCGAGCAGATCGAGGCGAACGCGAAAACCTACTTCGACCAGATCAGTCTGGTGCTCGACATCGAGCGCGCCGAGGTCCGCTACAACTCCGAGTGGAGCGACCCGCTTGGCGCGCGCGGCATGATCGAGCTCGCGTCGCGCTACACGGTTGCCCGCATGATGGAGCGCAACGACTTTCACGACCGCTTCAAGGCCGGCACGCCGATCAGCGTGCACGAATTTCTCTACCCGCTGATGCAGGGCTACGACTCGGTCGCGCTCAAGAGCGACATCGAGCTCGGCGGCACCGACCAGAAGTTCAACCTGCTGGTCGGTCGTGCGCTGCAAAGCGAGTACGGCCAGGAGCCGCAGTGCATCCTGACGATGCCGCTGCTCGAGGGGCTCGACGGCGTCGAGAAGATGTCGAAGAGCAAGGGCAACTACATCGCGATCACCGAGCCGGCGAACGACATGTTCGCGAAGCTGCTGTCGATCAGCGACGTGCTGATGTGGAAGTACTTCACGCTGCTGAGTTTCCGCCCCGAGGCCGAGATTGCCGTCTTCAGGCGCGAGATCGCCGAAGGCCGCAACCCGAAGGACGTGAAGGTGCTGCTCGCCAAAGAGGTCACGGCACGCTTCCACAGCGCCGCCGCGGCCGAGGCGGCCGAACTCGACTTCAACCACCGCGCCCGCGGCGGCGTGCCCGATGTGATCGACGCGATCACCCTCGCCGGGGCGCCGATGGGCATTGGCGCGGTGCTGAAACAGGCTAATCTTGCGGCGTCGACCGGAGAGGGCCTGCGCCTGGTCGACGGCGGCGGCGTCAGGGTCGACGGCTCGGTCGTCGGCGACCGGGGTTTGAAACTCGCCGCCGGGACCTATGTAGTGCAAGTGGGCAAGCGCAAATTCGCGCGGGTGACGCTGGAGTGATCCATCATGTTTCGCAGAAGCTTTCTGGTGAGCGTGACGACCCTGATGGCACTGGGCGCCGTGGCAGCGGCGCCGCCGCCCCATGAGCAGACGCGCATAGAGAAGCTGATCCGCTTTGTCGAAACCCAGCGAGACATGAAGTTCATCCGCAACGGCACCGAGTACAGCTGCGCCGATGCCGGCAGGTTTCTGCGCGGCAAGCTCGATGCGATGGGCAAGGACGTGACCACGGCGCGCGAGTTCATCGAGCGCATCGCGACCAAGTCCAGCATGAGCGGCAAGCCCTACGAGGTGAAGTTCGGCGACGGCAAGACGATGCTGGCTTCGCAGTTTCTGAGCGAAGAGCTCAAGCGCATCGAGAGTCAGCCCGCCTAGGTGCAGGTCAACACGCTGCTCAAGCTCTCGATCGCCGCTGCCGTCGCGACGATCGCGATGAAGTCGGCCGCGTGGTGGGTCACCGGCTCGGTCGGCCTGTTGTCGGATGCGATGGAATCGTTCGTCAACCTCGCCTCGGCGCTGTTCGCGCTCGCGATGGTGACGATCGCGCAGCGCCCGGCCGACGAAGACCATCCGTTCGGCCATACCAAGGCCGAATACTTCTCCAGCGGCTTCGAGGGCCTGCTGATCGCCGGCGCAGCGGCCGGCATCATCTGGGCCGCGGTGCATCGCTTCGCGCACCCGCAGCCGCTCGAATCGCTGGGCTGGGGCCTGGCACTCGCGATCGGCAGCTCAGGGCTGAACTGGCTGCTCGCGCAACGCATGATGGCGGCCTCGCGCCAACACCGTTCGATCGCGCTCGAGGCCGACGCGCGGCATCTCTACACCGACGTGTGGACCTCCGCCGGCGTGGTCGGCGGGCTGGCGTTGGTGCACTTCACCGGCTGGCTCTGGCTCGATCCGGTGCTCGCGATCGGTGTCGCGCTGAACATCCTGCGCGAAGGCGCGCACCTCGCCTGGCGCTCGGTCGAAGGGTTGATGGACAGCGCGGTCGAGCCCGAGGTGCGCGCGCAGATCGATCGCACGCTGGCGCAGTTCGCGCACCACACGATCCGCTTCGACCACATCGTCACGCGCCGGGCGGCGCAGCGTCGCTTCGTCGACCTGCACATGCACATGCCGGCGCAGTGGTCGCTCGGCCGGGCGGCCGCGTTGCGCGCCAATGTGGAGCAGGCGCTGATGAACGAGGTGCCGGGACTGCGGGCGTCGATCCAGTTGCTGCCGTCGAATGTCGAAGCGCATTTCGACGACTTGGCCGACGACTTGAGGGCGACGCTCTGATCGCGCTGATTCAGCGCGTCGCGCGCGCCGAGGTGCAGGTGGCCGGCAGCTCGATCGGCGCGATCGGTGCCGGGCTGCTGGTGCTGGTGTGCGCCGAGCCGCAAGACACCGAAGCGCTCGCCGACAAGCTCGTCGCCAAGCTGCTGAAACTGCGGATCTTTTCCGATGCCGCCGGCAAGATGAACCGCAGCGTTGTCGACGTGAACGGCGGGTTGCTGATCGTCAGCCAGTTCACGCTGGCGGCCGATGTCTCGGGCGGGAATCGCCCGAGCTTCACCGGTGCGGCCGGACCGGAACTCGGCCGCGCGCTCTACGAGCGCGTCGTCGCGACCGCGCGTGCACTGCACGCGCAAGTCGCCTGCGGCGAGTTCGGGGCCGACATGCAGGTCAGCCTCGTCAACGACGGGCCGGTGACGATCCCGATCACGCTGCGAGGCTGAGCTTCTCCCTCAGTCGGCGTACTGGCCGGCGGCCTTGATGATCGGGCCCCACTTCGCGATCTCGGCGGCGACGAACTTCTTGTGCTCTTCGCCGCTCAGCCGCGCGTCGCTCACGACGACCGCGCCGAGCGCTTCTTCGCGCTTGACGAACTCGGCGTCTTTCAGCGCGACGCGCAAGGCCGCGTTGATCTTGTCGGTCACGGCCTTTGGTGTGCCCTTCGGTGCGTACATGCCGTGCCAGATCGAGACGTTGAAGCCCTTCAGGCCGGATTCGTCGAGCGTCGGCAGGTTCTTCAGCGCCGGCGTGGTCAGGCGCTTCGCGCTCGTGACCGCAAAGGCCTTGACCTTGCCGCTTTCGATCTGGCTCGTGGTGTTGGTGGTCTGGTCGCACATCAGGTCGACCTGGCCGCCGAGCAGATCGGTCATCGCCGGGCCGGTGCCCTTGTAAGGCACGGTCTGCATTTCGATCTTCAGCGTGCTCTGGAACAGCAGCCCGCACAGGTGCGAGGCGGCGCCGAGGCCGGCGTTCGCGAGATTGATCTTGCCCTTGTTGGCATCCATCCACTTGACGAGCTCGGCGTAGTTCTTGGCCGGCAGCGTGGGCTTGCCGATCAGCGTCATCGGCACTTCGTTGACCATGCCGAGGTACTCGAAGTCGCCGAGCGTGTCGTAGGCCATCTTGCGGTACAGCGCCGGCGCGGTGCTCATGCCGATGTGGTGCAGCAGCAGCGTGTAGCCGTCGTTGCTCGCCTTCGCGACCTTGGCGGCACCGAGCGTGCCACCGGCACCGCCGACGTTCTCGATGATGATCGATTGCCCGCCCATCGGCTTGCGCAGCGCCTCGGCGAGGTCGCGCGCGACCTTGTCGGTGGGGCCACCGGCCGAGAACGGCACGACGATGACAATCGGCTTGTCGGGGTATTCGGCGAAGGCCGAGGCGGCAAGCGTGGCGGCGAGGCCTGCGAGCAGGAGTTGCTTCATGAGAGGGCGCTCCAAGCGTTGAACGAGTGTCGACACGCGATTGTCCGGAACGCGGCGCCGCGCGCCATCGCGGAAAGTACGTAACCCGGGCACGGCGCAAGGGTTTGCGCCTGCGATTCAGGCGCGGCGGTCAGGTGTAACGGCGCGCATCCTCGATCACCTTGCCGTCGTTCGGCAGGCTGCCGACGGCGCACAGCCGCACTTCGCCGCGCAGCTTGGTGATGTCGCGCATGGCTTCGGCAAGGCGCGCCGCCAGGCCTTCGGGTGCGCCATCGACCTCGGCGTGCAAGGTCATCGCATCGTTCGCCATCTCGCCGCTGACCACCAGCCGCGCCTTGCGCACCTCGGGGTGGCGGCGCACGATCTCGGCGACCTGGGCCGGGTGCACGAACATGCCGCGCACTTTCGCGGTCTGGTCGGCGCGACCCATCCAGCCCTTGATGCGGGTGTTGGTGCGGCCGGTCGGGCAGGTGCCTGCGAGCACCGCCGACAGGTCGCCGGTGCCGAAGCGGATCAGCGGGTAGCCGGGGTTCAGCGTGGTCACGACGACCTCGCCGACTTCGCCATCCGGCACCGGGTCGCCGGTGCCGGGCCGCACGATCTCGACGATCACGCCTTCGTCGAGCACCAGCCCGTCGCGGGCCGCGGTCTCGTAGGCGACGAGGCCGAGGTCGGCGGTGCCATAGCTTTGGTAGGCGGCGACGCCCCGCGCGAGCAACCAGTCGCGCAGACTGGGCGGGAAGGCCTCGCCACCGACCGACGCCTTGACGAGCGACGGCAGCGCGATGCCGAGCTCGTCCGCCTTCTCCAGGATGATCTTCAGGAAGCTCGGCGTGCCGATGTAGGCGGTCGGCTTGAGGGCGGCCATCGCCTGCACCTGCTGCTCGGTCTGGCCGGTGCCGCCGGGGAACACGG
>JAZJZJ010000166.1:0-1618 GCA_040389925.1 Pseudomonadota bacterium
TGCACCTGCGCCGCGACGACGGCACGCCGCGCGGCGCGGTGTTCGTGCCGTTCGCGTACTACGAGGCGGCGGCGAATCTGATGACGAACGCGGCGCTCGATCCGTTCGGGAAGATTCCGGAGTTCAAGTATTGCGCGGTGCAGGTGTTGGCAGGCGGCGTGCCGCGCGCTGCGGCGGGTTACGGGACCGGGGCACCCTGATCCAGGTTCGGCACGTCGCGGCAGGCGGCACCCGGCAGAGGCTCATGCTGTGGCGGTCGATGCTGCGCATCGACTGCGCTGCGGTGCTCGCTTCAAGGGCGCGCCGCAGAGCAGTCAGCGCAACGCGCTGACCGCCGAGGCGAAGCGCCACGCCCGGCCCGGACGCGCCTTTGCCGCTCAGACGGCGCACGCTCCGAGGTCGGGCATTCCCTGATCCGATTGCCGGATTGAATGGGGTTATCGCCGCAGCGTCTAGACTGCGGCCTATGCACGAAACCGCCTATGCGCCGACCATCGAACGACCCAGCTTGCGGGTCGCCGTGGTGATGGAGCGCGAGGCGAATCCGAATCAGTGGGAAGCGTGGCGCTTCAAGCTGATCGACGTGGTGCCGTACGAAGAAGCCTTTGGCGAGTCCGTGCGCGTGCTGCGCGACGACGGCACACTGCAGCGCACGCTGCACCCGAACTTCAAGCTCGAACTCTTCCGCGACGAGGCCGAGGGTTACTTTCTGAACCTGCGCACCGGCACGCCGGTCTGGTTCGTGATGTGGCGCATCGACGACGAAGACCCGTCGCGCGCCTGGCCCGAAACCGTCAGCGTCTCGTACAACGAAGCCGGCCGCTGGCTCGATGCGCAAGAGCGCATCGACAACGTGCCGCTGCCGCCCGAGCTGACCGAGTGGCTGCAGGCCTGGACCGACGCGCATTACCACCCCGAGCCGAAGAAGCGGCGCCGGCCGCAGTCGTTCCTTTCGCCGGGGCAGCGCCAGTGACGATCGACGAAGCCCCGGACGGTTTCCTGGCGCGCTGGGCGCGGCGCAAGGAACAGGTGCGCAGCGGCGTCGTTATTGCGCCAGAGCCGGTCGCGCTGGCGGTTGACGTGCCCGCGGCGCAACTGCCCGAGCTGGCGCCGGTTGAACAAGTCCCTGTTGCCGAACCGCCGCCGACGCTCGCCGACGTGGCCTTGCTGACGCGCGAGTCCGACTACTCGCGCTTCGTCGCGAGCGGTGTCGACGAAGGCGTGAAGCACGCCGCGATGAAGAAGCTGTTCACCGACCCGCACTTCAACGTGATGGACGGCCTCGATACCTACATCGACGACTACGGCAAGCCCGACCCGATCCCGCTCGCAATGCTGCGACAAATGAACCAGTCGAAGATGCTGCGGCTGTTCGACGACGAAGACGACGACGAGAAGAAGCAGATCGCTTCAACCCCAGCTCACATTGCACCCGAAGCAACAACCGGCCCTCTGACCGCACCCGATGACCACGCTGATCTGCGACTGCAACAAGACGATGCCGCTGGACAACCAGGGCCTGATCAAGGCGCTGGGGCCTGACGCCGGCGCCGGTCTTCAGACGGTCCACACGACACTCTGCCGCCGCGAGGCCGGTGCGTTCCAGCGCGCGGCCAAG
>JAZJZJ010000167.1:0-8743 GCA_040389925.1 Pseudomonadota bacterium
AGGCGATGGGCGCCGAGATCACGGTCGAGCACGGCTACATCGTCGCGAAGGCCGCGCGCCTGAAGGGCGCACGCATCACGACCGACATGGTGACCGTGACCGGCACCGAAAACCTGCTGATGGCCGCGACCCTCGCCGACGGCGAGACGATTCTGGAAAACGCCGCGCAGGAGCCCGAGATTCCCGACCTGGCCGAGATGCTGATCGGCATGGGCGCGAAGATCGAGGGCCACGGCACGAGCCGCATCCGCATCGAAGGCGTCGAGTGTCTGCATGGCGTGACGCACACGGTGATCCCGGACCGCATCGAGACCGGCACCTTTCTGTGCGCCGTGGCGGCGGCCGGCGGCGATGTGCGCCTGGAACGCGCCCACGCCGGGCACCTGGAGACGGCGATCGAGAAGCTGCGCGAGGCCGGCGTGCAGATCGAATCCGGCGCGGGCTGGATCCGGGTCAAGAGCAGCGGCCGGCTCAAGCCGGTGAGTTTTCGCACCAGCGAGTACCCGGCCTTCCCGACCGACATGCAGGCGCAATTCATGGCGCTGAACTGCATCGCCGACGGCACCTCGGTGGTGACCGAGACGATCTTCGAGAACCGCTTCATGCACGTCAACGAACTGGTGCGGCTCGGCGCGAAGATCGAGATCGACGGGCACACCGCGGTTGTGCACGGTGTCGAGCGGCTGTCGGGCGCCACGGTGATGGCGACCGACCTGCGCGCCTCGGCCAGCCTCGTGATCGCCGGGCTCGTGGCCGATGGCGAAACCACCGTCGACCGCATCTATCACCTGGACCGTGGCTACGACCGGATGGAGATGAAACTTCGCGGCATCGGCGCCGACATCGAGCGAACCCGATGATTACGTTCGCGCTGCCGAAGGGCCGCATCTTCGACGAGATCGTGCCGCTGCTGAAGGCCGCGGGCATCGCCGCGGCCGAAGACCCCGAGAAGACGCGCAAGCTGATCGTCGGCACCAGCCGGCCCGATGTGCGGCTGGTGCTGGTGCGGGCTTCCGATGTGCCGACTTACGTGCAGTACGGTGGTGCCGATCTCGGCGTGGTCGGCAAGGACACCTTGCTGGAACACGGCGGCGAGGGCCTGTACCAGCCGCTCGACCTGAACATCGCGAAGTGCCGCATGAGCGTCGCGGTGCGTTCCGACTTCGACTACGCCGCCGCCGTGAAGCAGGGTTCGCGCATCCGCGTCGCGACCAAGTACACGCGGATCGCGCGCGATCACTTCGCGAACAAGGGCGTGCACGTCGACCTGATCAAGCTCTACGGTTCGATGGAACTCGCGCCCTTGACCGGGCTGGCCGATGCGATCGTCGACCTGGTCTCGACCGGCAGCACGCTGCGCGCGAACCACCTCGTCGAGGTCGAGCAGATCATGGCCATCTCGTCGCGGTTGATCGTCAATCAGGCGGCCTTGAAGCTCAAGCGTGAGCCGATCCGCGCGATCATCGATGCGTTCGAGAAGGCCGTGGGGCCGCTGCCATGAGCACCGTGAATATCCGTTTGCTCGACACGAGTGCGGCCGGGTTCGAGGCCGGGTTCCAGCGTGTGCTGCACTGGTCGGCCGAGACCGACGACGCGATCGAGCAGCGCGTCGCGGCCATCCTCGCTGATGTGCGCGCGCGCGGTGACGCGGCGGTGCTCGAGTACACCGAGCGCTTCGACGGCGTCAGTGCATCGACTGTGGCGGCGCTCGAAATACCGCGCGCCGAACTGCTCGCTGCGCTGGCCGCGATCCCCACCGCGCAACGCGATGCGCTCGAAGCCGCCGCGCAGCGCGTGCGCAACTACCACAAGCGCCAGCTCGACGCTACGGGCCGCTCGTGGAGCTACCGCGACGAGGACGGCACGCTGCTCGGCCAGAAGGTCACGCCGCTCGATCGCGTCGGCATCTACGTGCCGGGCGGCAAGGCGACCTATCCGTCGAGCGTGCTGATGAACGCGCTGCCGGCGAAGGTGGCGGGTGTCGGCGAAATCGTCATGACGGTGCCGACGCCGCGCGGCGAGCGCAACGCGATGGTGCTCGCAGCCGCAGCGATCGCCGGCGTCGACCGCGCGTTCACGATCGGCGGCGCGCAGGCGATCGGCGCGCTCGCGTACGGCACCGCGACGATTCCCTCGGTCCACAAGATCACCGGCCCGGGCAACGCCTATGTCGCGAGCGCGAAGCGCCGCGTGTTCGGCACGGTCGGCATCGACATGATCGCCGGGCCGAGCGAGATTCTCGTGCTCGCCGATGGCACCACGCCGCCCGACTGGGTCGCGATGGACCTGTTCAGCCAGGCCGAGCATGATGAGATGGCGCAGAGCATTCTGCTGTGCCCGGACGCGGCCTACATCGCGGAAGTCAAAGCCGCGATCGACCGGCTGCTGGCCGCGATGCCGCGCCGCGATGTGATTCGCGCGTCGCTCGAAGGTCGCGGCGCGCTGATCAGGACGCGCAGCATGGAAGAGGCCTGCGAGATCAGCAACCGGATCGCGCCCGAGCACCTCGAAGTCAGCTCGCGCGACCCGCAGCGGTGGGAGCCGCTGCTGCGCCACGCCGGCGCGATCTTTCTCGGCGCGTTCACGAGCGAAAGCCTGGGCGACTACTGTGCCGGCCCGAACCACGTGCTGCCGACTTCGGGCACCGCGCGCTTCTCGTCGCCGCTGGGTGTCTACGACTTTCAGAAGCGCAGCAGCCTGATCGAGGTCAGCGAAGCGGGCGCGCAGAAACTCGGCCCGATCGCGGCCGAACTCGCGCATGGCGAAGGGCTGCAGGCGCATGCACGCGCGGCCGAGATGCGATTGACCGGTATGAAAGAGGAAACGAAGTGATGGGCACGCTCGACCAGCGAATGAAGAAGACGATTCGCCAGGACGTCCAGTCGATGCACGCCTACGCGATCCAGAACAGCGCCGGGCTCGTCAAGCTCGACGCGATGGAGAACCCGTTCCGCCTGCCCGAGATGTTGCAGAAGGAACTCGGCGAGCGCCTCGGCCGCGTCGCGATCAACCGCTACCCGGTCGGCTGCGTAGCCGACGTGATCGCCGCGCTGTCGGCGTACGTGAAGCTGCCGGCCGGTTGCAAGCTGATGCTCGGCAACGGCTCCGACGAGCTGATCTCGCTGCTGACGCTGGCGTGCGACGTGCCCGGTGCCAGCATCCTCGCCCCGCTGCCCGGCTTCGTGATGTACGAGATGTCGGCGAAGCTGCAGGGACTGAAGTTCATCGGTGTGCCGACCACGGCGAATTTCGAGCTCGACGAAGCCGCGATGCTCGCCGCGATCGAAACCCATCGCCCGGCGATCACCTGGATCGCCTACCCGAACAACCCGACCGCAAACCTGTTCGATGACCGCGTCGTCGAACGCATTGTCGATGCGGTCGGCCGGCAGGACGGCATCGTCGTGATCGACGAGGCCTATCAACCGTTCTCGTCGCGAACCTGGATGAACCGCGTTGCGCAGCACGAGCACGTGCTGGTCATGCGCACGCTGAGCAAGTTCGGCCTGGCCGGCGTGCGACTCGGCTACCTGGTCGGTGCCGCGGCGCTGATCGACGAGATCGACAAGGTGCGCCCACCGTACAACATCAGCGCGCTGAACGCCGAGGCGACGCTGTTCGCGCTCGAGCACGCCGCCGAGTTCGCCGCGCAGGCCGAGGTGCTGCGTGCCGAGCGCGCGAAGCTGCTGCGCGTGCTCGCCGAGCTGCCCGGCGCGCAGCCGTTCCCGAGCGAGGCCAACATGATCCTCGTGCGCGTGCCCGACTCGAAGAAGGCCTTCGAGGGCATGCGTGCACGTGGCGTGCTCGTGAAGAACATCGAGGGCCTGCACCCGCTGCTCAAGAACTGCCTGCGGCTGACCGTCGGCACGCCCGAGGAAAATCTGTTGATGATCGACGCGTTGAAAGCGAGCCTGTGATGACCGATCCGAGTTTGCAAAGGCGGGCGGAAGTCGTCCGCAACACCAACGAGACGCAGATTCGCGTCGCGCTGAATCTCGACGGCACCGGTGCCGCGAGCTTCGCCACCGGCATCGGCTTCTTCGACCACATGCTCGACCAGATCGCGCGCCACGCGCTGATCGACCTCGACATCGACGCGAAGGGCGACCTGCACATCGACGGCCATCACACGGTCGAAGACGTCGGCATCACGCTCGGTCAGGCGATGGCGAAGGCGGTGGGCGACAAGAAAGGTCTGCGCCGCTATGGCCATGCCTACGTGCCGCTCGACGAAGCGCTGTCGCGCGTCGTGATCGACTTCTCCGGCCGGCCGGGCCTGCACATGCGCGTGGACTTCAAGAGCGGCATGATCGGCGCGCTCGACACGCAGTTGGTCTACGAGTTCTTCCAGGGCTTCTCGAACCACGCCGGCGTCACGCTGCACATCGACAACCTGCACGGCGACAACGCACACCACCAGTGCGAAACGATCTTCAAGGCCTTCGCGCGCGCACTGCGCATGGCGCTCGAGATCGATCCGCGCGCGGCGGGCGTGATCCCGTCGACCAAGGGCTCGCTCTGACATGAAGCGTGTTGTTGCGGTCGTCGACTACGGCATGGGCAACCTGCGCTCGGTGTCGCAGGCGGTGCTGCACGTTGCCCGCGATACCGATTTCGAGGTGATCGTCACCTCGAAGCCCGACGAGGTCTTCGCGGCCGAACGCATCGTGCTGCCCGGCCAGGGCGCGATGCCCGATTGCATGAGCGAGCTGCGCGACTCCGGCCTGCAGGAGGCCGTGCTGCACGCCGGGGCCAACAAGCCGCTGATGGGCGTGTGCGTCGGCATGCAGATGCTGCTGACCACGAGCGACGAGGGGCCAACCAACGGGCTCAACCTGATCCCCGGCGGCGTCCACCGTTTCCAGCTGGAAGGCCAGCTTCAACCCGACGGCAGCCGCTACAAGGTGCCGCAGATGGGCTGGAACCGCGTCTTCCAGATGCAGCCGCATCCGATCTGGCAGGGCGTGCCCGACGGCGCGTATTTCTACTTCGTGCACAGCTTCTACGCCCGCCCGTCCGACCCGCGCCACAGCGCCGGAGAAACCGAGTACGGAACGCGCTTTACCTGCGCGCTGGCGCGCGATAACATTTTCGCGACCCAGTTCCACCCCGAAAAGAGCGCCGAACACGGCTTGGCGCTCTACCGCAACTTCCTTCACTGGACTCCCTGAGCGCGTCTTGCGCCTCGCCTTGGCCATGCTGCTGATTCCCGCGATCGACCTGAAAGACGGTCACTGTGTCCGCCTGAAACAGGGCGACATGAACGACTCCACCACCTTCAGCGAGGACCCGGCGCGGATGGCGCGGCGCTGGGTCGATGCCGGCGCGCGGCGCCTGCACCTCGTCGACCTGAACGGCGCGTTCGCCGGCAAGCCGGTCAACGAGGCGGCGATCAAGGCAATCCTGGCCGAAGTCGGCGACGAGATTCCGGTGCAGCTCGGCGGCGGCATCCGCGATCTCGACACGATCGAGCGCTACCTCGACGACGGCCTCTCGTTCATCATCATCGGCACCGCGGCGGTGAAGAACCCCGGTTTCCTGCGCGATGCGTGTTCGGCCTTCGGCGGCCACATCATCGTCGGGCTCGACGCCAAAGATGGCAAGGTCGCGACCGACGGCTGGAGCAAGCTGACCGGCCACGAGGTCGTCGACCTGGCGAAGAAGTTCCAGGACTACGGCGTCGAAGGCGTGATCTACACCGACATCGGCCGCGACGGCATGCTGAGCGGCATCAACATCGAAGCGACCGTGAAGCTGGCGCAGGCGCTGACGATTCCGGTGATCGCGTCGGGCGGCCTGTCGAACATCGCCGACATCGACCGGCTCTGCGCTGTGCAGGACCAAGGCGTCGAAGGCGTGATCTGCGGCCGCGCGATCTACAGCGGCGATCTCGACTTCGCCGCCGCGCAGGCGCGCGCCGACGAACTCAGCGCGGTCTGACGCGCCGCGCGGCGCCAGCCACCAGCGCGATGCCGGCCAGCATCAGCGCGTAGGTCGACGGCTCGGGGATCGGGGCCAGGAAGCCGCGAATCTCGCCGCCGCCGAACGCGGTCGTGTGAACGTTGAAGTAGCTTTTGCCGTCTTCGATCCCGGTCAGGAGACTGGCGAACGCCGTTGCGGTGGAGCCACCCTGCGCGGTGAGAAACGACGGGTTCCAGCTCGATGCCAGCGACATGTCAAAGGTGTGGTCGTAGCTGCCCGACGTGACGCCGCTCGGGAAGTCGGTGAAGGTTGGCGTCACCGTCGCCACGCCGACATTGCCGAAGCCCGACAACGCGGTACAGCAGTGGATGTGGGCGGCGGTGGTGCCGCCCAGCAGGTCGGCGAACGAGGCCTGCACCCGCATCATGAAGGTGGCGTCGTCGATCGTCACCCTCACCGAACCCGAGCCGGGCGATGCGACCGGCGGTGATTCGGCGGTGCCCGACAGGGTGGCGACGAAGATCTGCTCGTCCGCCGCAGCGGGCGCGACGACGGCGAAAGCAGCACATGCAAGCATCAGCGGGGCCAGTTTCATCGCGTTCTCCAAGGGATCGAATGCCACGACGGCATCGGCGGGTATACGCCCGACGGCGGCCGCTCGGGGCCGAAGAGTTGGCCGACCCCCCGAACCGAGGGGGGTCGATTGACCGCGATAATCGGCCAATGCTGGCCAAACGCATCATCCCCTGCCTCGACGTGACCGGCGGCCGTGTCGTCAAAGGCGTCAACTTTGTCGAACTGCGCGATGCCGGCGACCCGGTCGAGATCGCCGCGCGCTACAACGACCAGGGCGCCGACGAACTCACCTTTCTCGACATCACCGCGACCAGCGACGGCCGCGACCTGATCCTGCACATCATCGAGGCGGTGGCCTCGCAGGTGTTCATTCCGCTGACGGTGGGCGGCGGTGTGCGCACGGTCGAAGACGTGCGCCGGCTGCTGAACGCCGGCGCCGACAAGGTCAGCTTCAATTCGGCGGCGGTGGCGAACCCGCAGGTGATTCACGCCGCATCGCAGAAGTACGGCGCGCAGTGCATCGTCGTCGCGATCGATGCCAAGCGCCGTGCGGACGCGTCGGGTTGGGATGTCTACACGCACGGCGGGCGCAAGAACACCGGGCTCGACGCGGTCGAATGGGCGCGCGAGATGACGGCGCAGGGCGCCGGCGAGATCCTGCTCACGAGCATGGACCGCGATGGCACCAAGAGCGGCTTCGACCTCGCGCTGACGCGCGCGGTGAGCGACGCCGTCAGCGTACCGGTGATCGCCTCGGGCGGCGTCGGCGCGCTGGAGCACCTTTCCGACGGCATCCGCATCGGCGGCGCCGATGCGGTGCTGGCAGCGAGCATCTTCCACTACGGCGAGTTCACGGTCGGGCAGGCGAAGGCGCTGCTGGCACGCGACGGCATTCCCGTTCGCTCATGACCGCGCCAGCCCGGCGCAGTGAAGTGCGCCTGATCGGCGGCCAATGGAAACGCAGCAAGCTGCCGGTCGCAGACGCGCCTGGGCTGCGCCCCACGCCCGATCGCGTGCGCGAAACCTTGTTCAACTGGCTCGGGCAAGACCTGAGCGGCTGGCGCTGCCTCGACGCCTTTGCCGGCTCGGGCGCGCTCGGCTTCGAGGCCGCGTCGCGGGGCGCCGATCAGGTCGTGCTGCTGGAGCGCGATCGGCGCCTCGCGCTGAGCCTGATCGACTCGAAACAGCGCCTGAAAGCCGAGCAGTTGCGCATCGAGACGACCGACGCGCTGACCTGGATGGCGCGCTGCCCGCCCGATTCGTTCGAGCTCGTGTTCATCGATCCGCCGTTCGACCTGCCACTGGTCGAGCCGGCGCTCGCGCTCGCGCAGCGTCTGGTCGTGCCGCAGGGCTTCGTCTACGTTGAAGCCGGGCAGGCCGTACCGCCGCCGGCCGGTTTCAGGCTGCATCGTCAGGGCCGTGCCGGCGCCGTCCACTTCCATCTGTTGCAGCGCGTCGATTCGCCGTGAACGGCCCCGGCTACACTGCGGCCGAAATCAACCGCCGGGAGCGCGTCTTGACCTCCGTGACCAAACTGACCGCCGTCTACCCAGGCACCTTCGACCCGATGACGCTCGGCCACGAAGATTTGATGCGGCGTGCGAGCCGGCTGTTCGAGCGGCTCATCGTCGCGGTCGCGGCCGGGCACCACAAGCGCACGATGTTCACGATCGCCGAACGGCTCGACATCGCGACCGAACTGGCCGCGAAGTACCCGAACGTCGAGGTGATGGCGTTTCGCGGGCTGCTGCGCGATTTCGTCGTCAGCCACGAGGGCAAAGTGGTCGTGCGCGGGCTGCGTGCGGTGAGCGACTTCGAGTACGAGTTCCAGATGGCCGGGATGAACCGCCAACTGATGCCCGACGTCGAAACCATGTTCCTGACGCCCGGCGACCGCTACCAGTTCGTCTCGGGCACCTTCGTGCGCGAGATTGCCACCTTGGGCGGTGATGTCTCCAAGTTCGTGTCACCCTCGGTGCTGAGTCGTTTGCACCAGCGGGTGAAGGCGACGGAGGCCTAGAAAGTTCCCGATGGCGTTGCTGATTACCGACGAGTGCATCAACTGCGATGTCTGCGAGCCAGAGTGCCCGAACCAGGCGATCTCGATGGGCGTGGAGTTCTATCAGATCGACCCGGCCAAGTGCACCGAGTGCGTCGGTCACTTCGACGAGCCGCAGTGCGTGCAGGTCTGCCCGGTCGACTGCATTCCGATCAACCCTGAGCACGTCGAGTCGAAAGAGACCCT
>JAZJZJ010000168.1:0-10248 GCA_040389925.1 Pseudomonadota bacterium
TCTTGAAGAAGCTGCCGGCGTTGCCGAGCACGGCCGGGTCGGGCAGCTTGGCGCGGCGGATCGCGCAGATCCAGTCGAACACCTGCGTTGCGCTCGGCGCGTCAATGCCGGTCTCGGCCATCTTGCGTTCGAGGTCGAGATAGCCGAGCACCGGTTGCCACGGTTTCGGCAAACGAAACCGCACCCGCGTGATCACGGTGCGGTTCGCGAGCGACTGCTTGAACACGCTGTCGCGGTAGCCGAACGCGCAAAGGTCGGCGTACAGCGTCTGCGTGCGACCGGTGACCAGATCGACCACGTCGAGCGACTCGAACCGGTCTTTCAGCTCGACGCCATACGCACCGATGTTCTGCACCGGCGCCGCGCCGACGGTGCCGGGGATCAGCGCGAGGTTTTCCAGCCCCGGCCAGCCGCTCGCGAGCGTGTGCGCGACGAATTCGTGCCAGGTCTCGCCGGCGCCGGCCTCGACGATCCAGGCGTCGCTGCGCTCCTCGACCAGCCGGATGCCGCGCACCTCGACCTTGATCACGACCTCGGGCATGTCTTTCGTCAGGATGATGTTGCTGCCGCCGCCGAGCACGAACTTCGGCGCGGTGCCGAGCTGCGGGTGGTCGACAACGCGGCGCACGTCGGCATCGCTCGCAACACGCACCAGCGTGTTCGCGACCGCCGGCAGGCTGAAGCTGTTGTAGGGTTTGAGGCTCACGCCCCGTTCGATTTGCATGCCACAATTTTGACCCATAGGACGGTACCCCTCGCCGAGCGGGTACGCTCGGCGATCCCCCGGGGGGATCGGGCCGGCTTGGGGCGGCCCGGCGCTCGGCCCTCTCGCCGTTCAAGGCCCCGCAAAACTCAACCAGTAATCACCATGCCCAGCTTCGACACCGTTCTCGAACCCAATCTCGTTGAAGTCCGCAACGCCGTCGACCAGACCGCCAAGGAAATCGGCACCCGCTTCGACTTCAAGGGCTCGTCGGCCAAGGTCGAGCTGAAAGAAAAGGAAATGACGATCTGGGCCGACAGCGACTTCCAGATCGGCCAGGTGATGGACGTGCTGATCGCCAAGCTGACGAAGCGCAGCGTCGACATCCGCTTTCTCGACCGCACGGCCAAGATCGAGAAGATCGGCGGCGACAAGGTCAAGCAGCTGATCGTCGTGAAGAACGGCATCGACTCCGACACCGCGAAAAAAATCCAGACCTTCGTCAAGCAGAGCAAGATGAAGGTGCAGGCCGCGATTCAGGGCGATGTGGTGCGCGTGACCGGCGCCAAGCGCGATGAGTTGCAGGCCGCGATGGCGTTGATCCGCAAGGAGATCGCCGACGCGCCCTTGTCGTTCACGAACTTCCGGGATTGAGCATGCGGCTGCTTGCCGCGGCGGCTCTGCTGATCGCGACGCCAGCGTTCGCGCAAAGCGTCTCGATGAGCGGCAGCCTCGGCGAGAAGGCGCTGCTGATGATCGACGGCGCGCCGCGCACCGTCGCTACTGGTGCCACGGTGCAGGGCGTGAAGCTCGTCAGCGTCACCGGCAGCCAAGCGATCGTCGAAGTCAAGGGCAAGCGTGTGACGCTGCCGCTCGGCGGCGCGCAGGTCAACCTCGGCGGCGCACCGAGCGACGGCGGCGGCACGCAAATCGTGCTGTCGGCCGGCAGCGGCGGCCACTTCTTCACGTCCGGCTCGATCAACGGCAAGGCGGTGCGTTTCGTTGTCGACACCGGTGCGACCTATGTCTCGATGGGCGTCAACGAAGCCGAGCGCCTCGGCATCGACTACCGCAGCGGCCGGCCCGGCATGACCCACACCGCGAACGGCGCGATGGCGGTCTACAAGGTCTCGCTGGCGTCGGTGCGCATCGGCGACGTTCAGCTCTACAACGTCGAGGCGCTGGTCGGCCAGGCGCCGATGGACCAGGTGCTGCTCGGCAACAGCTTTCTCACCCGTTTCCAGATGAAGCGCGAGAACGACACGATGACGCTGAGCAAGCGTTACTGAGCCTCCCCGGAGCCGGGGCATCGGCTCAGGTGCCGGGCTTGCGCGCAAGCGCGAACGCGATCACCGCCGCTGCGCCGACCGCTGCCAGCACCAGCAGCAATTCGCGGTAGCCCGGCAGCGCGAGCAGCAACCAGGCGGTCGCGAGCGGCGCGCTGGCGCGGGCGAACAGCGAGATGCCGGTCATCGCGCCGCTGATGCGGCCGACGTGCTCGCGGCCGAAGTATTCCGGCACGAGGCTGCCGCGCACGATCGTGACCAAGCCGTTGGCCACGCCGAACAGCAGCGCGAACACGAGCAGTGCGGCGGTCTGATCGGCCAGCGCGAAAATCGCGAGCGAGATCGGCAGCCCGACCAGCACCCACAACCCGAGTTGCCGCGCCGAGACCCAGCGGCCGAATCCCAGGTAGGCGAAACGGCCCGCCACCTGCGCTGGCCCGAACCAGACGACGACCGCGAGCGCCTGCGCCTCGCTGCGCCCCTTGGCCGCGAACGCCGGCATCATGTGCGCCCACATCGCCGCAGCCGCGAACGAGTACAGCGTGAACGTCACGGTGAGCAGCCAGAACGAGCGCTCGCGCAGCGCTTCGTGCAAGGTCGCGTCGTTCGCCGGATCGTGCCCGTGCGCGCGCACCGTGCGCGCCGGCGTGCCGCGCAGCGCCCACGCATGCAACGGCGCGACGAGCCCCAGCAGCACCACGCCGATGATCGCCAGCGCGATACGCCACTCAAAGCGCGCGATCAGCCACGCCGCGGCCGGGAACGACAAGGTGCTCGCAAAGCCGCCGACCAGCGTCAGCGAGGTGATGCCTTCGCGGTAGCGCTCGGGAAAGCGCTTCGTCAGGATGTTGAACGCCGGCTCGTACAGCGTCATCGCCATCGAGGCGCCGAGCAGCGCCCACGCGGCGTACAACAACGCCAGACTGTCGACCTGCGACCAGAGCAGGAAGCCGATGCCGGCGAGCACGGCGCCCCAGGTCATCAGCGCACGGCCGCGACCGGCATCGATGGCCGCGCCGGCCGCGTAAGTGGCGGCGCCCCACACGGCCAGACCGAGCGTCAGCGCGCCCATCATCTGCGGCTTGCTCCAGCCGAAGGCGTGCTGCATCGGCAGCACGAAAGACGAGAAGGCGTAGTAAAGCGCGGCCCAGCACACCAGCTGACCGGCCGCCAGTGCTACAACCGTGGCGCGAAAGCTGGGCGGGTTCATCCGGGGGATTATCGGGAGCGCGCCTTGTCACGGCTGGGACACCGCAAAAACGCACGGTCGTGCTAAAACACCCGCCATCCCAAGATTGCCCGCAGACCGGAGACGCGCCATGGACCTGAATTTCACGCCCGAAGAACAAGCCTTCCGCGAGGAGATTCGCGGCTGGGTGGCCGAGAACCTGCCGAAGGACATCAGCCACAAGGTCCACAACGCGCTGCATTTGACCAAAGAGGACATGCAACGCTGGGCACGCATCCTCGGCAAGAAAGGCTGGCACGGCTGGGGCTGGCCGAAGCAGTTCGGCGGGCCGGGCTGGAACGCGATCCAGAAGCACCTGTTCGAGGAAGAGACCGCGCTGGCCGGCGCGCCGCGCGTCGTGCCGTTCGGCCCGGTGATGGTCGCGCCGGTGATCATGGCGTTCGGCACGCCGGCGCAGCAGGAGCGTTTTCTGCCCGGCATCATGAGCGGCGACGTCTGGTGGAGCCAAGGCTACAGCGAGCCGGGCTCGGGCTCCGACCTCGCCTCGGTGAAGACGAAGGCCGAGCGCAAAGGCGACTTCTACCTCGTCAACGGCCAGAAGACCTGGACCACGCTCGGCCAGTACGGCGACTGGATCTTCTGCCTCGTGCGCACCAGCAACGAAGGCAAGCCGCAGACCGGCATCAGCTTCCTGCTGATCGACATGAAGAGCCCCGGCGTCTCGGTGCGGCCGATCATCACGATGGACGGCGCGCACGAGGTCAACGAGGTCTGGTTCGACAACGTCGAGGTGCCGGCCGATCAGCTGATCGGCGAGGAGAACAAGGGCTGGACCTATGCCAAGCACCTGCTCGCGCACGAGCGCACCAACATCGCCGACGTGAACCGCGCGAAGCGCGAGCTGGAGCGCCTGAAGCGCATCGCGACCGCCGAAGGCGTGTATGCGGACACGCGCTTCCGCGACGAGATCGCCAAGCTCGATGTCGAGGTGATCGCGCTCGAGATGATGGTGCTGCGCGTGCTCTCGGCCGAGAAGAGCGGCAAGCAGTCGCTCGATGTCGCCGGCCTGTTGAAGATCCGCGGCAGCGAGATCCAGCAGCGCTACAGCGAGCTGATGATGCTGGCCGCGGGGCCGGCCTCGGTACCGTACCTGCGCGAGGCGATGGAAGCCGGCTGGCAAGGCGACATGGCCGCCGGCGCGTTCGTCGCACCGCTCGCGGGCACCTACTTCAACATGCGCAAGACGACGATTTACGGCGGCTCGAACGAAGTGCAACGCAACATCGTCGCGCAGACGGTCCTCGGCTGAACATCACAAGGAAACTGACATGGACTTCGATTTCAGCGACGACCAGGACATGCTGCGCGACACGGTGCGCAAGTGGGTCGACAAGGGCTACACCTTCGAGCGCCGCCGCAGCATCGTCAAGGAAGGCGGCTACTCGCCCGCGGCCTGGAAAGAGCTCGCCGAGCTCGGCTTGCTCGGCCTGTACGTCTCGGAAGAAGACGGCGGCATGGGCTTCGGGCCGGTCGACGCGATGGTCGTGATGGAAGAGCTCGGCCGCGGCATCGTGATGGAGCCGTTCGCAGCCGTCTCGCTGGTTGCGGTGAGCCTGCTGAACGCCGGCAGGGCACCCTCGACCGCGCTGTGGCTGCAGGGCATCGCCGAAGGCAGGGAGCGGGTCGTGCTCGCGCACCAGGAGCGCGGCGCGCGCTACCGGCTCGCGCATGTCGAGACGACCGCGAAGAACACCGGCGGCACCTGGCAGCTGAGCGGCACCAAGACGGTCGTTCCGGCCGGCGCGCATGCGGGCGCGTTCATCGTGCCGGCGCGGGTCAGCGGCGCGGTCGATGACCCGGCAGGCATCGCGCTGTTCCTCGTCTCGAAGGGCGAGAAAGGCGTCGCCGTGCGTGGCTACCCGACGCAGGACGGCGCCTGCGCGGCCGACCTGACGCTGACCAACGCGGACGCGATCGAGCTGCTGCCGGCAGGCAAGGCCTTCGACGCGCTCGAACACGCGATCGACATCGGCATCGCCGCGCTCTGCGCCGAGGCCGTCGGCGCGATGGACAAGCTGGTCGCGACGACCGTCGAGTACATGAACACGCGCAAGCAGTTCGGCGTGACGATCAGCAGCTTCCAGGCGCTGAAGCACCGCATCGCCGACGTCAAGATGCAGCTCGAACTCGGCCGCTCGATGAGCTACTTCGCGAGCCTGAAGCTGAACGAGCCGGCGCCGCAACGCCGCCGCGCGCTCGCCCAGGCGAAGTACCAGCTGGGCCAATCGATGCGCTTCGTCGGCCAGCAGTGCATCCAGCTGCATGGCGGCATCGGCGTGACCGACGAGTACACCGCCGGCCACTACTTCAAGCGCCTGACCGTGATGGAGATGACGTACGGCGACACGCTGCACCAGTTGGGCGAGGTGTCGGCACGGATGCAGAACACCGCAGGCGTGTTCGCCTGATGAAGTTCGCCGCGCTGCTGCTGGCGGGCCTGCTATGGGCGCCGCTGGTGCAGGCGGCTGATCCACTCGTCATCGCCCACCGCGGCGCGAGCGGCTACCTGCCCGAGCACACGCTCGCTGGCTACGAACTCGCGGTGCGGATGGGCGCCGACTACATCGAGCCCGACCTGCAGCTGACGAGCGACGGCGTGCTCGTCGCGATCCACGACGACACGCTGCCGCGCACGACCAACGTCGCCGAGCTGTTCGCCGCGCGCAACGGCGGCTACAAGGTCGCCGATTTCTCACTGGCCGAGATCAGAACGCTGACGGTCAAGCCGACCACGACCGGCGCCACCAGCTACCCCGGTTTCACCCCGAAGTTCGCCGAACTGCGCGTGCCGACTTTCGACGAGGTGATCGCGTTCGCGAAGGCGCAGAGCGCGCTCGCCGGCCGCACGATCGGCATCTACCCGGAAGCCAAACAGGCCGACCCGGCGATGGAGGACAAGATCCTCGCGACCTTGCAGCGCGAGAAGTACGCGAGCGCTGCCGACAAGGTCTTCGTGCAGTCGTTCAGCGACGCGACCGTCAAGAGCCTCGCCGCCAAGCAGCGCGCGCTTGGCCTGACGCTGCCGCTGATCCTGCTCGGCCATGCGATCACACTGCCCGACGGCAGCGCGATGATGGCCGCACCGGCCGGCCGCATGTTGACGATGAAAGAAGTCGCCGGCTTTGCGGCTGGCGTCGGCGTCGCGATCGCGAACGCCAAGTACCCGTTGACGAAGCCCTGGATCGACCAGGCCCACGCCGCCGGCCTCGCGGTGCACGGCTGGACGTTCGCGAAGATCGACCCGGCCGCCGCAGCCGACGAGTACAAGGCTTTCCTCGACATGGGTTTCGACGGCCTGTTCAGCAACTACAGCGACCTCGCGGTGAAGTCGCGCAACGCGTTCACCGCCGCGCGCAAGTGACGACCGCACGGCGCGACAGCCTCACCGACGTGCGCGGCCTGCGCGTCGGCCACCACACTGACAGCCGCCGCCCGACCGGCGTGACCGTGGTCCTCACGCCCGACGGCGCGGTCGCCGGCGTCGACGTGCGCGGCGCCGCACCCGGCACGCGCGAGACCGAGCTGCTGTCGCCACTGAACGCGGTCGAGAAGGTGCACGCGATCATGCTCGCTGGTGGCAGCGCGTTCGGCCTCGACGCGGCCGGCGGCGTGATGCGCTGGCTCGACGAGCGCGGCCACGGCGTGCAAGTGGGGCCGGCGCGCGTACCCATCGTGCCGGCCGCGATCCTGTTCGATTTGTGGATCGGCGACCCGACGATCCGGCCCGATGCGGCCTCGGGCTACGCCGCCTGCGACGCTGCGAGCGACGCACCGGTCGCGCAAGGCAATGTCGGCGCCGGCACCGGCTGCGCGGTCGGCAAGCTGTTCGGCATCGCGCGCGCGATGCGCGGCGGGCTCGGCAGCGCCTCGGTCACGGTCGACGGCATCACGGTCGGTGCGCTGGTTGCGGTCAACGCGATCGGCGATGTCGTCGACCCGATGACCGGCCAGGTGATCGCCGGCGCGCGCACACCCGATGGCAGCGCGCTGTTCGGCACGATGCAGGCCTTGCTGCGCGGCGAGATTCCGGCGCCGCTGCAGGTCGGCGCGGCGACCACGCTCGGCATCGTCGCCACCGACGCGGTGCTGACCAAGGCACAGGCCAACAAGATCGCGCAAATGGCGCACGACGGCTTCGCGCGCGCGATCAATCCGGTGCACACGATGACCGACGGCGACACGATCTTCGCGCTCGCCACCGGCGCGGCCGGGCGCAGCGCGAACGTGACGCTGCTGGGCGCGCTCGCCGCCGAGGTGATGGCGACCGCGATCGTCCGCGCGGTGCGCGCCGCGACCGCCCTGCCCGGGCTGCCGACGGCCGCCGACATCGTCTGACCCACAATCCCCCGCGAAGTACACGTGACGGAGACATCGCCATGACCCTCAATCGCCGCAACCTGCTGATCGCCTCCGCCGCCTCCACGATGCTCGCCGCCTGCGCCACCGGAACGAACACCCCGCCGCCACCGATCGTGCTCGTGCACGGCAATGGCGACAGCGCCGCGCTGTGGACGACGACGTTGTGGCGCTTCGAATCCAACGGCTGGCCGCGCGACCGGCTGCACGCGGTCGACATCCCCTGGCCGCTCTCGCGCGACGACGACACCAAGCCGCAGGATGGGCGCAGTTCGACCGCCGAGAACATGGCGTATCTCTCGGCCGAGGTCGACAAGGTCTTGATGGCGACCGGCGCGCGCCAGGTCGTGCTGATCGCGAACTCGCGCGGCGGCAACGCGGTGCGCAACTACCTGCAAAACGGCGGCGGCGCCGGCAAGGTCTCGCACGCGATCCTGTGCGGCACGCCGAACCACGGCGTGTTCGCCGACCCGAAGCGCGCGCCGAACGCCGAGTTCAATGGCGCCGGCGCGTTTCTGATGGGACTCAATGCGCCGAAGGGGCCGAACGGCGACGAGGTCACGCCGGGCCTGAAGTGGCTGACGATCCGCTCCGACCACAACGACAAGTTCGCGCAGCCCGACGGCGTGTGGATCGGCGCGAAGGGCATGGCGACGAACGTGAGCGCCGAAGGCCCGGCGCTGAAGGGCGCCGAGAACGTCGTGATCGCCGGCATCGACCACCGCGAGACGGCCTACAGCGCGAAGGCGTTCGAGGCGATGTTCCGCTTCATCACAGGCAAGCCGCCGGTCTCGCTGACGGTCGTGCCGGAAGCCAGCGTGCTGCTCGACGGCAAGGTCAGCGGCTATTTCGCGTACGCCGCGACCGGCGTGGTGCCGACGAACCTGCCGCTGACCGGCGCGACCGTCGAGGTCTGGGCGACCGACCCGCGCACCGGCGAGCGCCTCGGCGCGGCGCTGCACCGCAAGACCATCGGCGCCGACGGCCTGTGGGGCCCGTTCAAGGCCGACCCGCAAGCGCGCCACGAGTTCGTGCTTGCGGCGCCCGGCTATGCAACCACGCACCTCTACCGCTCGCCGTTCCCGCGCTCGTCCAGCATCGTGAACCTGCGCGTCGAGAAGATTCTCGACGCCGACAAGGACGCCGCCGCGATCGTCATCATGACGCGCCCGCGCGGCTACTTCGGCCTGCCGCGCGACACGATCAGCCTCGACGCCAAGAGCCCGCCGGGCGTGCCCGCGGGCGTGGCGGGCGTCGCCTCGTCGAAGCTCAAGCTCAGCGACGCTGCGAGCCGGCCGGTGATCGGCGTGTTCAACGACGAGCGCCTCGTCGGCCGCACGTGGCCGGTTGCGAACAACGAGGTCAGCTACCTCGAACTGATGGACTGACGGGCCGCGAACCGGGTCGGCCCGCGTCGAGTTGCGCGAGGCAGATTTCGTACAGCGCGGCGACCAGATCGGTCTGCGTGACCATGCCGACGAGCCGGCGCTGCGCATCGACGATCGGCACATGGTGGTGGCCGATGTCGGCCATCAGCGGCACCAGTTCGACCACCGGCGTCGTCTCGAGCGCGCTGCTCACGCGCGCGCTCATGATCTGGCCGACGACCTCGTGCTTGTCGGAGTGCGTGTGCGCGGTGCGCCTCAGGAACGCGCGCAGCCGCATCGCGATGCTGCGCTGGTCGTCCAGACCCGCATGTCTCAGGAAGTCCGAGCGCGTCACGATGCCGATCACGTGCCGGGCCCGATTGACGACCGGCAGCGCCTGGACCGCATGCGCCTGCATCAGCGCCCACGCCTCGGCGAGTTCGGTGCCGAACTCGACCGTGCGGCGCCTGCGCCCAAACCACGCACCCGAGCCGACCGTCACCGGGTCGAGCTGAAGTCGCTGGCGCACGTTTTCAGGTCGCGAACCTCTCGGCGTTCAACGACCAGGCGCAAACCCGGGCGTGATCGCGGGAACGTTCGGCGGCGTCGCGCCATCGAACGTCCGGAGGTACACATATGCAGGACGCACAGGTTTCAACCGTTGCCGCGCACGCGGCATCCGGCGCCGAGACGGTCACCGACACCGACCTCGCGGCGCGCGCCGCCGCGGGCGACAACGCGGCGTTCGAAGCCATCATGCGGCGCCACAACCGCCTGCTGTTTCGCACCGCGCGCAGCATCCTGAAGAGCGACGTCGAGGCCGAAGATGCGTTGCAGGACGCGTACCTGCGCGCCTGGCGCGCGCTGGCGAGCTTTCGCGCCGAATCGAAGCTCTCGACCTGGCTGGTGCGCATCGTGATCAACGAGGCGCTCGGCCGCTTGCGGCAACGCAGCGCAAGCGTGATCCCGCTGAACGCGGCGGTCGACGCGGCAGGCCAGTCCCCGGAGGCGTGGATGGAAGACGACCCTGACCGGCGCCCCGATCGCCTCGCGATGCGCAGTGAGATTCGCCGGCTCATGGAGGCCCGCATCGACCTGCTCCCGGATGCGTTTCGCAGCGTGTTCATGCTGCGTGCGGTCGAGGAGTTGAGTGTCGAGGAAGTGGCGCTCGCGTTGAACGTGCCCGAGGCGACCGTGCGCACCCGTTTCTTCCGCGCCCGCGGCCTGTTGCGCGACGGCCTGGCGCGCGATGTCGACATCGCGCTCGGCGATGCGTTCGCGTTCGAC
>JAZJZJ010000168.1:10258-11312 GCA_040389925.1 Pseudomonadota bacterium
AATCCCATCGTGCGCATGTCTTTGTTGGCAATATCCGTCTGGGCAACGTGGCCGCCTTCGCGTTCGACGGCGCGCGCTGTGACCGCATCGTCGCACGCGTGATGGCGCGGCTTCGCTAGGCGGGCGGGCCTGCCGCGATCGGCGGGAACGTGGCGCGGCGCGGCGCCATCGAATGGTGGCTTCATTCAATCAACCACCAAGGAGAGTTTCATGTCGTTCTTCCACATGCCCACGCCGGTCGCGGCACGTCGTCTGTTCATCGGCCAATCGGGCCTCGTGCTGTCCGGCGCGGCGGTCGCGCTGCTCGCCGGGCGCGACGCGCTGGCCGCCGCCTCCGGCGCCGCCGACCCGAAGGACGTGCAGATTCTGAACACCGCGCTCGGCGCCGAGCTCGAGGCAATCGCGGCCTATCAACTGGGCGCCGAGAGCAAACTGCTGCAGAAACCGGTACTCGACTTGGCGCTGAGCTTTCAGGGCCATCACAAGGAGCACGCCGCGCTGCTCGCAAAGACGATCGAACAGCTCGGCGGCAAGGCGGTGATCGCGAAGGCGAACTACCACTTCCCGGCCGATCAGCTGAAGTCGCAGGCCGACGTGCTGCGCTTCGCCGCGAAGCTGGAGCAAGGGGCGGTCAGCGCCTACCTCGGCGCGGTGCCCTTGTTCGCGAACCGCGACCTGTCGAAGGCCGCGGCCAGCATCCTCGGTGACGAGGCCATGCATTGGGCGGTCTTGCGCCAGGCGCTCGGCGAAGCACCGGTGCCGTCCGCGTTCATGGCATGAAGCGCGGCTGGCCGGTGCGCGCGCTGGCGGTGCTCGTGGCGGCGCTCGGCGCCGCCACGAGCGGCGCGAGCCGGGCCGCGCCCGATGTCTTGCACGGCGAGCAGGTGTACGTGCGCTGCATGGCCTGCCACGCGTTGGCGAACGACCGCGTCGGGCCGCATCACTGCGGTCTGTTCGGCCGCCTCGCCGGCAGCGTGCCGAACTTCGACTACTCGCCGGCGATGAAGCGCGCCAACATCGTCTGGAACGACAAGACGCTCGATCGGTTTCTGGC
>JAZJZJ010000169.1:0-9129 GCA_040389925.1 Pseudomonadota bacterium
GAAAGCTCCTCGTCGGTCGCCTCTTCGGCGTTCGTGCGCAGGATGAACCCGCCCTGCGGGCCTGCGCCCTCGGGCACCTGCGCGAGCACGCCCATGCGCGCGCGCAGTTGCTCGCGCAGCTCGTGCGAGCCGATCTTTTGCGAGATGCCGATGTGGTCGTCCTGCGGCAGGAACACGAGCAGCCGGCCGGCGATGCTGATTTGCGTCGACAGCCGCGCGCCCTTGGTGCCGATCGAGTCCTTGATGACCTGCACGGTGAGCGTCTGGCCCTCGAACACGAGGCGCTCGATCGGCGTCTGCGGCACACCATTGCCGGCCTGGTCGCTGCGCGGCGCGGTGCCGAAGCTGCCTCGGGGCATCACGCCGTTCACCTGCACATCGGCGACGTGCAGAAACGCGGCGCGCTCCAGCCCGATGTCGATGAACGCCGACTGCATGCCCGGCAGCACCCGCACCACCTTGCCGGCGTAGACGTTGCCGACCAAGCCGCGTTCGAGCGCGCGCTCGATGTGCAATTCCTGCACCGCACCGTTCTCGACCACCGCGACGCGCGTCTCCTGCGGGGTCCAGTTGACAAGAATGTCCTGCATCGGGGCGCCGTCAGGCCGTCACCTGCAGGCCAGCGCCGGCTTCCATTCGACCGATCACGGCGGCCTGGTCGAAGCCGCCTTGCGCGAACACGCGCAGCACGTCGTCGGCGATCTCGGGCGCGCAGCTCACAAGCAATCCGCCGGATGTCTGCGGGTCCGACAGCAGATCGCGCGTCGTGGCCGGCAGCGCCGCGTCGAGCGCGACCTGCGTGCCGTAGCCGTCCCAGTTGCGGCCCGACGCGCCGGTGACGAAACCGTCGGCCGCCATCGCGCTGACGCTTGGCAGCAGCGGCACGCGCGACCACTCGATCACCGCGCGCAGGCCGGCGCCGCGCGCGAGCTCGAGCGTGTGGCCGGCGAGGCCGAAGCCGGTGATGTCGGTCAGCGCATGCACGCCGTCCATCGCGGCGAACGCGATGCCGGGTTTGTTCAGCATCGTCGCGGTGCGCACGAGCTGCGCGTAACCGGCGGCGTCGAGCTTGTTCTTCTTCAGCGCCGCGGACAACACGCCCACGCCCAGCGGCTTGCCCAGGATCAGCACGTCGCCGGCCTTCGCATCGGCGTTGCGGCGCACCCGGTCGGGATGCACCAGGCCGAGCACGACCAAGCCGTAGATCGGCTCGACCGAGTCGATCGTGTGGCCGCCGGCGATCGGGATGCCGGCCTCGCGGCAGATCGCCTCGCCGCCCTTGATGATCTGGCCGATCGCCTCGAGCGGCAGCTGGTTCACCGGCATCGCGACCAGCGCGAGCGCCATGATCGGCTGGCCGCCCATCGCGTAGACATCGCTGATCGCGTTGGTCGCCGCGATGCGGCCGAAGTCGAACGGGTCGTCGACGATCGGCATGAAAAAGTCGGTCGTCGCGATCAGCGCCTGGGTGTCGTTGAGGCGGTAGACGGCGGCGTCGTCGGCGGTCTCGATGCCGACCATCAGCTCCTTCGGAATCAGCCCGCCGCCGCTGTTCTTCAGGATCTCCGACAGCACGGCCGGCGCGATCTTGCAGCCACAGCCGCCGCCGTGCGAGAAGCTGGTCAGCCGCAGCGCGGCGGGCGGGGTATCGAGTGGGTTCATGGTGCGAGGCTCCTGCGGGTCATCGAAGGTCGATTGTGTCAGCGGCAGCCAGGCGGCGCCCGGCGAGCATGTCGTCGAGCAAGGCACGCACGCGGCGCGCCTCCTCGGCCGGCGCGAAGTCGGGCGCGCGCGCCGCGCACTGTGCCGCCAGACCGGCGGCGAAGGCCGGCTCGCCCGCAAAGCGCTGCATCAGCGCGGCGAGCGCGGCGGCGTCGCCGACCGGGAAGTAGCCGCCGTAATCGGCGCCGAGCAGGCCGACGTTGCCGTCGATCCGGCTCGCCAGCACCGGCACGCCGGAGCGCACCGCCTCGATCACGACGTTGGCGCCGCCCTCCAGGCGGCTCATGTGCACGAGCGCGCGCGAGCGTGCGATCCAGCGCCGCGCCGCGGGCGCCTCGAGGCCGCCGAGCCAGCGGTAGTGCGGGCATTCGCGCATCGTGCGGGTCGCGGCGTCGCCGAGCGCCGGGTCGAGCGGGCGACCGATGTGGACGACGCGGATCGGCGTGTCCGCCGGCAAGCACCGCACCGCAGCCAGCAGCGTCAGCGGGTCTTTCTCGTCGCGCAGGTGGCCGACGGCGGTCAGCGTGACGTGGCTGCGCGCGCCATCGGCGCGCCGCAGCCGCGAGGCCGACTGCACGATGCTGCGCGCGCGGTCACGCACGCTCGCCGGCAAGGCATTCAGCGCCTCGCCCTGCAGCACGACGACATGGCTGGCACACTCCAGGGCATGTCGAGCACGCGCGTCGGTTTGCAGGTCACGGTACAGGTCGGTGCCGGTCATCACGACGGCCAGCGGCCGGTCCGGGTGCGCGGCGTGGAAGCGCTCGATCGAGTCGGCCGAGCGCCGCGCATGCAGCGCGATCAGCGCGTCGGCCGGCTCGCCGTCCCAGCCGAGTTGCACGCGCACCGCGGCGCGCGTCGCCAGAAAGCGCGCCCAGCGCGACGCCGTGTGCCAGTTGCCGTTGTTGGCAGCGGCGAGCGCCGGCGTCACGATGCACACGCGAAGCGAATGGGACATGCGGCGATGTTGCCACGCGCCGGAGTCGGGCATGGCTGACGCACGCCAACTCGCCGGCGCGGCGCTGGCGGAGGCGCTGCGCGACAGCCGCGCCCGCACTTGGGCGCAGGTCGCCGACCTCGACGCGGCGCAGTGGTCGCCCGCGCGCCAGCCCGGCGTCAACCCGATCGCTTGGGAGCTCGCGCACCTCGCCTGGTTCGCCGAATTCTGGATGCTGCGTGGCCCGCACGGTCGTGATGCGCAAGGCCATGCGACCGCGCACCACCCGGCGCGGATCGTCGCACCCGACGCCCACTTCGACTCGGCGCGCCTGCCCCACGCCGCGCGCTGGACCACGCCGCTGCCGGATCGCGCGGCGCTGACCGCGATGCTGGCTCACCAGCTCGACGCCTGTCTCGACGCATTGCCGGCGGACGCCGACGACGGCGGGCTCTACTTCGCGCGGCTCGCGCTGTTCCACGAGGACATGCACGGCGAAGCCTTTTGCTGGCTGCGCGCCGCCCTCGGCTACCCGGCGCCGCGCGGTGTCGAGCTGCCGACGCTGCCCGCATCGCCCCCGATCGCCGTGCCGGGCGGCAGCGTCGAGCTCGGCGTCGGCTCTGGCTTCGGGTTCGACAACGAACGGCCGCCGCGCCCGGTTCGACTCGCGCCGTTCGAGATCGACAGCGTGCCTGTGCGCGCCGGCGAGTTCGCCCGCTTCGTCGAGGCCGGCGGCTACGACCAGCCCGCGCTGTGGCCCGACGCGGCCGGCGCGTGGCGCGCGCGCAGCGCCTTGGCGCACCCGCAGCGCTGGCGCCGCGGCGCCGACGGCGGTTGGCAGCAGCGCTGGTTCGATCGCTGGCTTGCGCTGGACCCGATGACCCCAGTACTGCACGTCAACGCCTTCGAGGCTGAGGCCTGGTGCCGCTGGGCCGGCCGCCGGCTGCCGAGCGCCGCGGAGTGGGAACATGCCGCACGCACCGCGCCGGCGTTCACGTGGGGCCGCAGCGTCTGGGAATGGAGCGCCGACGCGTTCGCGCCCTACCCCGGCTTCGCGCCCGGGCCGTACCGCGAGTATTCGCAGCCGTGGTTCGGCACGCACCGCGAATTGCGCGGCGGCGCGTTCGCGACCCGCACGCGGATGCACGATCCGCGCTATCGCAATTTCTTCGAGCCGCAGCGCACCGATATATTCGCGGGCTTCCGCACCGCCGCGCGCTGATGCGCCCGGTCCGCTCGAAGACTCAATCCACCGCCAATCAGGCCGCCCCATGACCAAGACCTTTTCCCGCGCGCTCGCCGCCACCCTGCTCGCACTCGGCAGCCTCGCCGCCGTTGCGCAGACCACTGTGCTGCGCGTCTCCGCGATCCCCGACGAGGCGCCGACCGAGTTGCAGCGCAAGTTCAAGCCGCTCGGCGACTACCTGAAGCAGGAGACCGGGCTGGACGTGCAGTTCACGCCGGTGACCGACTACGCCGCCGTCGTCGAAGGCCTAGCGAGCAACAAGATCGACCTGGCCTGGCTCGGCGGCTTCACCTACGTGCAGGCGCGCATCCGCACCAACGGCGGCGTCGTGCCGATCGTGCAGCGCGCCGAGGACGAGAAGTTCACCAGCAAGTTCATCGTGCCGATCGCGAGCCCGGCAAAGACACTGTCCGACCTGAAGGGCGCGACCTTCGCGTTCGGCGCGCCGTCGTCGACCTCGGGCCACCTGATGCCGCGCTTCTTCCTGCAGCAGGCCGGCATCAAGCCCGACACCGACTTCAAGACCGTCGCGTTCTCGGGCGCACACGACGCGACCGTCGCGTTCGTCGCCTCGGGCCGCGCCGAGGGCGGCGTGCTCAACGCGTCGGTCTGGGACAAGCTGGTCGAATCGGGCAACCCGAACGCCGTCAAGGTCCGCGTGCTCGCGACCACGCCGCCCTACTACGACTACAACTGGACCGTGCGCCCCGGCCTCGACGCTGCGCTGCGCAAGAAGCTGACCGACGCGTTCCTGAAGCTCGACCCGGCGAAGCCCGGCATGAAGGAGATCATGGACCTGCAGCGCGCCAGCAAGTTCGTGCCGACCGCGTCGGCCAACTACGACGGCATCGAGTCGGCCGCCAAGTCGGCCGGGTTGATCAAGTGATGCCGGCGATTCGGTTCTTGCAATGAGTTTGAGGTTTGACCGGGTCGGCCTGGTCCACGCGAACGGCCACCGCGCGCTGCGCGATGTGAGCTTCGCGGTCGCGGCCGGCGAGCGGGTCGCGGTGATCGGCCCGTCCGGCGCCGGCAAGACCAGCCTGCTGCGGATCGCGGCGGCCGCGCTGCGGCCCGGCGAGGGCCGCGTCGAGCTGCTCGGCCAGCACCCGTGGCAGCTCGGGCCGGCACCGCTGCGGCGTCTGCGCGCGCGCATCGGCGTGGTCCATCAAGCGCCGCCGATCCCGCCGCGCCTGCGCGTCGTGACCGCCGTGCTGGCGGGGCGGCTGGGCACCTGGTCGACGCGGCGCGCGCTGCTCTCGCTGCTCTACCCGTCGGATATCGCCGGCGCGCGCGCGGCGCTGGCGCGGCTCGACCTCGCCGACCGGGTGTTCGATCGCTGCGACCGGCTCTCGGGCGGCGAACTGCAGCGCGTTGGCATCGCCCGCGTGCTCTACCAAGCGCCGCCACTGCTGATCGCCGACGAGCCGGTGTCGGCGCTCGACCCGTCGCTGTCGGAGCTGGCGATCGGCGAGCTGGTCGCGCAATCGGAGCGTGACGGCGCGACGCTGCTCGCCTCGCTGCACGCGGTCGACCTGGCGTTGAAGTGGTTTCCGCGCATTGTCGGGCTGCGTGGCGGCGAGCTGGTATTCGACAAACCCGCCGCGCAGGTCAGCGCGGCGATGCTGCACGCGCTGTACGCGACCGAAGGCCGGATGCTGCCGATGCAGGCGGGCGAACCGCAGCTGCCGCCGCCTGCCGGCGACAACGTGCTGCCGCTGATGCGCCCGGGCTGTCGATGAGCGCCGTTCTCGGCCACCGATCTGCGCCGGCGCGCGACCCGCTCGCGCTGCGCCGCGCCGGGCTGACGCTGCTGGCGGTGCTGTTGCTGTGGCCGCTGCTGCAGCTCGCCGAGTTCCGCCCCGCGGCGCTGTTCGATGCCGGCAACCTGCGGGTGATGGGCGGCTTCCTCGCCGGCTTCCTGCCGCCGGCGACCTCGGGCGACTTCCTCGCGCTGCTGCTACGCGCGACGCTCGAGACGCTCGCGATGGCGACGGCCGGCGTCACGCTCGCCGCGCTGATCGCGGTGCCGCTGGCGTTCGCGATGACCAGCGCGCTGTCGGTCTCGGCGCTCGGCCCCGGGCGCGCGGTCTGGCGCGGGCGCACGGTGCGCGGCGCCGCGCGGTTGCTGCTGCTGGCGCTGCGCGCGGTGCCCGAGGTGGTGTGGGCGCTGCTGCTGGTGCACGCGCTCGGCCTCGGCCCGGCCGCCGGCGTGTTCGCGATCGCGATCACCTACGGCGGCATGCTCGGCAAGGTCTACGCCGAGATCCTCGAGTCGAGCGACGGCCGCGCCGCGCGCGCGCTGCTCGAGGCCGGCAGCGGCCGGATCGCGGCGCTGTGCTACGGGCTGATTCCGCAAGCGGCGCAGGAGCTGGCGTCGTACACCGTCTACCGCTGGGAGTGCGCGGTGCGCGCATCGGTGGTGATGGGCTTCGTCGGCGCCGGCGGTCTCGGCCAGCTGATGGACCAGTCGATGAAGATGCTCAATGGCGGCGAGGCCAGCACGATCCTGCTGACCTTCCTGCTGCTGGTGCTGCTCGCCGACGCGCTCAGCGCCGGGTTGCGCAGGTTGCTCGCATGAGGCCCGCGATCGACCCCGCCATCGACGCCGACACCGCGCGCGCCGACCGCGCGCAGGCCGCCGGCCCGTGCCTGACCTGCGTGCTGGCGCTGTCGGCGTTGCTGATCGCGATCGTCGCCAGCTTTGCCTGGCTGAAGCTCGACGTCGCCGGCCTGTTCTCGGCCGAATCGGCGCGCGCGATGCGCAAGTTCGCGGCCGAGTTCCTGAGCCCCGATCTCTCCGCCCCATTCCTCGCGAAGACCGCGTGGGCCGCGCTGCAGACGATCGCGGTGTCGGCGCTCGGCACCTTGCTGGCCGGCGTGGCCGGCGCGCTGCTGGCGCTGCCGGCCGCGGGCCGCTTCGGCAGCGCGGCGCGCGCGCTCGCGCGACTGCTGCTGAACGTGTTGCGCAGCGTGCCGGAGCTGGTTTGGGCCACGCTGATGGTGCTGGCGGCCGGGCTCGGACCATTCGCCGGCGCGCTCGCGCTCGCGCTGCACACCACCGGCGTGTTCGGCCGGCTGTTCGGCGAGACGCTCGAGAACGCGCCGCCCGCCCCCGAGCGCGCGCTGCGCGACGCCGGCAGCGGCGCGGTCGCGGCCTTCGTCTACGGCATGCTGCCGCTGGCCGCGCCACAGTGGGTCGCGTACGGGCTGTACCGCTGGGAGATGAACATCCGCATGGCGGCGGTGCTCGGCTTCGTCGGCGCCGGCGGGCTCGGGCAGATGCTGTACTTCCACCTGTCGCTGTTCCAGCAGGCCCAAGCGGCCACAGTGTTGCTCGCGATGTTCGCGCTGGTGGTCGCGGTCGACGCGGTCAGCGCGCAGGTGCGGCGGGGCTTGGCGCCGGCGCGAGCCTGACGCGTCAGCTTCTCAGCGTAGCGGCCAACCGGCTTGGCGCAGCAGCTGCGCGGTCTCGAACAGCGGCAGCCCCATGATCCCCGAGTAGCTGCCTTCGATGTGCTCGATCCAGCCCGCATACGCGCTCTGGATCGCGTAGGCGCCGGCCTTGCCGAACGGCTCGCCGCTGGCGACGTAGGCGTCGATCGCCGCGGCCGGCATCGCTGCGACGGTCACGCGCGAGCTGCTCACCGCGACCCGCGAACGCCGCCCGGCCTGCAGCGCGACCGCGGTGATCACGCGATGCGTGCGACCCGCGAGCAGCGCAAGCGTCGCACGCGCGTCGGCCGCGTCGGCGGGCTTGCCGAGGATGCGGCGGCCGAGCGCGACCGTCGTGTCGGCACACAGGATCGGCGCGTCGGGCAGCCCGCGCTGCTTCAGCCGCCGCCGCGCGGCCTGCAGCTTCGCGCGGGTGACGCGCTCGACGTAATCGGCCGGCAGTTCGCCGGCGCGCTCGGCCTCGAGCGCCTCGGCGTCTTCGTCGGCGCCGGGCAGCAGCAATTCGTGGCGCACGCCGAGCTGGTCGAGCAACTGGCGACGGCGCGGGCTTTGCGAGGCGAGGTAGATGAAGTCGGGCGTGCTCATTCGCGGTGGTAGGGGTGGTTCACCATCACGGTCCAGGCGCGGTAAAGCGCTTCGGCGAGCAGCACGCGCACGAACGCATGCGGCAGGGTCAGCTCCGACAGGCGCAGCGTTTCGTCGGCGGTGGCCTTCAGCGCCGGGTCGAGCCCGTCGGGGCCGCCGATCAGAAACGCGATGTCGCGGCCGTCGCGCTGCCATGCCTTCATGCGGTCGGCCAGCTGCAGCGTCGTGACACGGGTGCCGCGCTCGTCGAGCACGACACGACGCACGCCGCGCGGCAGTGCCGCCTGCAGGCGCACACCTTCTGCGGCCATCAGTTGCTCGGCGGTCTTCTGGCCGCGCGTTTCGGCTTTCACCACGTGCAGTTCCAGCCGCATCTCGGGCGGGAAGCGCTTCTCGAACTCGGTATAGGCCGTCTGCGCCCAAGCCGGCTGACGCTGGCCGACCGCGACGACCAGCAACTTCATGCGCGGCCGGTCGTCTTCCGGGCGGGTGCCTTCTTCGCTGGCGCCTTCCTGGCCGCCGGTGCGCTCTTCGCGGCGGCCGACTTGACGCCGACGGTGCGCGTCACGCCACGCCCGCTCGGCGCGGCCTTCTTCGTCGGCGTCTTGCCGACGACCATCAGCTTCTTGACGACCGGAATCTTCTGCGCCGGCGCCTTCTTCGCGGGTGCCTTCGCGGCGACCTTCTTCGCTGGTGCCTTGGCCGGTGCGCGCGCCGGCGCCTTCGCTGCCACGGGCGCCTTCTTCGCGGCGACCTTCTTCGCCGCCGCCTTCTTCCTGGCCGGCGCCTCGGGTTCGGCCGCCTTCACCAGCTTCACGGCGCCGCTCGTGAGCTTCATGTTGACCGGCTTGTCACCCCAGATCTCTTCGAGGTGGTAGTAGTCGCGGATGGTGGGCTGCATCACATGGACGACCGCGGCGCCGCAGTCGATGATGATCCACTCGCCGTTGGCCTCGCCCTCGGTGCGCGGCACCGGATAGCCTGCGGTCTTGACTGCCTCGCGCACGCTGGAGGCCAGCGATTTGGTCTGCCGGTTGCTCGTGCCCGAGGCGATGATCACGCGCTCGAACAGGGCCGACAGATGTTCGGTGTTGAACACGAGGATGTTCTGGGCCTTGACGTCTTCCAGTCCATCGACGATGACGCGTTGCAGTTTACGAATGTCCATTCAGCTCCTGGGCGGGGG